>QIAJ01000229.1 GCA_003225495.1 Acidobacteriota bacterium
CACGGAATGCACGAAATGCGCGAGATGCACGAAGGAAAGGGTGACCGGGAAGAAGCGAAAGCATCGTGGATCTATTACAGTGGGACCGAATAAATCCCGAACCCGACGCAAGCTGCTTCGTCCGCGAAGAGCGGCAAAAAAGCTGCGCGCACCTACACTAATGACGACGTTCAGCGTCAGAATCAAAACAACGGCAACGTCAAGTACGACGGCAAGACTGAAAAGCTATAGGCTTCCAATCGTAAGTAAATTGGGCTCCTGACTGACTCGTTGTCCTCAGGCGGGAGCCCTTTGTCGTTCTGCGCTGCAGGCTCACGCGGCTCTCAGCGTTGTTGTTCCCAATCTGCTATCTTCGTGCGGTTGACTCTCTCCACATTTCCGAGACAGGCACTCCAGTGCGCCGAGGATGAAAACATCCATGGGTGAGATTGCCCGCCCTCAACCGACCCGCCTTTACCGCTGGATGGTGCTTTTGTTTATCAGCATTGCCATGGGCGGGAACTACTACATCTATGACAGCATCAATCCGCTCGAACGGATTTTCATCGACAAGCTGGGCTACTCGGCCACCGGCTTTGGATGGTTGAACTCGTCTTACAGCGCGGCTGCGATTCTTACGTTGCTGATTGGCGGGATCATCATTGATCGCATCGGCACCAAGAAGGCAATCGCATTCTTTGCGGTGGTCTGCCTTACAGGTGCCGCACTGACAGCACTGCGCGGGCAGCTTTGGGTGATGGTTGTGGGACGCACAGTCCTCGGGCTGGGCGCGGAATCGATGATTGTCGCCGTGACAACCGCGCTCGCAAAGTGGTTCAAGGGTAAGGAACTGAGCTTTGCTTTTGGCATCAATCTATTGATCGCCCGGCTGGCCTCTGTGGCCGCAGACAATTCCCCCACCTGGGCGAACCGAGCGTTTTATCCGCAAGGGCCCGCGGGGGAACCCAGTTGGCAGGGGCCGTTGTTGATTGCCGCGGGTGCAGGAGTAATGGCGGTTGTTTGTTCTCTGGTGTACTGGGCGCTGGAAAGTAGGGCTGAAGCACGCTACCAACTGGCAGAAGCGGGTTCCATCGACAGGATTGAGTTCGGTCCGATGTTCCGAATCCGTGGGTTGTCGTTCAGGCAAGCCGTTCTTCAAATTTGGCGCGCTCTTCGTGAGATGTTCGGCTTCAATCCTTCGTATTGGTTAGTGGTGGGGCTTTGTTTCACGTTTTACTCTGCTATCTTCCCATTTCGAACTTTTGCTATTGATCTCTTCACCAACAAGATCCTCGGGGCGCACTCCGAAATTACTGCTTCGGAAGCAATCAAACAGGCGGGTTTTTGCAACAGTTTGCTTCCCTTCACGGCGATGATTGCCACGCCCCTGTTCGGCCTAATGGTGGATCGGGTTGGTAAGCGAGCGCTATTCATGATGCTCGGTTCCGTCCTCATCATGCCGGTGTACCTAATGATGGCGTATCTTTCAGCCGCGAGAACTGTGACCTTCACCTTTCCATGGGTAACCGCCTGGCATTTGACTTTAGAGCACATAACCGTGCCCTTGCTGCTGTTGGTCACAATGTTCATGATGGGTATCGCCTTTTCTCTGATTCCGGCGGTGATGTGGCCCTCGGTTGCATATATCGTTGATCAGTCGCGGCTCGGGACGGCCTACGCGTTGATGACTTTGATCCAGCAGGTCGGGTTCTTCCTGCTCAACTTGATAATCGGGAAGGCAAACGATTTTTCGCACGCCGGACCCGACAACCCCGGCGGCTACGCACTTGGTATGTGGATTTTCTCGATTCTCGGTTTTGTGGGGCTCACTTTTGCGATCCTGCTGCGGAAGCGTGAAACTGGTCTTGAGGGTCATGGACTGGAGACTATAAGAGCAGCGGGGTAAAACTCTCGATATTTCTGCCGGTTACGAAGGTGGCTGGCTGGGAGCGGACCCGAAATGGAAGGAGTGCCTATAACCTTCAGCAAGCATTGGTTTTTGGTATTCTGGGACTATCCTGGTTGGCGGTTGCCACCGGCATCTCTGTCTGCAAAGCGTACAACGAAAAGAGTTTGAAGCCGCATCTGACATAGTAAGCGGCCGGAAAAGGTGACTTGACCGACCCGAAACAAGCAAAAGCAACTGAAGCAGAGGCGATTGAGCGAGCAAAGCAGGGGGATGAGGCTGCATTTGAGACCTTGTACCACCTGCACAAGCGGCGCGTGTACTCGCTCTGTTTGCGTATGGTTTCCAACCCTGCGCAGGCCGAGGATCTCGCTCAGGAAGCGTTTCTTCAGCTGTTTAGGAAGATTGGCACGTTTCGGGGCGAGTCCGCTTTTTCGACTTGGCTGCACCGGATGACAGTCAACGTCGTCCTGATGAATTTGCGGAAGAAGGGTCTCCCGTTGGTTTCGCTGGAAGAAACCCTCGAGACAGATGAAGAATCACCACGGAAAGAACTGGGAGCTCCGGATGTGAAGCTGACCGGCTCGATTGACCGTCTGCAGCTACAACGGGCGATCGACAAGCTTCCCCCGGGTTACAAAACGGTTTTTGTGCTGCACGATGTAGAAGGGTTCGAGCACAATGAAATCGCCGAAATGGTAGGGTGCTCGATCGGCAACAGCAAGTCGCAGCTCCACAAAGCGAGATTGAAGCTGCGTGATTATCTGAAGTTCATGAGAGCCGAAAAGGCCGAGAACACATAGGGGCAGACGCGGTATTGGGGAGAGAGGAAGTATGAATTGCGCAGATGTTCAGCAAGTTCTGCCGGAGATCATCGATGGCAGTCATGACGGTGAATTTCAGGCCCATTTGAAGTCGTGTCCGTTGTGCTCAGAACTGGTATCGGACTTGGAGCTGATTGCCAGTGAAGCTCGCCAGTTGGCGGATGTTTACGAGCCGGCTCCGCGAGTGTGGGTGAAGATTGCAGCTGAGTTACGTTCGGAAGGCATTACCCGCGAACCTGGCGCGACGGCGGCAAGACCGGTTCTGGTGCCCAACGCCGGACGCCGCAGGAACGCCTGGTGGCTGGTACCGGTGGCAGCGGCTGCGGTCGCGATCGGCGCCTATCTCGCCAAACCCACACCCTCTCAGAATGTCTCGACGAACCGATCCGTCGCTGCGCCCGTGCCGGGAACTCAAGGGAACAATGCAACTCCTTCAGAAGCTCCCACAGCCTCGGCTGCTCCTGTAAACCAGCGGTCAGCGGAAGCAAGAAAGCGACCTGTTGTACTTGCATTGCCGAAAGATTCCGAGCAAGACGACCAGCAATTCCTCGACGAAGTATCCCGGAATGCCCCGATGATGAGGGCGTCCTACGAGAACCAGTTGCGCTCGGTCAATTCTTATATCCGTGACGCTCAGGCCTATGCGGAGCAAAATCCGGGGGATGATGACGCGCGCCAGCACGTAATGGACGCCTATGAACAGAAATCAATGCTGTACCAAATGGCGTTGGATAATGTTCAATAGCACAGTGACCGGGTCGATCTCAGGGGCGTTTATGGAAAACATGCAGCGCACAACGGTTCTAGCCTTAGTTCTGGCAACTTGCCTGGCATCGGAAGCCGTTGCACAAAGCCGAAGAGAATTTCGCTACACCGTGCGCCCCACGGCCAAGGCCAACATCTCAGTGGACACCCAGTATGGTTCCATCACTGTTAGACCAGGCTATGGAAACCAGGTCGTGATCGTCGCGGTGCAGGAGTCCAAGGCCGATATCGATCACCTCCAGAAGGGCAACCGTATTGAAATTGAGTCCCAGTTAATGCCGGGCGCGGACGCCCAGAACGGGCGTGTGGATTATGAGTTGACTGTTCCCGCCAATGCCACTGTGAGTTTGCGCTCTTCAACAGGGCCTCTGACAATCGAGCGACTGCGGGCGAGATACGAAACTCCGGTGGAGGTCACGTTCATATCACCACCATGAAGGGCGCAATTACGCTGACCGACGTTACCAACGCTCACATCGAGATTACTTCGATAAGCGGAGATATTCGTATGAACTCGGTGAACGGACCCTTTGTGCAGGTCAAGTCCGGCAGTGGCAAGATCTCATACGATGGCGATTTCGGTTCAGACGGGGATTACACCTTCACGACCCACACCGGAGACATTGAGGCTCTGGTAGCATCCTCCGCGTCCGCGGATTTCAATGCTCGTTCCGTGCATGGGCAAGTCCAGAGTGAACTTCCTCTCATTCCCAACGAAAAACCCAAGTTCCCGGTGAATGCAAACAGCTTCGCGGGCACTGTGGGCAAGGCTTCGTCCGAGGTCTTGTTCACGTCGATCAGTGGTAAAATCCGCCTCAAGAAACGCTGAAAAGCCACCACAATTTTCGGTCACACACCAGCGGGTAGGTGTGCCTGGAGCACGCCTCCTCGTTTGAGGGACACCATGCGAGTTCGCGCTGTCTTTCTCGTCGGCTTTATGGGTTCCGGCAAGAGCAGTGTAGGGCAAGAATTGGCGAAACGCCTGGGCTGGAACTTCGTGGATCTCGATAACCTAATCGAATCCCGGGAGAGTCGTACCGTAGCGGAAATCTTTCGTCACCTCGGAGAACCTGCTTTCCGACTAGCCGAAACGGCCGCCTTATGCGAACTTACAGAATCGCTGCCACGTGACAGTGTGGTCGCCCTGGGTGGGGGAGCCTTCGTGCTAGAAAAGAATCGCCAGCTGATACACCAATGGCCGACGATTTTTCTTGAAGCGCCGGTGGATGAACTGTGGCGCCGCAGTTCGGAAGGAAAAGACATCCGGCCCCTACGGCATTCTCGCGAACAGTTTGCCGAGTTGTACGCCGAAAGGTTCCCCTTCTACCGGCAGGCGGCGCTGACCGTTGAAACGGCAGGCAAGAGTCTGGCTTCAATCTGCGGCGAGATAGAACGTTCTTTGCAACTGATCGCGGCGAATAACGGCTCCGCTTTGGAATCGTCCGCGGATTCAAAATCGGGAGGACTACGGTGAAGGGTTTTCGCTGGTCATGCGCGCTGCTGATGATGCTTTCAGGATTTATGTTCGCCAACGAAAAACAGTCGGCCTCACAAAAAGTAGACTCCGGCTCCTTTGGAGTCTTCATGAACGGCCGCCGTGTGGGGACAGAAACATTCTCTATTTCCCAGAATTCAAATGGGAGTGATATACAGTCGGAGTTCAAAGCAGAAGGCTCGGCCGGCCAGGCTGTACAGAATTCAGAACTCCAGCTTACCGGCACAGGAGAGATTCGCAAGTACGAATGGAAAGAACAAAGCCCCGGTAAGGCGCAATCGGTGGTTGTTCCCAATGATCAGTTTCTAACCCAGAAGTGGAGCGCCAGTCCCCAAGAAAAGCAGCAGGAGCAGCCCTACCTCCTACCCGCTGCCACCAGCGTTCTCGACGATTACTTCTTCGTGCATCGCGAGGTGCTGGCGTGGAAGTATCTCGCATCGGCCTGCAGAACAGAAAAGGGCCAGGTGCAATGCCCACTAAAACAAAAGGCCCAGTTCGGCACCATGAATCCCCGGCAGCACTCTTCGGCGCCAGCCAGTATGGAATTCATGGGACGCGAGAAAGTGACCGTCGGAAGTACTGAGAAAGAACTCAGCAAGCTGGAACTAAAGAGTGAGACGGGCAGCTGGCTGATCTGGTTCGATGACCAGTTCAAGGTGCTACGCATATCCATACCGTCCGAAAAGACGGAAGTCATTCGCGACTAGCGAGTGCGGAACCGCCAGGGCAGTCCCTTTCGACGGTGGCTTTGGATCTCATCAGCACGTACGATAGCAATATGCGGCGGCGAACCTTGACTGTTCGGCTGCCAACAATCAGCCTATCTTGACTATCATCGACTCACGCACGTCGCGCGTCATTGTCACAGTCTTACTGTTCGCGCTCGGATTTGGTTTTCTATACGCCGCGCGGCAGAGTCTGATCCTGTTTTTATTCGCAATCTTCTTTGCCTACCTGATGAACCCTGCTGTGGAGCGATTGGAGAAGCTCGTGCGAGGTCGCGGGCGGGCCATCGCGCTGATTTACCTGCTACTGCTCACCAGCCTTGTGCTGCTCGTGTTCTTTATCGGCCCACGCGTGACCCGTCAGGCCGCTCGTTTGGGCGAAGCTTGGCCGGAATTAACGAAGAAAGTCAGCTCCGGTCAGATCGCAGTCGACATCGGACGTCAAAGAGGATGGAGCGCCGCCACCCAGAACCGCATTCAGGAAGTCCTCAAAAATCACAGCGAGGAACTACTGGTTCTGGCGCAACGAATTGGGGTGCGCTTTGCCGAGACGGCGAAGAATGTCTGGGTGCTCTTTCTCGTACCCATTCTGGCCGTGTTCTTTCTTCGAGACGCGGGCACTTTCAACGAAGTGGCGATTTCCCTTGTTCAATCACGATCGCAGCGCGAATTCCTTCAGGACGTGTTGCGCGATCTGAACCAGATGCTGGCGCAGTTCATTCGCGCGCAATTGACACTTGCGGGATTGTCTCTGCTGGCGTATACGTCGGTACTGGGAATTCTTCGCGTGCCGTATGCGATGGTCCTTGGAACCGCCGGCGGGGTTCTGGAATTCGTTCCCATTGTCGGTCCGCTGGTCGCCGGCACTGCCATGGTTTTGGTGGCCGTGTTGGTGGGCTACTCTTACTGGCCCCTGCTGTTGCTGTTTCTGGTGGTCTGGCGGTTGGCTCAGGATTACGTGATCGCTCCGCGCGTCATGGGGGGGAGCGTTCAACTGCATCCTCTAGCGGCTCTATTCGGAGTGCTTGCGGGGGGCGAAATTGCCGGCATCCTAGGCGTCTATCTGTCGATTCCCGTCATGGCCAGCCTTCGGATCGTGTGGCGCCGGTGGCGCATTTATGCTGAGAAGCGCAAGTTCGGGCCACTGAATGAAAATTTCTTCCCGCAGGAACTCGGCCGCGGCAAGACGTCATAACCTTCCCCTCGTGCCGAGGATGCAATTCTCGGCTGAAATCCCACTGTTATAAAATTACCGCTTAGCCATGCCAAACAAACTCTCCGTAGGAATACTCGGTGCCACAGGCATCGTTGGGCAGCGGTTCATCCAGTTGCTGGAGCATCATCCGTGGTTCGAGGTCTCGTGGCTCGCTGCGTCAGATCGCTCCGAAGGACGTCCTTATGCGGAGGCGGCGCGCTGGCGCTTGAAGACCGCGATCCCTGAGCGAGTGGCAAAGATGACCGTGTCTGCCGCCACGCCTGCAGGAGCGCCTAAGATCATCTTTGCCGCGCTCGATGCATCGATTGCCAAGGAGATGGAACCCCAATTTGCGGCCGCGGGTTGCGCGGTAGTGTCGAACTCGAGCGCCTTGCGCATGCAGTCTGACGTTCCTCTGGTAATTCCGGAAGTGAACGCGGATCACATTTGTCTGATCGAATCGCAGCCCTGGCGACGCGGGAAGGGCGGGTTCGCTGTCACGAACCCCAATTGTTCCGCGATCGGACTGGTGCTCGCGCTGGCACCACTTCATCGACGCTTCGAACTCGAAACTGTGATGGCCGTGACCATGCAAGCCGTGAGCGGCGCGGGATATCCAGGCGTGGCTTCGCTCGATATTCTTGGCAATGTAATTCCCTACATTGCGAAAGAAGAAGAGAAAATGGAGGAAGAGACGCAGAAACTGCTCGGGACTCTCAACGGTGCAGTCATCGTCCCCGCACCCTTCGCGATGAGCGCGCAATGTAACCGCGTAGCCGTGGAAGATGGCCACACTGAGTCCGTATCGATCCGCCTGAAAAAGAAAGCGAAGCCGGAAGAGATCATCGCGGCATGGAATGACTTTCGCGCCGAACCCCAGCAATTGAGCCTGCCCAGCGCTCCCGCGCAGCCGGTGATTTATTTAAGCGCTGTGGATCGTCCACAGCCACGCTTGGATGTAGATTCCGGCGACGGCATGGCCACTACGGTAGGTCGTCTGCGTAAATGCAACGTACTTGACTGGAAGTTCACCGTGCTGTCGCACAATACGATTCGTGGAGCCGCCGGAGCCGCATTGCTCAATGCCGAACTGCTGAAGGCGAAGGGGTATTTGGGGTGAGACGACCATTCACTTCAAGACCGAGATTCTACTCCTTGGTTGTCCTCCTTTCCGCACCTGCGTGGTTCCATGCGTCGTTCCCTGCGTCGTTCTCTGGTATAGCGACGGTGTCGCGCCTGGAGCGCCTTCGCCCATGATTGTCATGAAGTTCGGCGGGACCTCCGTGCAAGACGCGAAAGCAATTGACCGCGTCGGACAAATCGTCCAAGGCAGGTTGGCGGACCGTCCAGTCGTGGTGGTCAGCGCCATGGCGAGAGTGACCGATTCCTTGCTGGCCATGGGCAAGGCTGCCGGGAACGGTGATCGCAAGACCGCGCTCAAGATGGCGCGCGGGCTTCGCGAGCGTCATTACGAAACTGCCGGCGAGTTGCTGGGTACGGCTCTGTTCACAGAATTCCACAGCGGCCTGGGTGCCGACTTCGAAGACCTCGACGAACTGCTACGCGGCATCGGCGCCGTCGGCGAGATCACTCCGCGAACGTATGATTCGGTCGCCGCGTTCGGGGAGATGCTCTCGAGCAAAATTGTTGCCGCGGCATTCGTGGCTCGCGGTCTACCCGGAGTGCATATTGATTCACGACAGTGCCTCCTCACCGACTCCAGCTACACCAAAGCAGTTCCACAGTTCGATGAGACCAATGACCGCTTACAAAAAAGAGTTAAGCCTCTTCTGGAATCCGGGAAAGTGCCGGTCATGGGAGGCTTCATCGGATCTAATCGCGCAGGCGTAACCACAACGATCGGACGAGGTGGATCTGATTTCTCAGCGGCAATTTTCGGAGCTGGATTGGACGCCGCTCGCATTGAGATCTGGACCGATGTGGATGGCATGATGACTACTGATCCTCGGCTCTGCTCCGACGCCCGGCGGATCAAAGTCATCAGCTTCGACGAAGCCGCCGAGCTGGCGTATTTTGGCGCGAAGGTCTTACATCCCGCAACGGTGCTTCCGGCCATTCAAAAGAACATCGCCGTATACGTATTGAACTCGCAGAATCCTACTTGCGAAGGGACGAAGATCACGGCACGGGCTCCACGTTGCGCCAATATTTTCAAGGCCATCGCGCTCAAAAAGAAAATTACGATCGTCGACGTGGCCGCGCCGCGACGGCTTTTGGTACACGGATATTTGAAGTCTATTTTTGAAGTATTCGATCAGCACCAGGTGGCCGTGGACGTAGTGTCCACTTCCGAGGTTAGCGTTTCTGTGACTGCCGAGACCAACGAGGCAATCCCGGCGCTGGCCGCCGATCTCGCCAAGCTTGCGGACGTGAAATACGAAGGCCGCAAGGCAATAGTCTGCCTGGTGGGAGAGAGTTTGCGTGATACCCCAGGCATCGCTGCGAAGGTCTTTGGAATTCTGGAAGATGTAAAGATTCGCATGATTTCCCAGGGCGCATCCGAGATCAACCTGACTTTTGTGATCGAAGAAGACGACGCAACCGAAGTAGTGCGGCGACTGCACAAAGAGTTTTTCGCGCAGGCAGACCCCGACGTATTCGCGTAATATTTCACTGATAACCCCGAATGAATCTTCTGGTTCTAGGCCGAGGCAAGACCGGCTCGCTGGTCGCGGAGATCGCGCATGGACGCCGCCATCACGTGCGCGTTCTAAGCACTGCGGACAACGCGGACGCGAGCGCACTCACTCCGAGCCATCTATCAGACATCAACGCCGTGATTGATTTCACGACGCCTTCCGCCGTGATTGGCAACGCCGAGGCCTGTATTCGCGCGGGAAAGAGCATGGTCGTGGGGACTACTGGCTGGTATGAGCAAGTGCCGGGCCTTCGCGGCAAAGTGTTGGCGGCGAAAACTGGTTTTCTCTACGGATCCAATTTCTCTATTGGCATGAATCTGTTTTTTGAGGTCGTGCGGGCTTCGGCGCCCGCTCTCACTTTCGACTATTCGGGCCAGATCTTTGAGCGCCATCACGTGCAGAAAAAAGACGCGCCTTCCGCGACGGCGATCACGCTGCAATCAATCTTACGCGAATCCGGCGGGCAGGAATTGGAGGTCGTTTCCTTCCGCGAAGGGGATGTCGTGGGCATGCACGAGGTCGTCTTCAATTCGCAGAACGACCGGATTTATCTCTGCCACGATAGCAAGTCACGCCGCGGTTTCGCCGAAGGCGCGGTGCGCGCAGCCGAGTGGCTGGCGGGTAAACAGGGATTTTTCGAGTTCCGCGAAATCTGGAAGCAACTTTAGCCGCCGCGTGAGAGTCCAATTTCGAGAAACCTGACGTTCGCGCCGTTCACATTTCAGTTGCGTTAGCGTTATCTTATTCCTATGGAATTACGAGGCTGCGGAACCGCTCTCGTCACACCGTTCACCGCGGACGGAGCTGTCGATGAAACTGCTTTGCGGAACCTTGTTTCCTGGCAAGTGGAATCCGGAATCGATTTCCTGATTCCCTGTGGTACGACCGGGGAAACACCCACTCTCACGCATGATGAGTGGCTGCACGTGATCGATGTAACCATCGAAGTCGCGGCGGGGCGAGTGCCGGTCGTCGCGGGCGCTACCTCAAACTCTACTCAGGAGGCGATCGCTAAAGCGAAGGAAGTCGCCGCGCGGCCGCGGGTTAATGCCATCCTGACCGCATCTCCCTACTACAACAAGCCGACGCAGGAGGGACAATATCGTCACTTCAGGGCGATCGCCGAAGCCGTAGACAAACCGCTGATCCTTTACAACG
>QIAJ01000230.1 GCA_003225495.1 Acidobacteriota bacterium
AGAACATAGCCGGCGATCGCGCCCGCAACTCGCCGCACGTTATCGAAAGTAAAGTCGTCGGCGATGAAGCCGCGCCAGCCGTCAGTGCCAAACTTGATTTGCGTCATTGGTCGTTCGCTTGGGGCTAGGAGCTTCGTGTCACGAGCTTCGAATCAGATCAATTTCTTCAGTTTTTTTTCGTCGAGATGTTTTACTACTTTTCCTACATCCTGCGACTGCTCGAGCGTGGTGATCAGTAGCGCGTCGCCGGTTTCAACAATCACCAGATTATTGACTCCGATGGTAGCCACGAATTTGCCGGGCGCGTGAACGTAATTATTCTTCGCATTCAAGGTGAAGCTGTCAGCGGCTGTGATGAGATTTCCATCTGCCGGGCTGCTTCGCCGGGCATGGTGCTCGTGTAGCGATGTCCAGGAGCCGAGGTCGTTCCAGCCGAAGTCCGCAGGTAAGCAGAAAATGCGCGACTTCCCTTCGCCCTTGGCGGAACGCGGTTCCAGCACCGCGTAGTCAATGCTGATGTTCTCGCATTTTGGATAGAGGCGGCGAAAGGTCTCGCCAAATTTCCGCGTGCCGTATGCGGCCGCGATTTTTTCGAGAATCAGCGCCGTCTCGGGCAAATGCTCGCGCAGTGCGTTGGTCAAAGTATCGGCACGCCAGAGGAACATGCCGCTGTTCCAAAAATAGTTTCCGGCGACCAGAAACTGAGTCGCTTTTGCGAGGTCGGGCTTTTCGGTGAAACGGCGAACGCACAGGCCGCCATTCGCATCCGGTGCGCCGGCTTCAATGTATCCGTAACCGGTTTCGGGACGGGTGGGCCGAATCCCGAGGACGACAATATTCTCGCCGGCGGCGGCGATCTCAATGCCTTGGCCGAAAGTTTCGCGATAGCGTTCCGGGTCGCCAATGACGTGGTCGGATGGGAAAAGGCCGAGCACCGCTTCCGGATCTGAGCGCAGCATGAGAAATGCCGCAAGGCCAATGGCGGGCGCAGTATTGCGGCCGACGGGCTCGGCCAGAATCTGTCGCGGCTCGAGTTTCGGCAGTTGGCGCAAAATGGCGGCGCGAAGGTCGTCATTGGTGATAATCCAGTGGCGCTTGGGGGCCGCCACGGGCAAGAGTCGGGCCACGGTTTGCTGGATCATGGTCTGCTTGCCGTCGAGGGAGAGCAGTTGCTTGGCACGGCGTTTGCGGCTGAGAGGCCAGAAACGGGTCCCGCGTCCGCCAGCGAGGATGATCGGATAGAAGTGAGGATTCGTCTTCACGTGCTTCAAGAGCCTAACATTTAGGCGCGGCGGTGAAAAACCTTTAACCACAGCGGGCACAGAGGATCACAGGGGACAACATAAAGCGAGACTCTTTTGTGGATCTCTGTGCCCCTGTGGTGAACGATTTGACCTGGGTCATAGTCGAGTGGCGGGCTCGGGAACTGTGGCGCCCGGAACGCAGGCTTTCAGAAACTCCAGCGACCACTGGGGCCGCACCGTGAACTCCCCAAGCGCTGCGGGAACGACAACCGCATCGCCTTTCGCCAGCGTTACCGGGTCGCGGCCACTTGTTTCGACGACACCGCAGCCGTCAATGGCGACCAGGATCTGCACTGAGTCTTTTCCCGACTCATCGCCCGTCGAGAAATCGTGCGGGGCTTTCAACTCGAAAAGGTCAACGGTGAAGTAGGGCGCAGCGACCATGGCCGAGCGCCGGCTTTCGCCGCCATTGATGGCGACCGGCGCCGGACGAATCACTTTACCCGACGTTACTTTCTCTTTGACCGAGGCCAGCCCGCGTTCAAGGTGCAGTTCGCGCGGGCGGCCATAATCGTAAAGACGATACGTCGTGTCCGATTGCTGCTGGGTTTCGACCAGGACCGCGCCTCCGCCCAAGGTGTGCACAGTTCCGCCGGCGACGTAGATCATCTCGCCCTGATAGATATTGATCCAGTTGAGCAACTCTTCGGCCCGCTTTTCCTGGATGGCCTGTTCGAGTTGTGCGGCCGTCACCCCGGGTTTCAATCCCAGAGCGATTTGCGCACCGGACTTGGCGTGCGCGACATACCAGCACTCCGTCTTGCCCCAAGGTTCGCCGAAATGCTGGGCAGTCGCATCGTCCGGGTGCACCTGGACAGAAAGTTTGTCTTGAGGAAACAGAAACTTCAGCAACAGCGGAAAACGTTTCGGATCGCGCGCCGCCGATCCAACCAGCGGCGGGCCAAATTCCTTGCTCAGATCCGACAAAGAGCGCTTGGCCAGCGGCCCGTTCGTGGCGCGGCAATCGTCGCCGGTGAGCCACGCTTCGCCAATCTTCTCGTTGAATTTGTGATTCGGATAAATCGGCGCAAGATCCAAAGTTCCCCACGGGCGTGGGTCGAAGGCGGGTGACATCAGGAGTGGATAGAGTTGAGTCATGCCGGCTGGAAAGTTTCTAGCATGGTAACCTAACGCTTGAAATTGATGGTCCTTTAATGGCGGTATATGAAGAAGATTGGAAGAAGCACCGACGAATCAGGAACCAATGGGTAATGGTTTTTCTAGGATACGTCCCCGTCGTTGGAACTCTCGGGTATTTATCAACCAAGCTATTTCATACTGCGACCCCATTCTTTGTACTCGCTTTCTTTTGGATGGCGCTTTTCCTGTTCACAGGCGTACGAGTCAACGTTTGGCGGTGCCCACGCTGCGGCCAGTGGTTCTCTGGAAAGTGGTGGTACAACTTGGGTTTTATGGCTAGGCGCTGTGTCCATTGCGGCTTGCCGAAATACCAATAATTGTCGCGTCCAGAATCATCGGAGGCGCCGGTTCATCTTCGATTTACGTTCTAACGACCCGAGCTTGAACGTAAAAACGATGAACAATATGCCTATGACTATAGCGAACGGCCCATAAACCAACCCTTTCCACCAATTGTGATACATCGTCCCGATACGCCATAGCGAACCGACGCCGAAGCAGACGACCATCAAACCGATGATGACAAAGATAGCGCGGTTGAAAGGACTACTTAGATTCGAGTTCAGCATTGAGTGAGTCGCAGCAGAACACTACAGGTCCGCAAAGTACTTGCGCATCCGCTCCAGCGCCCGATCCAGATTCTCGATCGTAGTCGCGTAGGAAATGCGGACGTGCTCGGACGTCCCGAAGCCTTCTCCAGCCACGGTCGCGACGTGCGCTTTGTGCAAAAGTCCGTGCGCGACATCAGCCGCTGAATTCACGCCGCTTTTGCCGAAGAACGCCGACACATTCGGATACGCATAGAACGCGCCTTCCGGCATCGTGCACTTCACACCCGGAATTGCCCGCAGTCCGCCGACGATGTGATCCCGCAGCCGGATATATTCTGCCCGCATGTCGGCAACGCATTGCTGCGAACTGTTCAGAGCGGCGACCGCCGCTTTCTGCACAATCGACGTCGGATTCGAAGTCGACTGGCTCTGCAACTTCTGCACCGCGCCGACGACCGCCGCCGGCCCAAGAGTGTATCCGAGCCGCCATCCGGTCATCGCGTAGGTTTTCGAAAGAGAGCCCACCACCAGAAAGCGGTCGCGAAATTCGGTCAGAGATCCGACCGAAAAATTCTTCGCTGTGTAATTCAGGTAGACGTAGCATTCGTCTGAAATCACCCAGATGCCGCGTTCGTGGGCCAATCTCACGACCTCGGTCATGTCAGCCGGACTCATCACCGCGCCCGACGGGTTCGACGGAGAGTTCAGAATGATGAGCTTCGTCTTCGGCGTAATCAGCCGCTCGACCATCTGCGCGGTAACACGAAAGCCCTGCGACTCGTCGGCATCGAGCAGCACGCAATTGCCGCCAACATAGCGGACCATATCCTTGAAGCTGACCCAATAAGGTACCGGCAGGATGACTTCGTCGCCGTGCTCCACCAGCACCGAAATCACATTGAATAAAGCGTGCTTGCCGCCCACCGACGCGCACGTCTCCTCGCGCCTGTAAGCCGAGCCGAAATCGGTTGCGTGGCGCTTGATGATCGCGTCCTTGAGTTCGAGCGTGCCGCCTACCGCGGTGTACTTCGAAAAATTGGCGTTAATGGCGGCGATGGCGGCGTCTTTTACATGCTGTGGCGTCGAGAAATGCGGCTCGCCGGCTGTCACGTCCACAATATCTATGCCCTGCTGGCGCAGCTTCTCGGCTTCGGCCGCGGCGGCCATGGTGGATGACGGCTCAATACGGTTAATGCGCTCCGTCAATCGGACGGGATGGGTAACGGGAGTCATCACGCTGCTCATGATCTCTTTTTCCTGGACCTGCTTTTGCGTTCTCGGTCTGATGCCTTTTGTTCCAACCGCTCGACATCTACAAACTTGAGCGCCGGATCCATTTTCTCACGAAGCTTCTGTGCCACCAGTTCGGGGACGAGGCAATCGATATTCCCGCCGAGTTGCGCCACCTCGCGCACCATCCGCGAACTCACATAGGAATATTTTTCGGCCGGCATCATAAAAACTGTTTCCAGACTGGGCTGGAGTTTACGATTCATCAGGGCCATCTGAAGTTCGTATTCGTAGTCGCTGATCGCCCGAATCCCGCGCAGCACGGCCGATGCATCCACCTTCATCGCATACTCAACCGTAAGGCCGTCGAAGGTCTCGACCGAAACATTATCGAAGTCCGAGGTCATCGACTCCAGCATGTTGCGCCGCTCGGCGACACTGAAGAGGGGAGCCTTCTCCAGGTTTCGCAGAATGGCCACAACCAGTTCATCAAAAATCTTGCTGCCCCGCTCAATCAGGTCGAGGTGCCCGTTAGTGGGAGGATCGAACGAGCCGGGATAGATAGCCTTGATGCGCTTCACTGGGCCTCAGGAAAAGGAAAGAAGATTGTATGCGTCAGGAATCGGGGATGGCAATCGCAGGTTCTGCCGGCATACCCGGTGGCGAGGACCAAAATCCAGCCGGTGCGGGTGAAACAAAAAGGGCTGGCGCGCGCCAGCCCTTCTCCGCCAACTTTGCCGGACGGGAGCGTCCGACATACACCTGAAAATTACTTGCCCTTAGGGGCGATGGAATCTTTCGCGGCCTTGGCCACGCGGAACTTCACGACGGTCTTGGCTTTGATCTGAATCGGTTCGCCGGTCTGCGGATTGCGTCCCATGCGGGCTTTGCGATGTGCTTTCACAAGGCGGCCCAGTCCGGGCACGACGAATACGCCGTTCTTCTTGGTTTCTTTGATCGCGGTGTCAGCCAGCGTCTCGAGGAACGTTGCGGCGGTCTTGTTGTTGGTGCCGAGTTTTTCGGCGAGACTACGCGTGAGTTGAGTCTTGGTCATACCAGAAGCCATGAGTCCTCCTTGGGGGACACTTGAGATTTCTTGCGGAACGAAGGCATCTTAACGCACTCGGGCTGTGGAAAAATAGCGTTTTGTGCAGATTTTATGCGGTTTTTTGCGAGTCAACCTCTGAAAATCGGCCAAAAACGAGGTTTTTGTGGAACCCACTAGTACCAAATTGGCTTCCTACCTTGTTTTGGCGCGATCTCACCGCCCTCGAGAACGCCGTGACATGCCCTCAAACAGCCCGCCAACACTGCTTCTCAGCCTCTGCGACTGCTCCCGCCTGTTGTAAAGTTTCCTGAAATTCTGGCGGACCGTTGCCATCGGATAGACCTTCTTGTTCCGCTCCACCATCGCGCGACCCACTCACGCAACGCCGTTTGGTTTGCTTTGCTGGCCGTATTCACGATCGCCTTCGGAGTGGTCGCGAGGACCGGATTCATGTCCGCATATCTGATTGGCTTCGGAGCGCTCATGTTCGTCGGAGCCGCCTTTTCGGTCTTCAACTGCCTACGTCGCGCAAAGCTCTGAACCTCCGCGGCCGCGAGCGAACTGCCCACCGGTCATAGTGTGATGAAAAATCCGCGCCCGCGCGCTAGCCGCAAAGCGGCTTCGTTCGTTACACTGAATCCCATTTCAACGCACTCTTTGCAGAGCACTTCAGGAGGTACTATGCCCGATCCCGCACTCACAAGCGGAGAATTCAAGAAGCAGTTGCGCGCCGGGACGCCCAAAATGGGCCTGTTCGTAAACTCGCATAGTCCGACGGTTGCCGAGCAGCTTGCGCACAGCGGATACGACTGGCTGCTGGTCGACACCCAGCATGGTCCCATGAATTATGAAAAACTTTCGGCGATGTTAAGCGGTATCGCGAACGGCGGCGCCAAGTCAATGGTGCGAGTCGGCGGATACGACGACCGCCCCGGGATCCAGCAGGCGCTTGACCTCGGTGCCGACGGCGTCCTCGTCCCCTACATCAACACCGCCGATGAAGCTCGCCAGGCGGTCAGCTGCACGAAGTATCCGACCGTCGGCACGCGCTCGGTCTAATTTCCGCAGCGCAGCATGAACAAAGGTGGCTTGCTCGGATATGCCGGCAGCTGGAACAACGAAGGCATCGTCGCCCTGCAAGTCGAAACCGCATCGTGCATCGAAAACATCGTCGAGATCGCATCCGTCCCTGGGGTGGACATTCTCTTCCTTGGCCAGAACGATCTCTGCATGTCGATGGGCCTCTACAACAAGTACAAGTTCCCGGACATGTACACCTCGCCCGAACTGGGCGCTGCCACCCAGAAACTGGTCGAGCAGGCGCGCAAGAACAACGTCATCCTAGGCGTCTTCCTGTTCGGCACTGCGCGCGTCGGCGAGTTCCTGGAAAAAGGTTTCACCTTCATCAGCGTCGGCAACGACCTGCACCACGTCCTGACGCAAGCCGGAGCCTACGTCAACGACATGGAAAACATCGCGAAGGAAAAGGGGAAGACCTGGAAGCGGAGAGCGACGGCGCTCTTCTAGAACTTTCCCGTCACATTCCCGAATCGTCTTCGAGCCGGATCTGAAAAAGATCCGGCTTTTGTCAGGTAGCGAGCGCCCGCCGCCGCATCAGGACATCGCTTCACAGGCCGAAGAAAGCGCAACAATGTTTGGGCAACCGTGGAAGAGCGGCCCTTCAGGGCCGTCTGAATCGTAGGAATGTCAGGGCTTTAGCCCCAGTGGCCTTACTTTCCGCCCGCGCATCACCCTCACCGCTGACCCTTCAGCCAGAAATGCCGACGACGGATGCCCACGCAATACCGCCGCAAATTCTCTCCCATACAACGCGTCGACATCGCCCGCAAAATCCGCGCTTCGCGCAGACCAAACCTTCCACGCCGGATGCGTCACGCGATATTCCACGCAGCCACCGTCTGGTTGAGTGGCGTAGCCCCAATAGTACTCGGTAATGAATTGCTCATGAGATCCTTCGTTCGCAAGCTCGGCCACGCCCTGTGACTTAAGCCGGATCGCGCTCCAACCATTCGCAGTTCTCCAGCGGTAGGCTACCGTCAATCCGCGTTCACCATCCGCGCCAATCGCATGCGCCATCGGCAGAGCGACATAATTTTCGTTATAGAAACTGCGCGCGACCCATGCAATTAACCGTCGCGGAACGATCTCTTTTATGAAGACAACTCCTCTGCGGATTTCGTCGCGTTCGTGGCGACGCACATAGAACCGCAGGTTCACTTCGTCAAAATTCACGTGAAAAGGAACGGGGACGCCGAAGATTCTGGTTTTCAGAAAGCGAAATCCCACCAAGCTTATAAAAATCTTCCCATTCCAGCGATCGATCTCGGTGCCCGCAGGCACAAATGGCAGAACTAAACCTTCGTCCACTTCATAGTTCAGCATGGCGAGATAGCGCCATTCAGCGGTGAGAAAAATCTCGTCTTGGAGCACTTAGTGAGAATGAACCGGAAAGATGGCGCAAGGCAAGCCGACACCCTGAGGCCCGTCACCCGTGACCTCTGACCCGTGACCTGATCTACGGATCGTACACAGCACTGCCCATGCCCGCTTTCTTGGCCGCGTCCTGCATCTGTTCCAGGCTTTTCTTCTGTTCTGCAATTTGGGTTTGCAGATTCGCTGCCTGCTGCTGCTTCTTAACCTGATACTGGTTGTACTGTGCTCCATTGACGTAGGCGTTCGCCTCGACAAACCGAATCGATCCGTTCAGCTTGTCAACTTGCGCCTGCATGGACGCAATACGATTCTTTTGCTCCAGAATCGAACTCTTCCATTGATCGGCCGACTGAGTGCCCGAAGCGCCATGCGACGGCGTAGCTGCTTGGTATTTCCCGACTGTCTCCCGCTCGCCAGGATTCAGGTCGGGGCTCTCAGGAAGATCCTCGTTAGTGACAACTTTCTTCGCCGCTTTGCCTCGCGCCTTTTCCTTCTGGCGAGTCTGGCGAGCGACGTCGCCGAGCGACTGTCCAAACGCGGTGCTGGCCAGCGCCAGCAACACCGATATCGCGAAAATCCGGCGCATGAACGCCTCCCGGCCTGTTCAAAAGCAGACCCTTCCCAAATGTTAGCGGTAAGCTAACCGCTTCCCTAATTACGTCTGTAATTGTCCTTTAGGTCACTGCGATCCAAAAAGAAAAGGCCAGATTCAATGTCGAACCTGGCCTGGCACTGCGATGCTCGAAACTCCTATTTCAGGTGCGCGATCCAAGTTCCGAAATTGGCCGAATCCTGCCAGGTTCCAATGATGGTCGAGCCGTCTGCAGAAATTGCTATAGCGTTGGTGAGAAATACGCCGTCAGGAATCGGCGCGCCCGCCCATTTCAAAGTCTTTTGCAGGGAGTGCATCGGTGCACCGGGGTTAGAAGCGTTCCAGATGAATGCCTCCGAGCCGCCAAAAAATGGGTCGCCGCTCCAGCCGATGACTTTGCCTTTGTCGGAAACACCGTTCGCAATACTTTGATCGCTGGGGATGCCTGAAACCGTGCCCAGTGGAATCAGACCGGTTGCGTTGGTGTAGTAGAAGGCGTGTATTCCGTCCAGAGTTGCGGCTTGGCCGACAACCCTGGCCCCGTTCGAACTAACGGCCGTAGCTTCGCCCGGCGTGGTCGTACCGGTGAAGAGATCGAAGCTGGGCGTCCAGCGCACGGCGCGCCGGATTCCCTGCGTTGGGTGTTCAAAGAATCCGACAATGGTCGAGCCGTCGGCAGAGATCGCGCTGGCACGGCTGCTCGCGCCCTTGGGATGGCTGAGACCAACTATTCCACGACCTTCTCTCCACCGAAATCCCTGCGCGCCCGGGCAGTACCACGACAGTCCAACCACCACCGAACCGTCATGATTCACGCCATAACCGCTGCCCCAATTGCCATCCATCGAACAGCCCTTAGCCGGATGTCCCAGATTGATCCATCCCGTCGACGCGCGCCAGCGGCCTGGAGAACTAAGACCGTCCTCACCCACAATGGTGCCTGTGATCGTCGTACCGTCGGCCGAAATTCCGATGCTCGAGTCAAGAAAATAACCTGCGCCGAGATCTACAAATCCCTCGGCTGCTGTCCACCGGAAAATTTCGCCGCCCACATTTGCGGCCACGACACTGCCGTCGGCGGAAAGCGCATAGTTAATCCAGGTATCGACGGGCACGTTGAGCATCTGGAATGTCGCAGCGGGCGCCTGCGCCAATGAGGAAACACAAAGACCTGCGCACAGACAGATCGTGATCAGTAGAAGAGCCTGTTTTTTCAATTTTCACCTTTAAACTCTGATTTTTGTCGTTTCGGTGAGCTAGACTCGGTTGTCCAACAACAGAGTGTTCGCTCTGTTCCCTGGAGGGCGCTTGGTGCCGGTAACTGCGGCAGTGCGGATGATGGAACCGGGGGAGGGCCCGACGACCCGATAATGTATACAGCGTTACGATAACGCTGTCAACCAGAAAGATCGCAGGAGAAACAGCCAGTGCCGAGGCAAGCCGATCCCGAGATTGAAGTCCGCGTGCTGAAGGCCGCGCAGAAACTCTGGAACGCCGGAGGACAGAATAGCCTTACAATGCGCGCCGTTGCGGAGGCGGCGGGAACCAATACTCCGACGTTATACCGCCGCTTTAAAGACCGCCGGGCGCTGCTGCGGGCGCTTTTGCAAAAACATCAGGACGCGCTGGCCAAATCGATCCGAAGCTGCAAATCTTTGCAGGAAATCGCCCACTGCGTCTTCGATTACGCGCTCAATCATCCGCGTGAGTACGAACTGATTGCCTCGCGGATTGTGATCACCAGTCACCAGCCGCGCCCGAATTTTGAGTATGTGGTTCAAAAGGCGGGAGAGTGGCTGGGCGGAGAGCCGGAACAATACCGTCCATTAATCATCGCAGTCTGGTGCCTGGTCCACGGAAGCGCCATGCTCCTGATTAATGACGTTATCCCCGAACACAAGAAGGCAGTGCGCTCCGCATTCGATATCGCTGTTGAAGAACTGATCCGTAACCACACACGATTTACGAAACGTCGCTAGTGCCGGACGGAAAGAGCGCGTCAGGTGTTTTGTGCCTGCCGGTCATGGCGATCACCTCTTCAGCCGCCATGCCACTTTCCCGCAAAGCTCGGATGCTAAGCGCATCGTGCCGCTTGGCGAGCCGGACACCGCTCGAGTCCCGCACCAGTTCGCAATGGAAATAATCCGGCGTGGGATATCGAAGCGCGCCAATGACGAGAAGCTGCCGGGCGGTGGATTTCAGCAAGTCCACTCCACGGACGACCTCCGTGATCCGCATCGCCGCGTCATCCACCACCACCGCCAGCTGATAAGCCGGAACGTCATCACGCCGCCACACGATAAAATCGCCAAAGTCATGCCCAGCCCTGTAACATCGCGGCCCGAGATTCAGATCCGTGAATGCAATCTCCCTCCCCTCCGGAACCCGAAATCGCCAGTTCACCCCCGCCGGAACAGAAAATGAAGTCGCATCCGTTCGCTCCCGACACCGTCCAGGGTAGATCGGCTCGTCGTCAGTATCATTAGGTGCGCTCGCCGCCTGCGCCAGATCCTTGCGCGAGCACGTGCATGGATAAATAAATCCGCCATCGCGCAACTTACGCCAGGCGTCCAGATAAAAGCTCCGCCGCTCGCTCTGCGAATAAGGACCGTACGGACCGCCACAGTCCGGGCCTTCGCTCCAGCGAATGCCGAGCCACCGCAAATCTTCGATCATGGCGGAAGCAAATTTCGCCCGCGAGCGTTGCGGATCCAGATCTTCATCGCGGAGAATGAGCGTGCCCTGATGCTCACGAGCCCGCTGCGCCGCCATCCAGAACGTCCGTGCATGCCCGATGTGCAGCAGCCCGGTCGGCGAAGGCGCCAGCCGCCCGCGATACGATAACGAAGCGCTCACCTCGGCATTCTAACCGTGTCACCTTCAACACACTGTGTCCATAGGAACCAGGCTCCCAGCGCCGCCTCTGGACGTAAGTCCCACCGGATCAATGCGCGAGAACTTGGCCGCTCTCCTGCCCTATCACTTCCGTCTGCGTTCAGCAGCGGAGGTGACACAATGACAAACTTTGAGAAATTCCCCCACAAGACCAACAGCAACAATTCCGGTGCGACGCTCACATCATGGTCGCGCCAACAGAAGATCGCGATGATCGCCGGATTCGTCATCCTCGGAATCCTGATCGCGCTCAGCGCCTGCTCAAAGGACACTCCCAAAACCGCGCTGGTCGGCATCTCCAGCCCCGACGCCGCGAGCACAACCGCCGCGCCAACTCTGACGCCGAACGTCGCGCCAGCCGAGCCCGTAGCGAAAAAGAAGACGCACAAAAGACGGCCCGCCGCCATCGTGACCTACAGCGATCCAAAGACCGGAGTCTCGTTTAAGTATCCGCGGAAGTACGAACTGGCGTCCGGCGACAAACTCGAGCCCGCAATCGACGGCCTCGGCCCCGTACCGATGAACTTCGTCCAGCCCGGCGGATCTTCGGTCGCCATGGTCGCCGTGCCGCAGGCATCGTATCCCGGCACCGACCTGACCACCGCCTTCTTCCACGTGAACGTAAACCGCGGCCTCTCCGAGCAGGAGTGCTCGCAGTTTGCCTTCGTGGACGCGCGCAATCCCGACGGCGAACCCGTCGACGCCGAGAAACTTCACGTCGGCTCCGCCTACATGGAGAAGACTTCCAACTTCGCCGGCGACGCCATGAAGCAAGCCGAGACCCAGTACTACCATCGCTATGAAAGCGGCGCCTGCTACGAATTCGTTCTCGGCCTGGGCACCGCCGGATACGGCACCGAAGAAGGCATCGAAGCCGTCAACCGCGAACAAGTCTTCGGCAAGCTGGAGAAAATCCTGGCCAGTGTGAAGATCCAACCCGTAGAAGCACAGAAGGAGCAAGTAGCCGCGCAGACGTCGCCGGCTACAGAAGAAAAAGCCAAGTAACCTTCCACGCAACAGTCACGCTCATGCGGGCCGCGTGTACATCATGCGGCCCGCAGGTTTTTGCCCCGCGATTTGACACCGCCCGCCCACCAGAGTACGTTTGGTTGCTCTTCGGAAGACAATCAACAATTGTTAAGGAGAATACTTATGCGAGTGCCGCTAGCGCTCTATGGGGCAGTGCTGTGCCTGTGCGCCGCCCCGATCCTATCTGCGCAGGACGCAGTCAAAACCGATCCCAAACATTATTCGGTCGTCAGCGAAAACGACCAGGTACGCATCCTGAAAGTGCACTACGGACCGCACGAGAAGTCCGTCATGCACAGCCATCCAAATTTGGTCGCAGTTTTTCTCACCGACAGCAAAGTCCAAATGACTCTAGCCGACGGCAAAAAAGTAGACCAGAGCGTCAAAGCTGGCGAGTCTCAATACGTCGCCGCCGGAACCCACTTACCCGAGAACGTAACCGACCAACCAATGGAAGTGATCCTGGTCGAACTGAAAGGCGCCGCCAAGTAGCGCAAGTAAAAAAGAGCAGTCCCGGCAAACTCGAGCCCTCTGATGTAAAGGATCCCACTCATCGCCACTCACGCCGTGAGTGGGATACAGTTTGTTCCCCCGTTCTGGTCGCACTCTTCCCGCTGCCATTGTTCACATCGCGCGATAACTGACGATCACCGTATCCGAGGCCTTCGGTTCCAGCGGCACCAGCGCTTGCACATAAACTGCTCCATCTTCCGAGATCGGCCCCTTCGGGTCGGCCGGCGCCGCACACGCTGGCACAGGTCCGACCGGGGACAGCTTGTACTTCTCGGCGCGATTACTGAAATTTATCGTCTCCAGCGCCAGTGTCAAGCCGCGGACCGAGTTGTCGGCCCACGCAGTCTCCGTCAACGCGTCGAACGTGTTCGTGAAAGCGCCGTCGATGTCCAAATCGGCGAAGCGGTACACCTTCAGATTCTTTTGGACGGAAGTGTTGTTCTTGATCATCATTGTGATAGTCAAAATCCGTTTCTTAGTATCCTGCGCAAACTTCTGCGTCAGCGTGAAGTTCCCGTCCGCGGTCGTTCGCTTGACCGTGATCGGAAAGGTATTCGGCCCATTCGGCTGAGTAAGAATTGCGTTCCTCCAGTTTCCGCTCTCTACCTGCGCGTAATCGAAATAACCTACGTTCGGAGTAACGTCGCAGATCTGATATCCCTCCAGCACCGCTCCAACGCGAATATGCTCAAACGGGGCTTGGAACTGCGCAATGTTTCCATTCGACGTCACGCACCATTGAAAGAATGCGTCTTCGAACCCGCTGCTGTAGGTGCTGGAGCAAGTGATCGTTGCGTCGATCGACGGCGCAAACTTCGCGATGATGTCCTCTTGTCCGCCGCTCTGTGCCCACCCAGTGAGCGCGAGCAGGCCGGCCACCACGCCCACAAAAATGCCTTGCCTCATGGTGTTCTCTCCTGGGATCAACCTTGAACAGTCTTCCGGCAAACGGAAGGCTCCGCGCAGGGGGAGTTACGAAACGCAGTATGTGCCATCCGAACAGGAAATCAGCGCCGTTCCACCCTGAAGGCTTTCTATAGCTGGGACAGCCGACCCCGAGCCCTCAAAGTGCCGAGATTATGTGCATAGCAGCCGCGCTTGTCAAGATCGAGACCATGCACACAATTCGTTTCTTGGGTGGCGCAACGGTTCGCCGCCGCGATAACCAAACAAATTTGTACGAGGCTTCAGCCCCCGAGGGACGTCATCGCGACGCCACGCAAGTAGGCCAGCTGCCAACTGCAAGCCGCCACCTGCCGCCTGACTCATCCGCCCGCCCTCAGCAGATGCCAGGCCTCCATGTACGCCTGATACTTATGCCCGACCCGCTCCGGAGCAAACTGCAGCGACACCGTCCCCGCCAAAGCCTTAAACGGCAGGATGTACCAGACATTCATCGGCACCAGATAAATCGCAAAGAAATCCACCACCCCTGCCACATATCCTTTCCGCCCTCGCCCGACGACATTACAAGTAAACGCCCCATCCCGCGAATAAGTAGTCGACTTGATCTGCACCCGCAGCAACCGCCCGCCATCTTCAATCCCGACGTCATACTGCGCCGAATCTCCATACGGCTTACAGACGCACAATCCAATCCCCGCCGCCCGCGCCATAAAACAAAGCTCCGCCCACTCCCCTCGTTGCTTGCAATTCCCAAATCGCCTCCCCTCGACCTCGTCATTCCGAAGCTTCTTCCCAGCCCGACCCGCCCGATTATCCATCCCTGCGTACCTCCAAGACCTGTTTCCGCCAAATAAAAAAGCGGTCTCGTAGGACCGCCTTCACTTTTCCACCCTGCCGCCTGCCAGCCGCGACCAGCCAGCTTCTCTATAATCTTATAGCTATATATAAATTATACCAGTTTCCACACAGCTACCCCGCCAACTTTCTCAAATTTATTGCGCCTTTCCCCTGAACAACTTCCCTCAATTTCACCGGATGAGCCCCCTTGACAGGTTGAAGAGCCGGCCTTCAGGCCGGCGTTTGACTCCATTCCAGACCGGGCTTTAGCCCCGGCGGCTTTGGGTCGAGCACAAATTTTCCGTTCGCCGACGAATACGGATACTCCTCCACTTTTCCGGCCAGACCCGCCCGCACGGGATTCATACGGATGTAATCACGATGCCGCTCAAAATCCTCACCATCTCTAATTCGATGATTCGTGAAACTCGGCTGCCACACTGGCAGCTTGGACTTCAGGCGAATGAAAATCCTCCCTTGATGAACTGAACAGCCTTCTCCAAGGAAATCTCGTGTGCAGGAGTGATTAACGCGTGAAAGTGGTCAGGCATAATCACGAAATCGTGAACAAGAAATTTTCCCTGTCTGCGGTAGTGTTGAAAGACATCGAGGAGCAGTTCAGAGGCGGCAGTACGTTGGAATAGAGTTCTCCGTTGCGCGGTGACTGACGTGATGAAAAACGTGCGATCCATTCATGGATCGTAGTTCTCGGATTCCGATGAAAAATGTGACATCGATCACGCAACGATGTTCGATTTTGCGGTGGACCGATCCGTGACCGTCGGTTTGGCGCGGAAGAGCGGGCCTTAAGGCCCGCGTTAAGACACATAGAGGCTTTACAGTTTGCTGAAAAAGTCATGATTCGTATCAGGGCGCCGCTTCAGCGGTGCTGTAAATGCTACAGAATCACTGCCGGCTTCAGCCGCTGCGCAGGTCCGATCAGCAAACAAGCGAGTTTTTCAGCAAACTGTTTAGCCCGGGCGAGGGCGACCACCGGGCCTGAAGGCCTCAGCCTAGGCCTCTTAACGCGGCCCTGAAAGGGCCGCTCTTCCACGGTTGTGCGGACGGCGCTTGTGAGGAAGAGGGCTTGCGAGAATCTTTGTGGACGAGCTGGCCTCTGCCCGCCGTTGGGAACCGGAAGGTTTTTTGTGGAAGAGCCGGCTTCTGCCCGCCGTTGGGAACCGGAAGGTTTTTGTGGACGGTTTTTGTGGAAGGTTTTTGTGGAAAGTTTTTGTGGAAGAGCCGGCCTTCAGGCCGGCGTTGAGAGGGAACATAGAGGGCTTCAGCCCCCGACGGGGAGTTGGCCATCCTGGAACAGAATCGGGCAACTTCATGTCCCGCAAAGTCAATACCGAAAGCAAACACGACCGCTTGAGCCTCGAGTCGATTCTCGTTCCGAAAGTCTGTCAGCTGGTGCCGCCCGATGTCCCGATGATCATGGAGAGCAGAGTCGACGAAGCAGAAATCAACGAAGAAATTCGGAGCGCTATTGCAGCGTTAAATGCAGCGGCGCAGACTGTCGGGCGCGGGATCGCGTTTAACAGCGGAAAGCTCTTCGTGGAAGAGCCGGCCTTCAGGCCGGCGTTAAGATGAAAATATTCGGCATCTTTCGAGAGGAGTAGTCGCCCCGCCTCATTGTTTTCCTTCCGCCGTTCGCTTGAAGTTTTCATACCAGGGATCGGTTAGCCGTACAGCGGTCGTTACGAAATCCTCAACGTCTCCGGGCACGCCTTCGGACTCGGAGCCGTAGAGAAATGCAAGGCCACTCGAAGTCCCGTCCTTGAATTTGAATGTCAGGGTCAGCTTGCAGGGGACGCCACGCGGATTTTGGAGTTGGAAGCTCCGTCCCAGCACCTGCAGCATGTCCTCGCTCAAATGCGATCGAACCGCCTCAAAAATGGCCGGATCGGTTTTGCCGATGAAGAGGCCCCCTGCCGGATCGCCCACCGTGCCCTTGCCCATGCGGTTGATGGCGCCATCGGCAGCGAGCAGGACGAACAACGACGGCTTCTCGTCGATATCGAGCGTAATCGTGAAGGCGTCAACCTCGGCAACCTTCGTTGTCGTTTCCGAAGGCGCTGGGGATGTTGTCTCCCCCTCTACCGTAATTCGACCCCGCAAGAGCCGGACTGCAACCAGGGCAAGGATGGCAAGCGCGACCAGTCCGAGCAGAAAGAATTTCATCGGGTCCGGGGACGTTACCACGCAGAACAGGATGGGGCAACTCAGCCGACAGGGGAGGTTGTAAGTGCAAAGGGCGAAAATGTGGGCACCCACCCTCTGCCCGCGGGCGCAAGCATCTGGTTGCCGTGCGACATGCCTGACATGCCCACCTAAGATTTCCGGATGGCATTTCCGCTTTATGCCCTTCCTGACACCTGTGACCTGACACCCGACACCTGCTTTTTGGAGAGCAGAGTCGACGAAGCAGAAATCAACGAAGAGATTCGGAGTGCTCTTGCGGCGTTAAATCCAGCGGCGCAGACTGTGGCGCTGGATCGCGTTTAACAGCGGAAAGCTCATCGTGGAAGAGCCGGCCTTGAGGCCGGCGTTAAGGCGAACAATAAATTTGGCTTTAGCCCCCGGGGACGATGACCGACGGGACTGAAGGGTGTCATCGCTCACACTGCTTGTCAATCCGAGCGAGGCGAGAAATCCGCAGCTGCTTTGTTGAGCGCCTCAGCCTCTCGATCGACCATTTCCCGAGTGAGGCGGGGATTCTCAATCTTGGTGTTCCCGTAGGCAAAGCTCCGCCGCTGCTCTTCCTTTTCCTGCGGCGTTTGAATGGTCTTTTTCGCTTCCTCAAGAAGTTCTTGCAGACGGTTTGTCATGAATTCACCCCCGGCTCGAGTCACTGCACCGTACCACAGCAAGCGCTGAGGAAAACGAGCATCCGCGCGCCAGAATCAGACTGCTGCCTGACGACGCATTTAGATTTTAACGTAGGCCGAGTTTTTCCATTGATCCGGGTGGGCAATCCGAAACGAAAGATTGGGCCGCGTGCTTCCTGCCACCCGCCAGCCGCGATCTGCAACCTGGATTTACCCGATGATCCCTGAGAGCAGAGTCGACGAAGCAGAAATCAACGAATAGATTCGGAGCGCTCTTGCAGCGTTGAACACGGCGGGGCAACTGGCGGTTGCTGGGAGCTAGAGGCACCTACGCCTTCCGCGGCGGCACCCGGCGTCCCGTCATCGTTATTTGTGAAGTGAGACGAAGGGTTCGCAGGGTTCGGAAAAGAATCGCTCGCGAATATCGGGCAAGGCGTTTCTCGCATGGCTATAGCCCAGCCCGCGAAGGTCGACAATCTGTTTTGTACCGTCGAGACAAAAACGATTCGTTCGAACGATGGGGTCAATTCTCAGGATTCGATCTGCTCCCTTATCCCTGCCAGTCAGATGCATGGCCATGCCGAGCGCTGAACGTGACTGGCCGCGCATAGCAGCAAAGACTGCGCGCCTTAGCCAATACAGGCCGGTATGCCAACCTGATTTGAAGTCGAGCGGTTCGTCCGTACAGCCGAGGCTGAGGACATCGATGTTGTCGGGGTCCTGCCTCAGCAGCGTCAGGGCCTCGACAACTGCGAGTGCCACAGGATTATTCCCCCAGACGCCCCCGTCTACAAACGCTATATTATTTTTTGAGTCGTACGCTGGAAAATACGTCGGTGCAGCGGCAGTAGCCATGGCGACCTCAACAGCCTCAACTCTGTAATCCATCATGAGGCGCTTGCTGTGCGCGGTCTTGTAAATATGAATATCAGCCTTGCTCGCATCGAAAGATGGAATAAGCAGCCGGATCTGAGAATCGGCGAGAGTTTTCTTGCCGAATATTGTCTCTAAAGCACTACGTAGCGGTCCTGGATCGTACCTATTGAACCCGAGTAACAGTCGCAGAGTCGACGTATTACCGGGAGGGAATACTCCTGGTCCCAAAGACACCAAAAACTTTGCCATCTCGCGGGCGGTAAGGCCAAGGCCCAGCCCCAGTGCCAATATGCCGCCCACAGATGTCCCCGCGATCAGGTCGAAATATCGTCCGGCGGATGTGAGGTCGAACGCCGTCTCCACCTCGCCTAAGAAGGAGGCTGGAAATACCCCCTTGATGCCACCGCCATCGATCGACAAAATTTTAAATCGGCTCATTTTTCCCCTGTGGCTGGCTCGTGCCCACCCCCAAACCATTCGCCGGTGACCAGCCATACCTCGTAGAAGAACAGCCAGAACGAAACCCAGGGGATGATATATTCCGAGATTTTCAGATCGGGTCGCCACTCACCAGTGAGATAAAGGCAGAGATCGTTTCCCTTGAAAACATGGGGCAGTTTTGTCCGCCCTGCCGCAAGCCTTAACTGCGGCCGTATGACGCGTACGCACGGGCGTGTGGGAACTCTGTACTCAACCTCAACGGTGTATCTTTCGCTCGTGGGGGACGGCTGCAATGTCCCCACGCATCTCAACTCGTGCCGCGCTGCCTTGACACGGAAATTTGGAAACGTCAGCTTCAAGAAATATGCCTGCTGAGCCGATCTGAGCGGCCTTTGCCAGACATACTTACTGTTCGCCATAAAACGTGTTCGGACGTGCAGAAATAGCCGAGGCGCTATTCCGGGAAATAATGCCCGCTGAACTCACTCCTAACTGCCCTGCAAGACGCGACTGCTGCAGTTGCTCAGCCCGCTTTCGCAGAACTGTTTTCACCGGCTCGCCGAACAGCCCTTCGAGTTCTGAGTTCACGTTCTCCTTCCGTTTCATCAATTTTGACCATCTATCGTTGAAAGCGCGAATTCCCTTTACGAATGCCTCATAAGCCGGGCGGTCATTGTTCCATTTTTCGCTCAGTTCTTCGGCCGGGTGAGTAGGATGCCATACACGCAGCGGGGTTCCGGTCCGGTGCGCATCATCGAGGAATCCGACTATCCGATTTAGCACAAGGTTCAGTGACTCGCTAATGGATCGTTCGCCGGTATAGGCGTGGCCGGCCAGAGTTGTGAGGATGATCGATATGGGGGCAACATCTCTGTCAGCGTAGTAGCGATCGCGCCAGCGTTTCAGAAGTTGGACGACGAGCGTCAGCGTTTGTTTTTGACCGACAGGTTCCCGCGCGGGAATCGGTGCGGCCTTGTCGAGGATGCGAGCTACGAATCGCATCTTGGCCCTCTCCTCAAACCATCGGACATACCCGAGCGGATCGCTGTCGGTCCACGCCTTCAACGCGCGGTCCGGCACCCTAATACAGGTGCCGCCGGCATCTCCATTTCGGCATGCGGGGAGCACATCCATGTAGAACTCGTTTGCGTATTCCACACGGACGCAACGATTCTTCAGAGACGTCATAGGACCGTAGACCGCATGCTTGCCCAGGAAGGTATAGAGCTCTTGAATGAGTTTCATAGGATCCACTCGGTCATGAGCGATCGAGAGCTCCAGTACGAAATCGAGGTCGTGTGGCCCTTCGACTGGTTTCACCGTGGTACCGAGAGCCATTGAACCTTGCGGATAAATCTTTGGGCCGAGTAGTCGGAACGGACTTGCTTGACTTTCCAGGACGTCGCCCAAAGTTTCGTATCGCTGCACCGCCTGGTCATGGCGCGTAGTGGACAGTTGTATGTCTTCGCAGATGTCGAAAAGTAATTCATCCAGCGAAGTTGTGAAATCTTGAGTTAATGAGAGGAACGGGGCGACAGCCTTATTTAACTCTCCTTTGGGTGCTTCTCGCTGGCGGAGAGTACGGCTGTGCACAGTACAGTCGAACTACGTCAGTGGTAGCTGAATCCCGATTGTGTATACAAATGCGATCATGAGGGGCAGCTTTTGCCAAATGTCTCGTGGAAAAGTGCCCCGATCTTCAACCGAACCTTCCTGCGACACTCGGCAAACCAAGTATCGAGGCACCAACTCTCTCTCTTAGCTTGAACTTCCATCAATTACGCACACCCGCCTAACTCGGAATAGACGACTTTACTGCCATGTTACGAGCATCCGCTCGTGCTCCCGCAACTCATGCAGCGGTAGCAACTCCCATTGCGCGTCATGATCGAGCCGCAGAAACTGCATGAGGGAGCGTCTCCCATGTCGACGATCCCGGACAAGGCGTCGGCCGCGTGAATAGAACCAGGTCTCAGGTCTCGGGTCTCAGGTGTCAGTGGAAGTGTCGAGCCGTTCGTGTCGCCAACGCTGCTTGCTCCCTCCGACTGCGGACTGCCATTTGCCAGCCGCGGCCGGATGTTGTCGAAGAGCAACTGTTGCTGTCCGCTGAGGAAGCGGAGCTGGAGCCAGCGGAAGATGTAGTCCATGATCGACTTGGCAAAGCCGATGTCAGTATTGCTCGACCACCCGCTGGGTTCGAAGCGAGTGTGCGCGAATTTCTCGCAGAAAAGTTTCAGCGGCACGCCATGCTGAAGCGAGATCGAGACCGCCAGCGCAAAACTGTCCATCAACCCGGAGACAGTCGAGCCTTCCTTAGCCATCTTGATAAAAATTTCGCCCGGCTCCCCATCCGGATAGAGCCCGACGATGATGTATCCCTCGTGCCCTCCGATGTTGAACTTGTGCGTCACCGACATGCGCTCTTCTTTTAACTTGTGGCGCACAGCCCGGGGTGGGGCGTCGAGGTTGTCGGGCTCAACGGCAGCGGGCAGCAGTGCCCGCTCTACATTGGAATTGGCGTTCCCGGCGGACGTTTTTGTTCCCGCGGCGGAGAGAGGTTGCGATTGCTTGCAGCCGTCGCGATAAATCGCTACGGCTTTTACGCCCAGCTTCCAGGCCTGGATGTAGGCCTCAACAATATCGTCTACCGTAGCCGAATTCGGAAGATTAACCGTCTTCGATATTGCTCCCGAAATAAACGGCTGCGCAGCCGCCATCATCTTGAGGTGTCCCATGTAGTGGATGGAGCGCGTGCCTTTGGCGGGCTTGAACGAGCAATCGAAGACGGCCAGGTGGTCGTCTTTAATATGCGGAGCCCCTTCGATGGTGCCGGTGGCGTCCACGTAGGAGACGATCGCATCGGTCTGCTCGTGGGTGTATCCGAGTTTGAAGAGAGCACCAGGGACGGTGTTGTTGACGATCTTAATCATCCCGCCGCCAACCAGCTTTTTATATTTGATCAGCGCGAGGTCGGGCTCGATCCCGGTCGTATCGCAATCAAGCATAAAGCCTATCGTTCCGGTCGGCGCTAGAACGGTTACTTGGGAGTTGCGGTAGCCATGCATTTCGCCGGCTGTGAGCGCTTCGTCCCAGCAAGTTTTCGAGGCTTCGAAGAGAGACTCGGGGACGTTCTTGTGATTGATGTTGTTCACTGATGCGCGGTGCATTCGGATTACGTCGAGGAATGGTTCGCGGTTGACGTAGAAACCGGGGCAGGCGGCGCCGGGCATGGCATCTGCGGTGGTTACGCCTAAACGGGTTTGTACGGTGTCGGTAATTGGAGCTAGTGGTTCGCAGAGTTCGGCTACTCGGCTCGACTGCAAGTACGCTTCGCCGCACATGATGGCGGTAACGCAGGCGGCGTAGTCGCGTCCGGCGTCGGAGTCGTAGGGGAGGCCGGCTGCCATCAACAACGCACCTAGATTGGCGTAGCCGAGTCCCAACGGGCGATAGTCGTGGGAGTTCTTGTTGATCATCTCGGTGGGATATCCGGCATTGTCGACCAGGATTTCCTGCGCGGTGATGACTACGTCCACGGCATGGCGGTAGGCTTCCACGTCAAAGGTGCCGTTGGGCGCGAACTTCAGAAGGTTCAGACTGGCGAGGTTGCAAGCGGAGTCGTCCAGGAACATGTACTCGCTGCATGGATTGCTCGCGTTGATTCGCGCTGTGTTCTTCGAGGTGTGCCAGCGGTTGACGGTCGAATCGTATTGCATGCCGGGATCGCCGCAGGCCCAGGTGGCTTCGGAAAGTTTGTAGAGCAGATCTTTCGCGTTGTAGGTCTTGATCACGCGGCCGTCGACGATGGCGCGAGTGGAAAAATCGGTGTCGCGGCGGACGGCTACCATGAAGTCGTCGGTGACGCGGACGGAGTTGTTGGCGTTCTGAAAGAAGATAGAACTGTAGGCGTCGGAGTCGGGATGCGAGCCGTCGTATCCCTGAGCGACTAGGGCGTGGGCTTTGGCTTCCTCTTTGCTCTTGCACTCGATGAATTCGACGATGTCGGGGTGGTCGATGTTCAGGATGACCATCTTGGCGGCGCGGCGAGTTTTGCCACCGGATTTGATTACGCCCGCGAAGGCGTCGAAGCCTTTCATGAAGCTGAGCGGCCCGCTGGCGGTGCCGCCGCCGGAGAGTTGCTCAGTGGACGAACGGAGCGTTGAAAGATTCGTGCCGGTTCCGGATCCCCACTTGAAGAGCATGCCTTCGGTCTTTGCCAAGGTCAGGATGGAATCGAGCGAATCTTTTACGGAGTTGATGAAGCAAGCGGAACACTGCGGACGGGTGTATCCGGTGGCGCCGAATTCTACTTGCTGCGTTGTTTTGTTCCAGTGCCAGTTCTGGGCATCGGACTTGGGCTCGATGCGATCACATCCTACGTTGAACCAGACGGGCGAGTTGAAGGCGACGAACTGCCTCAGAAGCAGGTGCGCGAGTTCGTCATGGAAAGTGGCGGCGTCCTCCTTACTGCGGAAATAGCCGTCTGTCATGCCCCAGTCGCGAATGGTTTCGGCAACACGGCTGATTAGCTGGCGGACGCCGGTCTCGCGTTCGCTGGTGCCGACTTTTCCGTGTAGATATTTACTGGCGACGATGTTGGTCGCGGTCATCGACCAGTCCTTGGGAGTCTCGACGTCTCGCTGCTCGAAAATCACGTTGCCCTGAGCGTCCGTGATCTGAGCCAGCCGGAGTTCCCATTCGATTTCGTCGTAGGGTGAGACGCCGTTCTTGGTGAAGAAGCGGCGGAAGGTGAGGCCGGGGGCCTTCTTCTGGTTGTTGGTGGTCGCGGCTTCCGATTTCTTGAGTTGTTCGCGCACTTCGGGCATGTCCTCTGCTCCTAAATTAGATGATTGCGGCGGTGATTATGAACCTTCATTGTGGTCGTGCCGTCCTTACGGGACCCTGGCTTAAATTCAATCTTTCCTTGCACTTACGTGCTGGACCTTGCTGCTTCGTCCCTCGGCTGCGCTCAGGCAGGCGTTGCGGGACTGGAATTGCTGCTTCTAGCCTTCGGTTTCAGAACGAAGGCACTGAGTAAATATTTTCAAGGATCCAAAGCGGCCGCGGGCGGCCAGAGCGGGCGCGGCTACTGCGACTCCCTCACCATGTTCCCCAAGCCGACGGGCTTAGGGAGTCAGCACTGCTTCTTTGCTTTGCCGGTAATTGTGGTCCGGAAGTATTGCGGGAGTGGGAGTCTCGGCCGGGCGGACCGATTCGACGGTTTGCGAGTCGACGGTTGGACATTCGATACCGTGGCGGGCAAAAGATTCGGCGACGAGTTGAATCAATTCGTCCATTTCGGGGCTCCTGGCACCGCAAAATAAAACTTCCCGGATCGGACAGCACCTATCCGGCATTTCACGCTCTGTGATTCCCCCGAGGGGATGCCTGGTCGAGCCAAGCCGGGGGAAGTCACCGCTTGTTTCCATCCAATTCGGGAGGGATGGAGCCTCCGCAAAAGGAGAGATTCGGAGCCACCTCGACTTCGTATCGCTCCCTGTTTTCCGGTCTTGCCCCTGTACGCGGGGTCTAAAAAAACTGCTATGGGATGCCTAACGTACTCCCGCCAGTTGTGTCTGTCAAGAGAATACCTCTATATATTGTGGCCTGATAGTGCCATAGGTACCCGTTTGGGAAAGTTAGCTTTTAGCCTCAGGCTGCGACTCTTTTGACTCGCCAACACTTGCCTGTAGCGAACCCCTCTATCCGGTCCAGACGGGGGCCGGCAGACGAGTCGGCAGGGTTTGCGGGGTCAGTACCTTCGACATCCTGACTTGGTTCAAGCCGGCACGAGATGTCGGGTTCGGAGATTCTTGCAAGGGCACGTAGATGTTCTCAAATTGTGCCTGGGGACGAATGCAGCGCAAGCCTTCGAGGGACTCGACGAGGTAGTCGCCGGGTTGGCCGGAATGTTCGCGTCCAAGAGCGTCGGTGAAAACCAGACACTCCGTGAGCTGGCGAGCTCGCACGACGAAACGCGAGCGGTAGACGGTCCATGTACTTTCAACCTTCATAAAACTTCACCCCTGGGGGGAGGGCGGTTGCCGGTTTCTGATTTCGTGATTGCTGCTTCAGGGCCAAGCGTGTGCAAAACGTTGTGCGGCCGATCGCGGCCGCGCGGGGCTGGTGTTCGGTTGCGAAGTGAAGCGACTGTACGCGCCGACTGAGAGCGGGTCAATACACAAGAGTTGTGCAATCGTAAAATTCTTCTTCGTTGACCAGCGCGGATCAATGTCGCTCAAGAAAAGCTTGAATGCGGCCCACAGCGTCGGCATCTGGCAGGGAGTTCAGGGCAGGATGACGTCGAAGTTATTTCCTCTGCTACACTCGACAGCCGTAATTTGCACAGCGGGTGCACAGGATAGGAACAGGCGACAGGTGGCAGGTCTCAGGTGGCAGGTCTCAAGGTCTCAGGTCTCAGGTCTCAGGTCTCAGGTCTCAGGTCTCAGGTCTCAGGTCTCAGGAGGATCGATGCGCAGCATTGGATTTGCGTTTGTGATTTTCGAATTGGCGATTGGCTTTGTGATGGCGCAGGGGAACGCGTCCGACGCGGCAACGGGCCCGTCCTATCTGCTCGTATGCGGTCGCGTCTGGGATGGCAAGAGCCAGAACATGCGTGGTCCAGCCGTCATTCGCGTCGATGGGGAAAAGATCGTCGAAGTCAAAGAGAGTCCGAATCCAACAGTCTCCTGGCAGTCAAAGAAAAGATGATTAACCTCTCGCACGAAACTTGTTTACCCGGGCGCATCGACACCCACACGCACGTTCTGTTGCAAGGCGATATCACGGCTGCGGATTATGACGAGCAGTTGCTGAAGCAGTCGCCTGAGTACCGGACGATTCTGGCAACGGTAAATGCGCGGCGGGCGCTGGAGTACGGGTTTACGACGATCCGCGATCTGGAGACGGAGGGCGCGGGGTATGCGGACGTCGATGTGAAAAAGACGATTGAGAACGGCATAATCCCGGGGCCGCGAATGCAGGTGGCGACGCGGGCGATGGATGTGACGGGAGCATATCCCTTGAATGGATACGCGCCGAATGTGGAGGTGCCGCACGGCGTGCAGGTGGTCGACGGCGCCGACGGAGGCCGCAAGGCTGTCCGAGAACAGATCATGCATGGCACGGACTGGATTAAAGTCTATTCCGACCGCAGTTATCGTCTCCGCGATGATGGCGTGCTCGATGATATTCCGACATTCACTCTCGACGAATTGCGCGCGATTGTCGATGAAACGCACCGACAGCGTCACAAGGTCGCCTCGCATGCCATGGCTTTGAATGGAGTTCACAATTCGGTCGAGGCCGGAGTGGATTCGATCGAGCACGGAAACTACATCGCGGACGCGGACTTAAAGACGATGGCGGCACGCGGAATTTTCTATGTGCCGACAATCTTTGTAGGAGAGTACGTCGCGCAAGGACGCGCAGCAGCTGGCGCACCGGTTTGGGTGAAGATGATTGCAGTACATGAAGACACTTTCCGGCGGGCGCTGAAGGCAGGCGTCAAAATAGCTTTCGGCACCGATGCAGGCGGATTCGACTGGAAAATAGATCCTGCCAAAGAATTTTCTTCGATGGTGAAGTTTGGGATGACGCCGGCGCAGGCCTTGAAGTCGGCAACGTCCTCAGCGGCAGAGTTGCTGGGGATGCAGTCTGAAGTTGGGACGATTGAAGGGGGTAAGTTGGCGGATATCGTCGCGGTGCCGGGAGACCCGCTGGCGGATGTGTCGGTTATGGAGAAAGTCGACTTCGTTATGAAGGGTGGCGCTGTCTATCGAAGGCCATAGTTTTCGGCTCACACTTCTCAGTAGCGCGGCTAAAACCAGCCCGGGAGGGGGTGATCTAGTGGAAAGCCCCCGGACAACAATCACATCCCGGAGGGGCGGCTGACCGGATTGCGGAGTGAATTTCAACCTTGGGATTTCGAACGCAATGAGTCATTTTGGACGGCTTTTGTTTACTGAATTTGCGATCTTTGCGATGGGCGTTGTTGGATGGGCGCAGGCGAACCAAGCGACCACGGGCACCCAAGTCGTCGTACTCGGTACTGGCACTCCCCTCGCCGATCCAGAACGGTCTGGCCCGTCGGTCGCTGTGGTGGTAAACGGTATGGCCTATCTGGTGGACTGTGGTCCCGGAGTGGTGCGGCGTGCGGCGGCGGCGGAGAAAAATGGCATCAAGGCGCTGGCGGCCGACAAGCTGAAAATTGTCTTTATCACGCATCTACATTCCGACCACACTCTGGGATATCCCGACCTGATTTTTTCTCCGTGGGTGCTGGAACGAGCTGAGCCGCTGGAGGCGTACGGGCCGCGCGGGTTGAAGACTATGACCGCGCATATCGAGAAGGCATGGGCGGAAGACATTCATCTGCGGCTGCGTGGACTGGAAGAAGCGAATGGGACGGGATACAAGGTCAATGTCCACGAGATTCAGCCCGGAGTGGTCTATCGCGATGACAACGTGACGGTCACCGCATTTCCGGTGAAGCACGGCACCTGGAAATATGCCTTCGGATATCGGTTCGATACCAAGGACCGGCGGATTGTGATTTCAGGCGATACGGCTCCTACGGATGAAGTCGTGAAGGCTTGCGATGGGTGTGACGTGTTGCTGCATGAAGTCTTCAATCCGAAGCGAAAGAAGATCGTGGAGAGCAAGCAGAAGCAGGCTTACTTCAAGGCGTTTCATACTTCGCCGTCGGAGTTGGGAGAGATTGCTACGCGGGCTCGTCCGAAGTTGCTGGTGCTGTATCACCAGGTTATGGGAGAGACCACGGAAGAGGATCTGGTGGAGCAGGTGAAGGAGCATTACGCGGGGAAGTTTGTTTCGGCGAAGGATCTGGCAGTGTATTGATTGCGGAACTGGATCCACGGGAAGGATGCTTCGACTGCGGTTGAACCTCGCTCAGCATGACAGAGAAAGCAGGACGGGTCAGAGACCCGTCCCTGCACTTACTTTTTGCTGGATTGGTAGCGCTTGTTGATTTCGTCCCAGTTGACTACGCCCCACCAGGCTTGCAGGTATTCGGGGCGGCGGTTGTTGTATTTCAGGTAGTAGGCGTGTTCCCAGACGTCGTTGCCGAAGATCGGGTATAGGCCCTGCGACATGGGATTGTCCTGGTTCGGCGTGGACACGATCTTTACTTCGCCTTTCGAGTCGCCAGCTAACCAGACCCATCCTGAGCCGAACTGGCCTACTCCAGCGGCGTTGAATTTTTCCTGGAATGTCTTGAAGTCGCCGAAAGCTTTGTTGATGGCTTCGGCGATGGGGCCGGTGGGGTCGCCTCCGCCTTTGGGCTTCATGATCTGCCAGAACATGGTGTGGTTGACGTGTCCACCGCCGTTGTTGCGGACGGGGCCGCGGATATCTTCCGGAACTGCGTTCAGATCGCGAATCAAGTCCTCGGGTTTCTTCGAGTGCAATTCGGGATGCTTGTCGAGAGCGGCATTCAGGTTTTTCACATAAGCGGCATGATGCATGTCGTGGTGCAGGTGCATCGTCTTTTCGTCGATGATCGGTTCGAGCGCCGTGTAGTCATACGGCAGGGGGGGTAGTTCGTGCGCCATCAGTTTTCCTCCAAAGAATTAAGGATGTCTTGGTAAGCGGCAAGGATTCAGATGCCAGAGTCGGGTTCGCAGCATTGCCCACATCGCTTTATTTGTATTTGTAACACTGGGGAACGAAATGCGTGGCCTACTCGGCCTTGCTCCTGTCGCACACGCCGCAGGGGCAGATCTCCCGCAGATAAGCCCAGGAATAAATTCCCAGGTCGTGATTATCGTTCCAGGCGAAACGCAATGCGTACTTACCGACCTGCTCCGCCGCCGTCGCCTTGGCGGCCGCTTTGAACAGCGGAAGGGCTCCGGGCGCCAGTTTGGGAGGCTCACCCGGCTTACGTCCTGACTTTTCGCGCTCGTCATCACAGAGCGCGCAGGGACAGGCATCGCGCAGGTACGGAAATGTGTAGCTCGACCGGTGCCCGTCTTTCCAGTCAATTTCCACACCGGTTCCCGCAGTCAGATTGACCTTGACCGACGCGGGATCAATCGCCAAACGCGGAGTGGGATCAAGCTGGGGCACTATTTCGAGTATCGCATGGGTTGGTCGACTCGGTGGGCGAGGTCCCTCTTCACTATCCATTCTGCAAAGAAAAAGAGACGCGGCTTATGCCGCGTCTCCAAGGCGAGGTGTAGTTCCACTACTGCTTGTCGTATACCGCAGTATTCTTCATTTTCTTGCCATTCGCATCGGTTCCGGTGGTGGAAACGGTGCGGGTTTTGCCGTCGGACGACACCACAATCTTGCCAGTGACCGTCTCCTTGCCATCTTTTTTGCCGGTCAACTCGAGAGTGTGGTCATCCACTTTCTTATAGGCTCGCGTGTCTGAGGTCGGATCGCCGGCGACGGGATAATCTTTTCCGTCGAAACTGCCTGTCCACTCGTTGTGCGCCGGCTTGCCGGCGGCATCGACGCCATCCACCGTAACTTTCACCTTGTCGCCCGCCGCCTCATAGACAACCGTTGTGTTCTTCGTAGACCCGGCGGCGAACTTCGATTTAGCCTCGTTCAGCTTCCATGTACCCATCTGTACGTCGTCAGCGAAGCAAACTGCGCCGGCCAGCAGGCACAGCAGTACCGTCATAACTATCGTTCTGGTTTTCATGTTCCCTCCTGAGTGGGAAACGACCATTTAGATTTGATTGAGCGCCGCCATTCTATTGCCGCCTGACGTATTGAGCAACTCGCAGGCGCGCTTCCGATTCAACGCTCCAGCCCCAAAGTAGCAGTACGTGAAAGCCCTGCATGTTAGTGCCGGGTAGGCATTTTTCAGAACTGAGTCACCACGGGGCGGCCTTGAGTGTTTCATAGACTAGGCCGGGGCGACCGATCCTCACGCCCCGCATTTCAACCCTCCGCCGGAAGGTCCCAGATTCTCTCGCGAAGCCTCCCGAATCGCTGTAAAATCCTTCCGCTCGCCAAAGCAAATGTTTCAAGGAGGCAATATGAAACGCTGGCAGCAGATCACACTTCTCAGCTTGTGTGTGATAGTCCTCTTGGCCTCGACTCCCGGAAAACCAGCATGGCGGATGAAAGCTGATTACGTAGAAGCTTGCAGCTGCCATCTCTTCTGTCCCTGCTACTTCAACAAGCATGCCGAGCACCCGCACTGCGAGTTCAATATGGCGGTCAAAGTTCGCGAAGGGTACTCGGGTAATACTAATCTTGCAGGGTCGAAGTACTGGCTAACTGGAGATCTTGGCGACGAGTGGGGTACGAATCACAAGGGAGAGTGGGTGGTGGTCTCGTTCGATCCATCCACCAACAAAGAACAACGCGACGCCCTCGCGCCCATGATTCTCAAGACCTATGGTCTGGAATGGGGGGATGTGAAGGTGTAGGAAGCCCCGATCGAAATCAGCAAGTCGGGCGACATCGTCAATGCCACTTTGGGCGGCGGCCAGATGGCAACCATGAAACTGCAACGCGAACCCGGCGCGGACGGCAAAGGCGTCGTCTTGAAGAACGTCAAGTATTTCGGAGCCCAGAACAACGACGGCTTCGAACTGTACCGCTCTCTCGACCACAGCGCCAACTTGCCCGGCCACAAATTCGCCTATTCCGACCGGAATTCTTTTCTGATTTCGATCGATACCCAGGAAGGCGAGAGTGCCGGCATGGGTGCCGCTAAGTAGAGGGTCCTATCGAACAGCCTTCGCAAGAAGTGAGAGGGCTGTTCGAATCAGCGCGAGAAGACCACTCCGTGCGGCATGCCCGATCCCTTCCAGCCGTGCGGCCACTCCCGGTCTGCGAAGTTGAAGCCGGGCTTGCCATCGGTGTCGCGAAAATTGTCATCCATGGATAGAGCGCCGGTCGTCTGATCGAACTTCACGAGGAACAGGCGAGGCTCTTTGGCAGTCACAACCAGGCGCTGCGTTCTGGCGTCCCAGCCTGTCCAGTGCGGCTGATAGGTGTCGCTGAATTTCAGGCGCGAGACCTCCACGGGTTTCGCGCCATGGGTAATGTCGAGCACGATCAAGCCTCGAACCGCCGGAACGCTCTGAATCAAGTAATGGCCCACGATGTGCGCTCAAGCCCGCAACCTAGAGTTTGCACAAAGATCGATCCGTCCGGGCCGAGGCGGGGCTCCTCCGGACTGATCTGGCCGTAGTGATTCTCTCCGACATCGAAGTGGGCGGTCTTGAGCAACTTGAGGTCGGAAAGTCGCCACAGCTGATAGGTTTCGCCGCGGAAGATATCGTCGAGATGCATTGAAGAATTCGTGGAGACAACACGGTCCAGTTCGGGGAGAACGACCAGGCCATATGGCGTGAGCAGACTGTCGGGAAATAACGGGTCGGCGCTGCTGCTGGAGCGAATGGCTTTGCCCTGATCATCGAGCTCTACCAGCCCGCCGGTCGCGCCCATCGGTTGATCGCTCGGGCTGTGATGCGCGTGCTGGAAGGTGGCGAGCACGTGCCCGTTCGGCAGCCGTTGATAAGAGTGCGGGTGCATGTATCCGGCCATGTCAGTGAAGGAAGTCGCGACCTTGGGATGCAGCGGATCGCGCACGTCGAAGATAAATGTCCGGCCAGCATCGTGATCGTTGGCAAAGAGCATCCCGCCGGCGGGCATGGTGTATTCGGTGTGATGTACGTACATGGTCGGCTGGTCGGTGGCGACGGTGGTCACAATGTGTCCATACGAAGGCGAGGCTGGGTCGGCATCGATGACCGCCAGGAAGTCATTGCCTTTGCGATTCGCATCGCCGGTCCAGGCAAACAGATAGTGGCCTGCCCCTGTGGCTTTCTGATCCTGAGAATGCACGAGGACGCTGCCGATGGAGTACACGAGAGCCAGTGCGAAGAAGCGCGACATGAAATCTCCTGAGGCGATCAACAAATTTTGCGCGCTACCCTGGAATCAGGCAACCCGCATGCAGCCTATGGTTAACAGTAGTTCACATTCACAACCATCGAAGTCCTGGAAAGCAACCTCTACTAACCTCGCGGAACCAAAACGTGATGGAGTTCCATCGAGGATATCTTGCATTTGTATTTTTTGGTTTAACGGCTTTTACTGCAGGCCAGGACGTTCAGTCCCGTGAAGATGATTCGAATTCAGAGAATACTCTTGCTTCGCCCATCACCGGCGAGCAGCGACTGGAATGGATCATAAAAGGAACAGTTGGTGCGAGAAGTCTTGCTACAGGAATGTTCACTGCGGGTATACAGACGGCCCAAAACCGTCCGCGAGAATACGGGCCGCATTGGGAAGGATTTGGAAAACGTTACGGTATTCGCCTGACCGGGATCGCCACCGAGCATGTCATGGAAGCTGGCCTGGGCGCCCTTTGGGGCGAAGATCCTCGATACTTTGCGGCGAAGGATCGTGCTTTTCAAAGCCGCATGAAGAACGTTATGGTGATGACCGTCATGGCGCGAACGGCGGACGGCCATTCTGCGCCCGCCTACGCCCGCTTCATCGCCATGCCGGCCAGCAATTTCCTTTCAAATACCTGGCGCGCGGACAGCATTTCAAATTCGAGAGACGCGCTGGGACGAACAATGTTGGGATTCGTCGGGAAGCTTGCGGGGAACGCATTTTCTGAATTTTGGCCTGATTTGAAAAAGCACTTGCATCCTGAGAAACGGGAACCGGATCGCACCCGACTTCCATGACCGGTGGTCTCTACCGGGTGTAAAGCCACACGAAGGCGCGCGGAAAGAGCAGAGTCTTGGCGTTCCCTTCCCGCAGGATTACACTTGCGGCAGAGAGCGATCGTGCCAGACAACGTGAGCGCCTTAAAAAGCAACTAACCCTTCACGATTGCCAGGCCCTCGCCGTCCGGCTGCACCAGGGCCGGGTTTCGCCAGTAGCTGTTTTCAGGGCGGTCTACGTGAGCCAACGATTCACCCTTGATCGGGATTCCTTCGAGCAGTTTCTCGCCGCGCTTTCGCTGTTCCAGCCGCTTCAGAAGGCCGACACCCGGAAAAGTAATGGGGAAGCTCCGCTCCTGATGCATTTGCTGGAGACTTTCCGGGATGTGGATGCGGGAGCGCTGTCGCTGCAAGCTGCGCTGGAGAGAGTCGCCGACCTGACTTTGCGGATCGTCGGAGGAGATGGGGCGGCGGTTTGGCTGTTCACGAGTGAAGATTTGTTTTGCCGGGCGGTAGCGGGGACCACGTTTGAGGATGATCACATTCGCTCGGTCTTGCGATCAAAGCTGAAGTCTGCTGGCGCCTTCGGAGACGACCCGCCCGCCCGACTCGACCTGGCACGCACCATGGCGGACTGCCTGGGGGGTAACGGATCCTGGCTCGTGATTGCCATTCTCCCCGGCCGCCAGCTTGCGGGAGGGTTGGCGGTGTATTCGTCGCAATCGGCAGCGTTCACCAGCCGGGATTTTGTTCATCTTCGCCTGCTGGCCGGACTTGCCAGTTACGTGGCTACGACGGCGCCGAAGCCGGCTCCGGTCGAAGACCTTTATTTGCCGGGACTTGGAACGCGCGCCGCGCTGGGCGGAGAGCTTGAAGAGCCCTCTCACGGGGAAAACACTTTTCGCGACCGGACGGACCGTCTGGCGGCCCTTGTATCCTCTGCTGCCGATATCGCCCGCGAAAGCGTGGTTGCGGGGGCGCAAGTACTCAAGGAGACGGCTTCGACGATTGGGCAAGCATCGACTTTTCGCAACCAACAGGAGAAAACTACTCCACCGCCGCCTCGTCCTCCGGAAAGCGCTCATCAACTCAGGTCGCCGCGGTGGCTGGCGGCTCGATCGTCCGTGAGCGGGCCGAAAGTGTCGCGGCCGGCACAACACCTGAGCCTGGTAACTGACCAGCTGATGAAGAAACTGCGGCGAGCCCGTTTCCTGATGTTGAAGTTGATCGGCGATGCCCGCGAACAGATGTCGTCGAGATGGGAACGGCTCTCGAGTAGCAGGGTCACTGCTACAGTCCAATTCCGAACCGAGGCACGCCAAGAAGTACGGCTTTGGGGAGCGCAGTGGTCGGCTGCCTCTGCCAGGGGAAAGGTGTGGATTGGGCGGTACTTTGCCGCTGCGGTTAACCGTTTAACTTCGTTGAAGGCGTCAAAGCCAACGGTCGGGCGTCCGACTCTACTACCTCGGTCGAGCCCGAGTTCCGCCGGGCATAGCCGGAGTCCGCTTCAATCGTTAATGTCGTCGGCGCAACATCATGCTCTCGCAGGGCGGCACCATTTACGGTCCGCGAGTTCGAAAGTGGGACGCACTATAAGGAGTGCCCGCCAGGTGGAAGTGAACTGGACGCGTGTTCGAAAGGCTGCGCCTGCAATCGTCGTTCTGGCAGTGATGTTCTTGTTTGTGGTCGCGCAAATTCCAGCTACAAAGTCTCTGACGACCATCTCTGAGACGCCTGCGACGGTTTCGCAGGCGACAATCACGACTGAAAGCCATTTGACTCTGGCCGCTGCCATTTCACATCCTCAAAAACCGGCGCCAGTCCCGACTGAAACCAGCCATCTCAAAGTAACGGACCGGGCAACAGAAGCAACCATCGCTGAATTAAGCCAACATGAGGTCCGGAATCTGCCGCGTGCCGCCAACTATGGCGACGACGAAGCGGCTTTCCAGATGGGCATGCTGTACGAGGTAGGGCTGGGCGTCACTCAGAATTGCACCAAAGCGGCCGAATGGGTGGCGAAGGCGGCTCAGACGGGCAATGCTGCCGCGGAATACAATTTGGCTCTGCGATACCGCGACGGCGATGGCGTCGCAGCCAATGCCGATGAAGCCGAGCGCTGGTTCCGCAAAGCAGGGTTGCACAAGACACCTTCGGCAGATCATGTGCTGGCGGCGCTGCCGGGGCAGGACGCGCGAAGCGTCCGACAGTAGGACGGGCGAAAATATTATCGGGAAGCTTCTAAGGCAAACTCTAAAATTGTCAGGACAAAAAAGAACCCCGGCTTTATAACCGGGGTTCACTAACTTCAATCGGTAGCATTGCGGATGCTGCCGGTAAGAAGCCGCCTCATAGCGTGTGTGGGGTGCGATGAGAGCGATGCGAATTGAGTGAACTTTAACGGGACCAGTAAACCAGCACAATACTGCAAAAATACTAGTAGCAAGTTCAACAGAGAGAGTGGCTTAGCTTAGCTCTGCGGGCCACATAAATTGTCGCCACCGGAGACGCTGCAAGCCGCATTTATACCAAGGTTCGGTTAACGGCCGGATTGCAGCACTATTCCTTTTCCTTCGGTACATTCGTAGCTCTTTCCGGCTTTGACGTTCCTGAATTCCTCGGTGCGCCCGTTCGGCCATTGGACGACGATGCGGTCGGCTTGGTCTTTCTTACCCATGCCGAAGGTGAGCGGCAATTCTGATTGAGACAGGTAACTGCAGCCGCTTTTCACCAAGCGGGACTGGGTAATGCCTCCGCTCTCGAGACGGACCACCGCGCCGATGGCGTCGCGATTGGATTGGGTGCCAACCAGGCGAAGGCGAATGCTCTGGTTCGCCCCCTGGCCGTTAGAACGCTGATCGTTCCGGAACAGATATGCGGGACCGTTGTTGGTGGTGCGCAGCAGATCGACGTCGCCGTCGCGATCGAAGTCAGCATAGGCAAGACCACGGCCGACTTTAGGCTGACTGAAGTCGGGACCGGCTTCGCTGGTGGCATCACGGAACATTCCTTTGCCTTGGTTAAGAAACAGCTGCGGAGGCTGTGCATAGCCGACGTTGCCGCGAATGTTGCGGACGGTGTCGTCGATGTGGCCGTTTGCAATCGCGAGGTCGAGCGAACCATCGAGGTCGAAGTCAGCGAATACACAGCCGAAACCGAGCATGGATTTTGTCGGCGCACCGACTCCGGCTGCGATTGCCACATCGTCGTATGCCCCCTTGCCGGATGGGCGATAGAGGCCGAGCATCTCGTTGTCGAAGTTGGTGATGGCGATACCCTGCGCGCCAGAATTCGTGAAGTCGGCGGTGTCGACGCCCATTCCGGCCCGGGCTTTCCCGTCGGTGCTGAAGGCGACTCCCGCATCGACAGCGACTTCCTTGAAGGTGCCGTTGCGGTTGTTGCGGTAGAGCTTGTTGGGCTGGGTATCGTTGGCGACGATGAGGTCGGGCCAGCCATCCTGATCGTAGTCGAGCAGGGCGACTCCGAGCGACTTCGAACTGCTGTCGAATATGCCGCTGGTTGCGGTTACATCTTCGAAGGTTCCGTCTCCGCGATTGTGGAAGAGCCAGCAAGTCTGTCCGCGATAGGCTTCGGGAGTGCAATAGGACTTGTGCTTGCCGTCGAGGCTGCAGAAGACATCGTGCTCCGGAGACCACTTCACGTAGTTGCAGACGAAGAGATCAAGGCGGCCGTCGCGGTCGTAATCGAACCAGAGTGCTGAAGTGCTGAATGCCTGACGGTTGGCGAGCCCGGATGATTTGGTCGCATCGACAAACGTGCCTTTTCCGGTATTGCGGAAGAGACGGTTCTGGCCGACGCAGGTGATCAGGATGTCGGGGAAGCCGTCATTGTTGTAGTCGCCGACGGCGACGCCCATGCCGTAGATGCCGGGGGCATCGAGTCCGGCGGCGTGAGTGACGTCGCTGAAGGTGCCGTTGCGGTTGTTGCGATAGAGCTGCAAGGTCGGGCGTCCGGAGTCGTGTCCGGGCCAGTCGGTACCGTTGACGAGGAGGATATCCTGCCAGCCGTCGGCGTCGTAGTCGAGGAAGGCGCAGCCGGAGCCGAGAGCCTCGGGCAGAAATTTCCCACCGAATGCGCCGCTATAGTGGCGGAAACGCAGGCCGGCGGAGGCGGTGACATCGGTCAGGCGGAACGGAAGTTGCGGCTGGGCGGCCCACAATAGGCGCGGGCGGAGGGTGGCGGCAGCAGCGATTCCTGAGAGACCCGTGAGAAACGACCGGCGATTCACGGGATGTTTACCAGCCCGTTTCGGATGGCGTAAACCACGAGTTCGGCGGTTTTGTGGATGCCCAGGGCGTCCATGATGTTCGCGCGATGGACTGCCACGGTATTTGCGCTCAGGCGAAGGTGGTCGGCAATTTCTTTGTTGGACTTGCCTTCCACGATCAATTGCAGAATTTCCAGTTCGCGCGGAGTGAGAGCAGCATTGCGTTCGCCCTTCAGGGCAGCAGGCCGCGAAACGGCGGGATCGAGAACCGTTTCTCCGGCAGCGACTTTGCGGATGGCGACTGGCAGCTCGAGCTCCATCGCGCTCTTGAGGATGTATCCGCGGGCGCCTGCGTCAAGCGCCTGGCGAACCCAGGTTTCTTCGGAATGCATGCTGAGCATCAAGATGGCGACATCGGGCGAGTTCTCGAGAATGCGGCGGGCGGCGACTAGTCCGCTGATGCCAGGTAGCGCGCAATCCATCACAATCACCTTCGGCTTGAGTTCCTTGCCGAGGCGGACCGCTTCGTTGCCGTCGCCCGCCTCGCCGACGACGATCATGTCGCTTTCGTCTTCGAGCAGACGGCGGAAGCCCTGCCGTACCAGGGCATGATCGTCCACCAGCAGAACTGAAATCTTTTCAGCCATTCAATTCGGGCGCCTCTTTTGGAACACGCAACCTTACCAGCGTACCTCTATTTGCCGGATGCAGGAATTCGATTGAGCCATTCACGAGTTGGGCGCGTTCGCGCATCGCGACCAGTCCGATCCCCTGGCGGACCTGGGACGGTGCGAATCCGGCGCCATGATCTTCAATCTCCACGTCCAGCGAGTGTGGAAGAAAACGCATCCGTACCCAAGCTTGCTTCGATCCGGAATGTCGCGTCACGTTGTTCAAGGCCTCCTGCACGATGCGGTAGACGTGAACAGCGGTAGCGCCCGAGAGCGGAAAGGCGTCGCCGGATTTTTCATAGGACACGGCGATGCCGGTCTGACGCTCGACTGTGGGGAGGTACCAGTCCAGGGTGGCCTCGAGTCCGGCTTCATCGAGCATCACCGGGTGCAGCGCCTGCGAAAGGCTGCGGACAGTGTTGAGCGTGTTCTGAGCGATCTCCCGGACTTCGCGAAGGTCGGCGCGGAGGGGAGAATCCGCAGGGGTATGTTTCTCCGCGCGGCCCAGCATGGAACCTACCGCGGTGAGAACCTGACCGAACTCGTCATGCAGTTCGCGGGAAATGTAACGTAATGTCGACTCCTGCGTTGCGATGAGCTTCTGCGCCAGATCGCTGCGCTGTTCCGAAAGCGCGGCCAGTTGCGCGAACAATCGGCGATTGGAGTGGATCAGGTAGAGGCTTGTGAGCACGATGACGGTCAGAGTCGCTGCGAGAAATACATATACCTGGCGTTGGACGCGATCGTAAATTCCGGCAGTGCGAGCGGCAACTTGCTCTTCATATTCATTGTTCTGCACGAGCAGTCGGGCGACGGCGGTGCTGAGCGCAGCCTGGCGCGCTTGCAACGAGACTCGTATTTCGGCGCGCGCTTCGTCCTGCTTGCCATTTTGCGCGAGTGCGAAGGTGCGATCGGCGGCGTCCCAGAACTGGGCGAGGGACGAGCGCAGAAACTCGCGCTGCTCGGGAGAGCGTTCGACCAGCGCAACTTGCTCTTCGCGCCGCAGCGCATCGTCGAGGTCGGCGCGAATGCGTTGGAATTGCGTCGCCCACGCAGAAAGCGGGTATGGTTCATCGGCGTCGAGCATGTCGCGCATCGCCAGAGCGAGAGAGTTTAAATCGTTCTGGACACGGAGGAGTTGGAGTGAGTCTTTGCGATTGCGTCCGGCGAGATCGCTCTGCAGCTGCCGCAGACCTTTGATCTGCCAGATGATGTATGACGAATAGGCGACGACGGCGGCCAGCGTGAGGATCAGTCCCAGGAGAAGTGCGGCAGTCGGAGAACGCTGAGGCTGGACGGGTCGCGGCACTTGGTGAGGATACGATGACGGCGGAGTAACTGCCAATGTGGGTCCCTGATGCGTGATGCATCAGTCCTGCAAACGATGCGACCCTGGGACGGTGGCCACGACGGAAATTGTTTATCGCTTGGATCAGAATTTGGAATTAGACAACTCTCTACCAAGACCCTAGGTTAGATCATGACTACTTTCATATCGATAGAGGACTCAAATGACGACTTATTGCAAGAGATCGGCGTCCGGCTGGCGACCGCGGATGAGTTTCATGAGGTCTTTAGCCGGATGGTGGAATTCGCGTTGGCGTTGGTGAAATGCGATGGGATCTCCTGCGAGTGAAGGTGGCGAGCACACTTCCGGCGCGCGGCCGACTCGATGTGAGCTCACTCTTAGAGAAAAACAACGAGGTCAGGAGATTTGCCGTGCAGCGGATGGGGCTGGCAAAGTAAAAAACAGCTTCGCGAAGCAGCGTACAGAGCAACTTGCGAAGTGATGTCACTATGCCGGAAGCCGGCGCGAGGAGTCCAACGCAAAAATCTATGTGACCGATCGGCGCTAAGTTGATGATGACATGGGGAAATACTCCGCGCGGATCGCGACTGACGCCCGAAGATGGTTTAGTATCTCTTCAAGTCAGAGGGGTAGCGATCGATGTCGGAGCACTTGCACATCGAAGAGGAGAACGGATCGCGGGAAGGGGTCCGTGTTTTCCGGCTCGACGGGCCTCTCATTCTTGCCAACCTGCCCAGTTTTCAATCCAAGCTGCGCGCCGATAGCTCGAAAGCGTTGATCCTCGACTTCACGACTGTTCCTTACATCGATTCGGCGGCTATTGGCGCGCTTGTCGGAGCGCATGTGAATCGTCAAAAAGAAGGACGCAGGCTGGGGCTGGTGGGAGTGAATGCAAGGATCAGGCAGGCGTTCGAGATCACGCGGATCGAGAGCCTACTTGAGTTTTATGACTCGGTCGTGGAGGCGGAGAGGACCGTCAATTAGCGCGTGGTCGAGATCGTTTGGAGCAAAAATCAAGGCGGCCTGCACAGGCCGCCTCTGTCGAATTTTATTGTGGTTTACGAAGGCTTAACGTTCTCCGCCTGCCAGCCCTTCGGTCCCTTGACTACATCGAACTGTACCGACTGAACTTCCTGCAGGCTGCGAAAGCCATTGGACTGGATGGCGGAGAAGTGAACGAAAACATCTTCGCCATTCTGGCGGCTGATGAAACCATAACCTTTAACATCGTTAAACCACTTTACTGTTCCTGTTTCCATGTGGTGCTTGTGTTCCTTTGTGTTGAAATATGCGCTGAGTTTCGCTGAAAGTGCAGGCAGGTCACGCTGTAGGGCGGGGTACTGCTTACCAACC
>QIAJ01000043.1 GCA_003225495.1 Acidobacteriota bacterium
TCGAACACCTCCTCCATTTCGATTACGAAAATCGCCGCTCTCACAAAGCGTCCCGACAAAGTCATCGGGATGCATTTCTTCAATCCGGTGCCGGTGATGAAACTGGTCGAGGTAATCCGCGGGCTGGCGACTTCGCAGGCTACCTTCGAAAGTGTGCGCGATCTGGCAATAAAGCTGGAGAAGACCCCTGTGGAAGTGAACGACGCTCCCGAGTTCGTGTCCAATCGTGTGCTGATGCCCTTGCTTAACGAAGCCATGTATGCGGTGATGGAAGGCGTAGCGACGGCTCAGGCAGTCGACGAAGTCTTCAAACTGGGGATGGCGCATCCGATGGGCCCGCTGACGCTGGCTGACTTTATCGGCCTCGACGTTTGCCTGGATATCATGCGCGTAATGCAAGATGGGTTGGGCGATCCTAAATATCGTCCATGCCCGCTCCTCATCAAGATGGTGGATGCAGGCTGGCTGGGACGAAAGAGCGGGCGAGGTTTTTATTCCTACTCATAAGATGAAGATAAAGATATGACTACGGCTTGGGGCGGGGTCCTTCCCGAAGGGCAATCTACCGGGGATTCGCTGCAGTATCTCATGGCGGCTGCCTGTGGAGTGATCGCGGGATGGATCGACGTTAGAGTGGGCGACCTGCTATTTACGGCCATGATTGTCCTGGCTTGCTGCATGGGATTGGGATTCGCGCGTCCGCGAAAACCCTGGCGCTGGGTCGTGCTGGTCGGCATCTTTGTCCCCATCATCGAGTGGCTTGCCTACGTACTCCTGGCATACAAGCCGGAGCGCGCACAAATCTACGAATCGTTTCTGTCCTTCCTCCCCGGAATCGTCGGCGCCTACGGCGGCGCGTTCGGACGAAGCGTCGTGAACAACTTGCTCTCCAACAAGTAGGGCGGACCCAAACAGTCGCGGAGAATTCAGAAAGTACTCACGTTTCCACAGCGATTGAAGGTAAGCTGCCAAGATATGGCAGTGTCCCTCTCGTTGCTGGCCAGCGGCAGCCGTGCCAACTGTGCCCTGGTTGCGAGCAGCACTACACGCATCCTGGTGGATGCCGGGCTTTCCTGCCGCGAGACCTTCAAACGGCTGCGAGCGCTGGGAGAAAGGCCTGAGCAGTTATCTGCCATCCTGATCACGCACGAACACTCTGACCACGTTGCCGGGACGATGAGGGCAAAATTCCTGTTCTACCAAGGCGGGAGCGGTTTGCTTCCGGGTGTGGCTTCCAGGTGGGCGACATCGAAATCAAGCCGTTTACGATTCCCCACGATGCCGCCGATCCCGTGGGCTTCACCTTCCGGACCGAAGGAGTAAAAATCGGCTTCGCCACCGACCTCGGCTATATGCCGGTGAGTGTGCGCGATCACCTTCGCGGATGCGACATTCTCGTCATCGAGTCCAACCACGATCTCGAAAAATTGCGGACCGGTCCTTACCCGTGGTCCGTCAAGCAGCGTGTCATGAGCCGCGTCGGTCACTTGTCGAATGACGCTCTCGCGGAATTCTTCTCCAGCGACTATGATGGAGGGGCAGCTTACGTGGTCTTAGCCCACTTATCGGAACAGAATAATCATCCCGAGATCGCGCGCGCGGCGGCCGAATATGCGCTGCGGGAGCGTCAGGGATTATGGCAAAACCGCGTGCTGCTGGCTAGCCAGTCGGATGTTCTCGAACCGATCCGGCTGTAGCAATTATGAGTCAGTGCGTTGAACCCATCGTAGGGAAAATTCTAGCCGGATGGCGCTACGACATCTCCGGCCTGGCTGCGGAAATGCGCGGCGACTACGAAGGCCACTTCGCCGATTGCCAGTACTGCCGCGGCCGCCAGCAACTCCATCGCATTATCGACATTTCCCTGATCGTGCTGGCATCCGTTTCTGCAGCCATATTCCTCCTCGCCTTCGGCGTCATCCGTTATTTTGGCCCGCGACACGCATTCTGGCTGGAGGTTACGGCGCTGGCGGGGTTCGCTCTCTCCGCCCTCATCTGGTTGATTGTTGCGGTCGCGACACCTGCGCCGATGGCGGTCGTCGACGTGGCGAGGCTGGGCGCCCGCCGCGTACATGATCGGCTGCCTGCCGAGATCCGCGAAAAGCTGCCGGAAGAACTGCGGATGAAAATTACCGGCTCCTGACTTTTCGAGTTATTTCCGGCATCCAATGATCGAGTGATGGGTTACTCCGCAAAAATTGTCTTGTTTTTAGTGATCGTGACAATTGCCGCAAGTCCTCTGTCGGTACAGGCTCTGCTGCTCCCAGTACACTCGGAGCCTCCCGCGAATTGCCATGAGCATCCCCACCAGATTCCGTCGCAACCTTCATCCGGTCATCACTGCTGCCTGACCGGACACGACATCGCTGTTCCTCCCGCCTTTTACTCGCCCGAGCTAGTCCTGCAAAACGTGCAGTCAGATGTGTTTGCTTCGCGGATCGCTTCAGCCAGTGTTAATCTCCCGTCACGGCTCTTCCCGTCTTTTGGCGCCCCGCCTGGCGCAACTTCTCTCCGCATTTGATCGATGCTTTGGTTCCGGGATTTCGAGCGCGCTTGCTCGCAAACCTGCTGTTCCGATTCAATCCGGAGGCGTTGACGTGCGTTTACTTTTACTGTGTTTTTTCACCGTGAACCTTCTGGCTGCTCTTGCCCGGTCGCAGGAAGCCAGCCACGATATGTCCGGGCACAACCATGGCGCGCAGGCGCAATCGTCGATGCCTGGCATGGACATGTCGCATAAAAGTATGGACTGGATGCCCTCCCCACACGCCTCGTCCGGCACCGGTTGGCAGCCCGCTGATACCCCCGGCCATTTGTGGATGAAATCCGTGAGCGGTTGGGACCTAATGGCGCACGGCGTGATTTTCGTCGACTACAACCAGCAGGGCGGGCCGCGCGGGGCAGGGAAGGCCGAGTCGGTGAACTGGCTGATGCTGATGGAGCAGCATCCACTGGGCCGCGGCACCATTCTATTTCGGCAGATGTTTTCCGCGGAGTCGCTGACTGCGCCGCATCCCGGATTTCCCGAACTCTTCCAGACCGGCGAGACGTATCATGGCCAGCCGCTCGTCGATCACCAGCACCCGCATAATGTCTTTGCGGAGCTATCGCTTTACTACACGCGCCCGCTCACCGAAAAGATCTCGTGGTTGTTCTATGGAGGCCCGTTGGGGGAGCCCGCGCTCGGGCCTGTGTCGTTCATGCATCGCGCCTCAGCGGCGGAGTTGCCCACGGCCCCGCTCTCGCATCACCTGCAGGACTCTACGCACACCAGTTTTGGCGTGGTCACTACCGGCCTGATTGTCGATCATTTCAGAATTGAAGGTTCGTTGTTCAATGGCCGTGAGCCTAACGAGCAGCGTTACGGCATCCAACTCGCCGCCCTCGATTCCTGGTCTGCAAGGTTGAGCGTAGCTCCCTCGGCGCGCTGGACAGCGCAATACAGTTATGGACGCCTCGAGCATCCCGAAGCACTCGAACCAGGTAGTGAACGGCGGCAGTCGGCTTCCGTCGAATATGTGCGGCCCCTCGATCGCGGGTCCTGGGCGACCTCCGCCATCTGGGG
>QIAJ01000231.1 GCA_003225495.1 Acidobacteriota bacterium
CAATGCCAACGCTCGTCCCTGGCAGTCCAATCCCGTCTGATCCTGGTTTGCCGTGCTGAGGGCAGCCTTTATCGCTCTCTCCGAGAGCCGCTGGCTGCGCCACATCGCCGAGCGCTCCAGTTTCGGACGGCGCACCTCAAGCCGCTTCGTCGCCGGTACCACCGTCGCTGACGCCGTCCGCGCCACCGAAGCAGTCAATCAATTCGGTGCCAGCGTCTCTATCGACAACCTCGGAGAGAACGTCACCAACTCCGATGAAGCAAAAGCCAGTGCGCAGCTCTATCACCATCTTCTCGACGAAATCTCCGCCCGCAAACTCAACGCGAACATCAGCCTGAAACTCACCCACATGGGCCTCGACGTGGACGAATCCCTGGCCCACGACTTGGTCACCGGATTGGTAGCGCGCGCCGCCAGCATGTCGCCGAAGAACTTCGTCCGCGTGGATATGGAAGGCTCCGCCTACACCCAGCGTACCCTCGACTTCGTCCACCAGTTACACCGTGCGCCCGGAAACGCCGGATGCGTGGGCGCCGTCATCCAGTCCTACATGCGCCGCGCCGAGGCCGACATCGAAAAGCTGCTCGCCGAGCGAATCCGGATTAGGCTCTGCAAAGGCGCCTATAAAGAACCACCCGAAATCGCCTTCCAGCAGAAGTCCGAGGTAGACGCGAATTACGTCAGGCTGATGAAGATCCTGATGAAAAGCGGGATCTACCACGGACTGGCGACCCACGACGAGGCCATCATTAAACAGGCCAAAGCTTTCGCCGTCAGCGAGAACATTCCCCGCAACACCTTTGAATTCCAGATGCTGCACGGAATCCGCCGCGACCTTCAGCAGGGCCTGGTAAAAGAAGGATGGGGCATGCGCGTCTATATTCCCTTCGGGACTGAGTGGTACCCCTACCTGATGCGCCGCCTGGCCGAGCGCCCCGCCAACGCCCTCTTTATCGCCAAAAACCTCTTCCGGCAGTAGGCTGCTCGCATCTTTTTTTTAATTTGGGAAGGAATTTCCCCGTCCCTATCGTTCTACTGGATGGAAACCACCTCCGCTGGTTTCAGAGCTTGCCCCCTCGGCTGAGTGCATGACTCTGGCGTCGGTTCCAAACGGGTCCGTGGCTCGCGAAAATCTCTAACTCGAGACTCCCGGTTTCCAAAATCTCCTCCGCGTCGTCAAGGGGAAGGATGACGCGGAGGTTTTTTTGTTGTATCGAGATCTTCCACTCTCACCCGCTAAAACTTCGCCTACTTCACGGGCCGCAATTGCAACAACTGGCCATCGTCGTTTCCAACGTAGAGGAAGCCATCGGGACTCTGCGCCACCAGGCGTATTCGGCCTGATTTTCCGTTCATCAGCCGTTCCTCAACCACAACATGGCCGTCCCGAATAACCAAGCGGCTCAGATGATGTCCGCCCATGGCCCCGACGAATACATCGCCATGCCACTGCGGGAATTTAGAGCCAGTGTAAAAAAGCATTCCGCTCGGGGCGATCGATGGCGTCCACACCCATACGGGCTGTTCCATGCCATCTTTCCGAGTGATTCCCATCCCAATTGCGCCACCGGAGTACTGCCATCCATAAGAAATTACCGGCCAGCCATAATTCCCGCCCCGGTGAATAATATTGACCTCATCGCCATGGAGCGGACCGTGTTCGTCTTCCCAAAGTTCGCCCGTCTCCGGACGCACTGCCAACCCCTGCGGATTGCGATGACCATAGCTCCAGATTTCCGGCCGCGCGTCTTTGGTTCCCAGGAATGGATTGTCGGGCGGAACGGTGCCGTCGTCGCGCAGCCGGAGAATCTTGCCAGCATCGGTATCAAGTTCCTGCGCTCGGTCCTGGTGATGTCGTTCGCCCACCGTGAGGAAGAGGTATCCGTCGAGGAACACCATCCTCCCGCCATAATGGAAGCGGTCCTCGGAGTACGCATCAGCGGTGAAGATGCGCTGCCGGTCGACGAAGCGGTTGTCGCGCAGATGGTAGCGATCCACTACCGTGGTGCTGCGCTCACGCGGGCCTTCCGAGTAACTCAGATAAATCCAGCCATTCTTCGCATAGTCGGGATGAAGAACGATGTCGTGATATCCAGCGTCTTCGCCGGTGAGTGTAGCTGGACGATTCGGATCTTGCTTGCCACTATCCGTGCCGACCAGAGCTTCCGGATCGCCTTGAATGGGCACAAGTTTGCCGGAATCGGCATCGAATAAATCGACGCCTTTTTGGCGTTCAACAAGAAGACCACGGCCGTCAGGCAGAAATACTAGTGCAGACGGCTGCTTCAATCCGCTGGCAACCAATTTCGCTTCAAAACGTAGGAGCTCGCAGTCGAAAGTCTGTTGAGCTCCGGCAATTTGAGTCGCGAGAAAAAAACAGCCAGCCAACAAGCCAGACCTAACGCAGCGTATATTCATTCTTCTCTCCCCTAACTAGACGCTCAGGCGAGAGAATTGTAAGCCGCAGCCCAGCGCAAAGCTCGCCGCTGTAGGGCGACACTCCTGTCCGGGCGGGTGGCCCCGATCTTCATTGGTAATTTGTTTTCGTTGACAGTAGAAATGAAGTGGGTGCCCCGCGTCTCGCGGGGTTCGAGACGTGGGAACCACGGACGATTGCAGCCACGCTTTTACGCCGCCGGCGGTCGCACCTTCAGTTTCAGCACCTGCCAACCGTCGACCCGCACCGGCCCCGTTTCTCGAAAAGTATAGAAGCGGTAACTGCTCCACCTCCACAAAGCCGGCGATTCCACCAACCCTCGTTTTACCGGATTGTCGTGCATGTAACGCAGTTTCTCGAATAACTTGTGGCGGCTCCAAACGTTGAAATCATAAAAGCGCTTCTGCCAGATGTGAGTCGCGATCGTTTCGAATAGCGCCGCCTGTGTCGGATGTCGGCGACGACGCATCTGTCCCAGAACGCGACGCGCAAAACCAAGTTTCACGGCCTGCATCACAATCGAGAGCGATCGCTCCTGCGGTTCGCTGAGCAGCAGGTGAATGTGCTCCGGCATCACCACGTATCCGACCACCACGAATTGGTAGCGCCGGCGCATTTGCTCCAGCACCGTCAGAAAGAGGTCACGGCGGCGCGCGCTAGCCAGCAGAGGCTGGCGACGGTAGCAACTGCACGTGATGAAATGCAGATCGCCGTTGCCATAATACCGGACCGGATGGCCGGACATCCGGCAAGCATACGGCGAATTCAAACCTCACTGCTGTGACGCCCACACCGCTCGCCGGTGATGAATCCGGCCTATAGGTAGCCCGGCGACCGATCGTGCCGACGCAGTCCTTGTCCACACCGGCGCCGCTATCGTCCCTTCTTCCCACGTCTCGAAAACCACGAGACGAGGGGCACCCCCTCCGTCTTGGGGTAAGCGAAAAAACAGTTATACTCCTCGGGCAGATGGGCCACCCGCCCACGATGGACCGAAAGAAAGATGGGCGCCCACTTCGATAGGTTCGAAAAGCGGGCTTGCAGAGACGACGGAAACCGGCAGATTCGGTTCTCCGCAACTGAACCGAAGGGTCTAGATTGGAAGTGTAAGAGACCCACTTCTCCAAAAGGCGCGAGAAATGGGGCACCCAGTTGGTTTCTTCCCTTGCAAGCGCCAACCAGTTATATTTCCCCTAGATGTGGGCCACCCGCCGAGGCAGGAAGATGAAATTACTCTTTTTGACAACACTTCTTGTTGCCAGTGTGTTCAGTATTTCGTGTGTACAAGCGCGAGGTCAATCTGCTAAGCGTGTGATCTTGCCAAACATTAAGCTCCTAAGATGTATGACGTCGGACTGCTTTCAGCTCTTGCAGGATGAGCCTCCACGTCCAGGGGATATTTACCCGGAGCACATTGATGTCGCATTTTTGGACAGATGGTGCCCGTTTGGGTTGACCGCTAGATACAACAAAGCTGTTTCTTTCGAAGACCTGAAGTCTGCTCTCGAAAAGAGATACGGCAAGGGAACTGTTAAGAATTGGACTGACGCGCCGCTGGTGATATGGGACGTCGAACCGGGTCATCTCTTCATCCAACTCGATGTTACGGATAAGCGCATGGCGCAAAATCAGCATGTGCCGGAGGGGACCAAGAGCATCCACTACGACGATATGTCTGACAAGATATGCCCTGTGCGGTGAAGACCGAACATCGAAACCTGGGACAGACGGACGCGAAACCTGGGGGACGGGAAACCCGGGAAACCCAGGTGAGCATGAAAAGGGCCAAAGAGTTGGCACAGCGTTATGACTGCGAGTTCGTGGATCTGCGCCAGGTTGCATTGTCGCCGGAGCATATTAGAAGTTCGAAAGAACTGATGCTTCTTTATAATTTTGTGCCTTTAGGTCCGACTCCGGACGGACGAATCGCGATCGCGGTGGGGAATCCAAGCCAACTCATGCTCATTGACGAGATCAGCTCGCAGCTCGGAAAATCCGTGATCATCAAAGTTGCCAGCATCGCCCAGATCAAACAACTTCTGAACAACATCGACAAGCCCTGAGCGTCGTGTGCGCAGACATCGGATAATTTCTGTGGGGAAGCCAGCACTCGCGTCGAAGTGGTTGTTTGCGGCCGTGATTACGGTCGCGATGCTGGTCGCACTCCAATACAGGAACTCAAAAACGAATAGGCAGTATCGCGAAAAGCTCAGCACCTTGAGCGCCGAGCTCGCCGTCAATCAGAGCGACATGGCAGATCTGCGGCATCTATTATCACAGCCGCGATTTCAGGGTCTTACTCTCAGGCAGGATTCCACGACCGAATGGGAGGTCGAAACTCCAGCGGAATTTGGTGCTACGAACTGGGTTTTGTACGTAGAGGTGAGCAATTCGAACATAGTGAACGCTTCGCATCCGTACCATGGACAGCAGCAAACGGCATCCAGACGGCGCTCCACCTGACCAGGCTCCGCCGAATTAAAAAGGGAGAAACTGGTCTCTTGACAAGTTACTTTCGCAAAGCTAATCTAGATTATTGCGTATTAGCTCATTGAAAACTGAAACTCGACTAACTCCTTATTCTCCAAGATTTTGCGAATAAGTCCTTTGCGGGGAAAGATTTAGCGTCCAATCAGGCGTTAAGCTGCTGATTCCAAAAGACCGGGGGGAGGGGGATACCCCGCCTCCAAACCGCAAATAAAGGCGACATCCCGCTCAATTGGCGATGGTTTGAGTGCCAGAATTCCGACTAATTCAATCGATTCTGCGTTCTAAATGCCGGGGATTATTCGTCAGGCGTGCCCGTTTGTCCGCTGTCGGCGGGAGCAAGTGGCAGGCGGGAAGCGCCGCTTAGCAACTCCCGTTCGTGATCGGAGAACATTTCTCTGTAGCGGTCGGAGTTGATCATCTGCTCGCGTTGTTCCGGAGTCAGGTCGCGCATGCCGCGCACCGCTTTGGTGAGCTCGCGGCGGCGGTCCGGCGGTAGTTGCTGAATCTGCTGGAAGAGATCTTTGGCCTGGCGTTTCTGGTCGTGAGTAAGGTGCTCCCAGGTTTCCATCCGCGTCAGGATGCGTTCCTGTTGCTTCGGTGGCAGGCTTGAGAAATGCTGCAGCCGCTGCAACAGTTGCGCCTGCCGGTGCGGTGGAAGCTTTTTGAAGTCGGCATCGTTCTCGAGTGCCTGCCGCTGCTGGTCGGGAGGAAGATCCTTGTAGCGGCGCAGCCAGTCGCCGGCATGGTTCCTGACAACTCTATCGCTCTCGCGATTTTCCTGCTTCTGCTTCTGTTCCTGCCTTGGATGCAGCTTCGGCTGGCGTATCGGTCGGCCCACAGGATGCTGCGCAAACAGCGAAGCGGTGGTCAGCAATAGAGTTGCCAACGTGTTCATGACGATTCTTGAACCCCGGACCACCTGCCGCTCTCCTCTCAAGGATTCGCCGTCACTTCATTCTGCACTTGCAATTCATCGAGCACATCGAAGTCCGCATACAACTCGTGATTGCGCTCTAATGCTTGAAGATCTCCCACCGCTGTTCCCGGTTCTACGGGAACTCCGGGCACGGGAATGCTGATGGCCAGTTCCTGCTCGCCGGGAAAAATAATTCCGCGGTTGGTGAACGCCAATCCGCCGGCAACAATCGCCAGTGCCAACGCCGCCACAGCGGGCCTGGGCAACCAGTGAAGCCAACCCATAGCCGGACGCGCCATCTCTTCGCGGAGGCGCGCTCCCAAACGCGTATCAAAATAAGGCCCCGGCTCAGGCGCTTCCCACTGATCGAGCAGAGCCATAGTTTGGCGGAACCCCTGCAACTTCGCGGCGCACGTGGAGCAGGAGGAGATGTGGTTCTGGACGTCCTCGGTCTTCTTATCGATCTCCATGCCGGCGGCCACGTCCGGCAGCAATTCACGAACTTGATTGCAATTCATACTGCTTCCCCTATTTCATCAACGCAAATTCTTTGAGCTGCTCGCGCAGAGTCTCATACGCGCGAAACAGTAGTGACTTGGTGGCGGACTCGCTGAGGTTCATCACGTCGGCGATCTCGCGATAATCCATTTGCTGATACTTGTGCATAATAACCGCCATGCGCTGGCGTTCCGGCAATCCCTGCACTCTTTGACGAACGACCGCCAGACGTTCGCGGCGCAATATCTGCTGTTCCGCCGTAAGTGAGTCGTCAGCCAAATCTGGAGTAGCCCCCGTCTGCCGATCAGGTTCATCAAGGCGCACCGTACTTTCGGGACGCTCGTGGCGCGTGTCCCGCGCATGGTTCACGGCAAGGTTGGTCGCGATGCGATAGAGCCAGGTATTAAATTTGGCACTCGCTTCGTAATTCTCACGAGAACGATACACGCGGAGAAACACTTCCTGGGCCAGTTCTTCCGCCGTCGCCGGGTTGTGGCACATGCGGTACATGAAGCTCACGATTTGCCGCCGGTACTTCTGCACCAGGTAAGTGAAGGCAGACTCGTCGCCGGTTTTTACAAGCAGCATTATTTCTGCGTCCGACATGCCATCCGAGAACGACGCGCCACTCACAGACTGAGGCGTTCCCCCCAGCGCCAGCAGTCCACGCTCAACGGCAACACTGCTCACCCCTGTTGGAACCCGACCGGAGGCAGAAAGTTGCGGACCCGGCGATCCGGCGGGGGACGCGGAACTGCTTCTAGACGAATGAGTTACGAGTTGATCGCCGC
>QIAJ01000232.1 GCA_003225495.1 Acidobacteriota bacterium
TGCTGACAGCAATTCCAACTCCGCGAGCATCGTCGATCATAAGGCCGAGCTGGCGCGGCTACTCACCTCACTTCTTGAAAATCAAACCTCCTCCGGAACCCGCTAGCATTTCGCGATCGCGCAGAGATCAGCAAAAATCCTTATGCCAACCGGTGGATTGCTTCCAAAGTTTTCTCTACCTCTTCCGGAGTGTTAATGGTGCCGCACGATAGGGTTCCCGGCGGTCAAAGCGCTGCCCCCGCATTTTTTCAAAGCATGCAAGAATACCGCGATGCCAATCGAGCATGTCCGACAGGTTCCCGACTTTATCTATGGCACTGCATGGAAGGAAGACCGCACTGCGGGTCTGACCGATCTCGCCATCCGAATGGGGTTCCGCGCTATCGACACGGCCAACCAGCGGCGGCACTATTTTGAAGGCGGAGTCGGTGAAGGTCTGGCTGCCGCTTATCGAGACGGCATTGTCCCGCGCGCAGATTTATTTCTTCAGACGAAATTCACATATCAGCGTGGGCAGGATCACCGGCTACCTTACGATCCCTCGGGCAGTCTGTCCGCCCAGGTTGCACAGTCGATGACAAGTTCGCTGGAACACCTGGCGACCGACTTCGTCGATAGCTACCTGCTGCATGGTCCAGCAGCGGGCTACGAATGGAGTGAACCGGACTCCGAAGTATGGGAGGCAATGAAGAAGGAGCGGGATGCAGGCCGGACAAGACTGTTAGGCGTGAGCAACGTTTCGCTCCGCCATCTCGAGGAGATGGCCACCGCCGGTACCGAAATCCCCGCTTTCGTCCAAAACCGCTGCTTTGCGCGCGACGGATGGGACCGCGATGTGCGCTCATTCTGCCGGGAGCGCAACATCGTTTATCAGGGCTTCTCGCTGCTTACCGCGAATTCAGAGGTGCTTCGTCACCCCGTGATCAGCGAGATTGCCAGGCGCGTGGCTGCCAGTCCAGCCCAGGTCGTATTCGCCTTCTCGAGGATGGTCGGAATGTTGCCGCTGACCGGCACCTCCGACGCGGCACACATGAAACAGGATTTGGCGGCTCTCGCGCTAACCCTTTCGGCCGACGAGGTACAGGCCATTGAGTCTCTCACGGGATGACTGCGAGTCCCGATTAAAAGCCTTAAAACATCCGCTAATGATAGGATTTCCCGGTCCATGAAAAACCTCACGCGTCGACGATTTGGAAAAACAGTGGCCGGAGCCGCCGCCGCTGCATTTGCCAATGCTTCTCTTCCACGATTTGCATTCGCCCAGATGGGCGCCGCAACTCTGCTGAAGTTTCCCGACAATTTTCTTTGGGGTTGCGCCACCGCCTCGTATCAGGTCGAGGGTGGAGTTAATGAAGACGGCCGAGGGAAGTCCGTTTGGGATACCTTTTCACACACGCCCGGCAAGACTTTTCAGGGGGACACGGGCGACGTCGCCGATGATTCCTATCACCGCTACAAAGAAGATGTGCAGTTGCTCAAGAACATGGGTGTAACCGGATATCGATTCTCGATCGCATGGTCGCGGATTTTTCCCAACGGAACAGGCCAGCCGAATGAGAAAGGCCTTTCGTATTACCAGCGCGTCGTGGATGAACTCCTTCAAAATAATATTGCTCCCTTTGTCACACTGTTTCATTGGGATCTTCCGCAGTCGTTGCCGGACGGTTGGCAGTCTCGCGATACCGTGAAGGCTTTTGCCGACTATGCGGCATATGTCTCCAAGCACCTTTCCGATCGTGTCCAGCATTTTTTTACGACCAATGAACTGGTTTGCTTTACTGACCTGAGTTACAAGATTGGGCAGTTTGCGCCCGGGCTGAAATTGCCTGACGCGCAAGTGAACCAGATCCGGCATCACGGAGTACTCGCACATGGCATGGCTGTTCAGGCTATCCGCGCGAACTCCAAAGCAGGAACGCAAGTAGGGCTCGCGGAAAATGCGACAGTCTATGTGCCGGTCATTGAGAGCCGGGATCACATTGAGGCCGCGCGGCGCGCGACCCGCGAGGGTAATGCCCCCTTCCTCACGGCAATCATGGAAGGGAAGTACACCGACGGCTATCTTCAGCGCCAAGGATCGAATGCTCCCAAAGTAGAAGCCGGTGACATGAAAATCATCGGCAGCCCACTCGATTTTGTCGGGCTTAATGTGTACACGCCGGAGTATGTCCGCGCGGACGGTTCGAAAGATGGCTACGCGGTCGAACAGAAGCAGACTTCTTATCCACACATGGCGTCGCCCTGGCTGAAAATCGGGCCGGAAGTAATCTACTGGGCCGTTCGCAATGTCAGCGACATCTGGAAACCGAAGGTTCTCTACATCACCGAGAACGGTTGCTCGGCGGATGATGTGATCACCGCGAATGGACGGATCGAAGATACAGATCGCGTCATGTATCTACGCAATCACCTGATGCAGCTGCATCGCGCCGCCGTGGAGGGCTATCCGATCAAGGGCTATTTCCTCTGGAGTCTAATGGACAATTTCGAATGGGCGGATGGGTACAGCAAGCGCTTCGGCCTGCACTACGTCGATTTCAAAACGCAGAAACGCACGCCCAAACTGAGTGCGGAGTGGTATCGGGAAGTAATTGCGAACAATGCCGTGGAGTGAGGTGTCGCCGTTAGCCGGTTTTCTGCGAAGAAAATCTTTCCAAGCGGTATAGCGGTTCGGCAGTCTCGTCTTTCGACACCAGGCGCGAGACCATTTCTCCCAGCGCCGGGCCGTGCTTGAATCCGTGCCCTGATCCACCGCCGACAATCCAGACATTCGTATTGGCAGCATGCCGGTCGACGATGAAGTTGTGGTCGCTCGTGTTTTCGTATTGGCAGACGCGAGTTTCGAGCAGAGGCGCATCTTTCATCCCCGGAAACCGGTAGGCAAGATATTTTCGCGCCTCGGCCAGACGATCCTTGTCGATCAATCGCTCTCCGGAAGTCGGGTCGAACTGCGGACCGCGCGTGTCATCGGCCACTTTGAAGCCGCGATTCTGATTTCCAGGAATTCCATACATGAAGTGATCGCTATGATCGGCCCACACCGGCAAGGTACCTTCTTCATAAAGTGGATCGCCGGCGGGAGTGCCGAAGAAAAACACGTCCTGTTTGGTTGAAACAAAATGCGGACCGACCGTCTTCGGAAAGAGCTTGCCCAGCCACGGTCCGCAGGCGAAGACGTAGCGATCGGCCATCAGCTTAGATCCGTCAGAGAGTGTTAAACCTTTCCAGTTGCCATCTTCCAATCCGGGCGCAAAGACCGCTGCCTGGCGATACTCTCCACCCTCTGCCATAAAGTGCTCGACCACGGCCTGTGTGGAAGCGCGCGCCAACAAATAGCCGCTATGCGGCTCCCAGATCCCCCATTCAACCTTTTCAAAGTTGATCTGCTTCCAACGTCGCGACAGTTCGCTTGCCGGCAGTTGCTCGAAGAATATGCCCGCATCCCTGAGCATCGGCAGCGATCCGCGCTCGAATTCGCCATCGCTCTCTACCATCCACAGCACGCCGATAGGATGAAAAAAATTCTGCTTCCATTGCGCCTCGTGATCCTTCCACAGTTCCATGGCCCGCGCCGCCATCTTTGTATAAGGCTGATTGGGTCCATAAGCTCCTCGCATGACACGAGTTTCTCCGCCCGAAGAAGCTCGCGAATTGCCCGGCCCCCAGCCGTCGACCAGCGTCACTCGCGCACCGCCACGAAGAAGATACCGCGCAGTCCATCCACCGAATGCGCCTGCGCCGATTACGGCGATATGAGGTTTAGTGCTCATGGATTTCGAACTCTTCCCAGTACCCTGATCCGCGCCTGGAGACGTTAGTCCACCCAGGTGCTTTCCTCCCGCCGCCGTCATCGCCGCTGCCAACCCCAGTTTGACGGCGCGGCGTCGGGAAATCTTGGCAGTTGAGTGTTGAGTTGGGATGCAACGTGGCGAAATTTTTCGCCATAAGTGGTCCCCACCATACATAAGAAGATGGCGCGCCATCAAATCCGCGCGGCGATGAGGCGCTCCTTGACACCCTTAACCCCGCTCCCTAGAATCCCAAAAGGGGCCTTGAATCCCTATTCTAAGCCTCTGCATCTAAAGTATTTAAGCGGAGCCTCCGGCTCCAGATTCGAAAAAATATGCCTCCAGGACCAGCGGGCGATCGGGAACGCGAGATCCTGACCGCCATTGTCGAGACGTTTATAGCCACTGGCGAGCCGGTCGGGTCGCGCACGCTTGCGCGATCCAGTCGCGAGGGTCTGAGCGCTGCGACCATCCGCAACGTGATGGCGGATTTGGCGGATGCTGGATTTCTTGATCAGCCGCATACCTCGGCAGGACGCGTACCGAGTACCGAGGCTTATCGCTATTACGTGGAGCAACTGAGCGGCGAGACCCGGTTGTCACATGAGAATGAAAGCATCATTCAGGACACGCTGACGGGCGTCACCGACGTGCAGGAATTCATGGAGCGCACTTCGCACGTGCTCTCGTTAATCTCGCGTAGCGTGGGCGTGGCGGTGGCTACCAGCGGGCCGCGCAATGCGCTGGAGCACGTTTATTTTTCGCGTCTGGGCGATCAGAAGGTCCTCGCGGTGGTTGTGACGCGGTCGGGAGTGGTGCGCGATCGGGTGTTGCGGCTGGATATTGCACAGTCGGAACTGGACTTGGCGTCCCGCTACATCAACGATAATTTTCGTGGGTGGATGATGGAAGACATGCGGGCCGAAATTGCGCGGCGGTTGGAAAAGGAACGCAGCGAGTACGACCGGCTGATGCAGTCCATTGCAAAGCTTTATCAGGAGGGTGCACTCCATGCCAGCGACGCTCCCGAAGCGGTCTTTGTAGAAGGCGCCGCCAACCTGGTTAGGGGTGAGGAAGACCGCGACCGTCTCCAGGACATGTTGCGCACTCTGGAAGAGAAAGAAAAAGTCGTTAAGCTGCTGGGCGCTTATCTGGACACAAAACAGGAAGCGGTCCGGGTCGTCATCGGCCTCGATCAGACGATGCCGTCCATGCGCAACTTTGTCCTCATAGGCGCTCCGGCACGGGTCGGCGGCGAAGTGATGGGTTCGCTGGCCGTAATCGGCCCCACCCGGCTGGATTATCAGCACACCATGTCGGCGGTCTCCTACATTGCGCGCATGTTCGACAAACTTTTGAATGAATCGGAGTAATTGAGAAGCATGCGTAAGGGAAATGGAAAAACGGAAAGCCCTAACCTTGATCTGGAGCACGAGCTGCCGGCCGCTGAAGATGGCGACGAAACGGCGCCGGCAGCAAATCCAACTGCGATCGCAGGCGGGGTAGAAATACCAGAAACCGAAAAGCTTCGTGCCGAGCGCGACGCGCTGCTCGAGCGGCTGGCGCGCCTGCAGGCCGAATTCGACAACGCCCGCAAGCGAGCGACGCGCGAGCAGCAGGAGTTCCGCGAGTTCGCCGCGGCTGACGTTATCAAGAAATTTCTGCCCGTCCTCGACAGTTTCGAGCTTGCGTTAAAGGCTCCGGCAACCGGGGACTCCAGCGATCTCCGCAGCGGTCTCGAACTCATCTATCGCCAGTTCCAGGATGCGCTGCAGAAACTAGGCGTCCAGCCGATTGAGTCGGTGGGCAAGCCCTTTGATCCTCGGGTGCACGAAGCGATCGAGATGGTCGATACGACCGAGGCCGAAGACCACCAGGTGCTCGACGAACTGCAGCGCGGATACAACTTCAAGGGACGGCTGCTGCGGCCTGCCATGGTGCGAGTCGCGCGGAATACCAGTGGCTAGTGAATAGCGGTTGGTGATTATCTTTCGCCAGCCGAACCGCTAGCCTCGATCCACCAACCACTATCCCCTTGCGTTTAAGGAGCGCTCTACTTTTCTGGCCAACAACGGAAAACGCGACTACTACGAGGTGCTTGGCGTCACCCGCACGGCCACCGAGGTCGAGATCAAAAGCGCCTATCGCAAGCTGGCGATGACGTATCATCCCGACCGCAATCCTAACAATCCGGATGCGGAAGATAAATTCAAAGAGCTGACGGAGGCGTACGCAATTCTTGCCGATGCCGAGAAACGATCGCTCTATGACCGGTTCGGACACGCTGGAGTCGGCAACGCGGGCGGTCCTGCCGGATTCGATCCTGCGATTTTCCAGGACTTCGGCGACATCTTTGGAGAATTCTTCGGCTTCGGAGACCTGTTCGGAGGAGGCGGAGGCCGACGGCGTAGTCGTGCCCAGCGCGGCGCGGATTTGCGCGAAGATCTGAACCTCGAATTTGACGAAGCGTTCTTCGGCGTAGAGAAGCAGGTGAAGGTTCGGCGGCATGAAGCCTGCGATGCATGTCACGGATCAGGCGCAGCCGCTGGCAAGGCGCCCGTCCAGTGCCAAACCTGCAATGGCCGCGGCCAGGTGCGTTACCAGCAAGGTTTTTTCAGCATCGCGCGCACTTGCCCGACCTGCCAGGGTGCGGGCAGCGTGATTACGGATCCTTGTCCGAAGTGCAAAGGGGAAGGCCGACTGCTGCGGGAGCGCACAGTTGAAACCAAGGTTCCGGCGGGAGTCGAAGACGGCACTCGCATCCGCTTCTCTGGACTCGGCGAAGCGGGTGCTTTCGGCGGACCGGCCGGCGACCTGTATGTTGTCCTCCACGTCAAGGAGCACGCCTTTTTCGAACGCGAAGGCAACGACCTTTATTGCGTCGTACCGGTTTCGTTCCCGCAGGTGGCACTCGGCACCGAGATTATGGTTACCACC
>QIAJ01000042.1:0-3030 GCA_003225495.1 Acidobacteriota bacterium
TATGGCATTCGTGATTGTTTGATCTTCGTCCTAACCCTTAACTCCCTGTCTTTGCAGGCGCGGACGTACTGCCTAGCATTTTTTGGATCCCAGAGAAGAAATCGACCGGCACGGGGAAAACTACAGTCGTGTTTTTTTCGACGCCGATTTCGGTCAGAGTCTGCAGGTAGCGTAGTTGCACGCTGACGGGTTCGGTCGCGAGCAAGTGAGCGGCGTCGACGAGGCGCTGCGCGGCTGAGAATTCGCCTTCGGCATGGATGATCTTGCTGCGCTTCTCGCGTTCGGCTTCGGCCTGTTTGGCCATGGCGCGCAGCATGGATTCGGGCATATCCACCTGCTTGACTTCCACGTTAACGACTTTCACTCCCCAGGGAGCGGTGTGGGTGTCGAGAATGCTTTGCAGGCGCAGGTTGATCTTCTCGCGGTGGGCGAGAAGTTCGTCGAGTTCCTGTTCGCCTAGCACCGAGCGTAGCGTTGTTTGCGCGAACTGCGAAGTTTGGTAGACGTAGTTCGAGACTTCGACCACAGCTTTATTTGGATCGATGACGCGCAGGAATATGACGGCATTGACTTTCAGCGTGACGTTATCGCGTGTGATCATGTCCTGCGGCGGCACTTCGAGGGCTTCCTGTCGAAGGGAGACGCGGACGATGCGGTCGACGGGCGCGAAAACCAGGATGACGCCGGGGCCTTTCGCGTGTCCCATCAGGCGGCCGAGCCGGAAGATGACGCCGCGTTCATACTCGGCGAGGATCTTGATCGAGCTCAGGGCATAAATAATGAAGATGACAATCGCAATCGAGACTACGGGGAACCCGAGCTCCATACGTGCCTCCGGGCAAGTTTTTCTGTGAGAGTGTCTGAGCGGATTGTAGCGCAATTACGGGGCGCGGCGTTGCTCAGGAAGATTCATCGGGGCCCACAGCGAGGCGGCAGCCGCGTCTCTACGGATGGACCATCGCTGGTACGGCAGAGGGAAGAGGCTCCACTTGCAGGGTCAGGCCATCGACGTGGCGGACTACGATTCGTTCTCCAGCCGGGAGGTTGACGGGGCTGAAGGCGTCCCATATTTCGCCGTGGACGAAAACCTTTCCAGCGGGCGAAAGCGGCGTCTGGGTGATGCCGACTTCACCGATCAATCCCTGTTCGCCGGTAGTAATTTTGTTGCGGCGGGCACGGACCGCAATACTCATGAGGAATGCTGTGATGGCTCCGAGCGGGATACTGACCGCGAGGGCGGTTAAGAGGCGAACACGCATTTCGGGAATGGGACCGTCCACCAGAAGCAGCCCGCCAATCATGAGCAGGGTAATACCGCCTATGGTCAATACCCCGTGAGAGACGAATTTGGCTTCGAGTGCGAAGAGCATGAAGGCGCCAGCGATCAGGACCAGCGCGGCGAAGCGGGTTGGCAGCAGGTTCAGCGCGAAGGCTGCGAGAAGAATAAAGACTATGCCGACTGTCCCCGGAATGACGGCGCCAGGGTGGTTGAATTCCGCGTAAAGCGCCAGCGCGCCGATTGCGAGCAGGATGAAGGCGACGTTGGGATCCATGATGTAAGAGAGGATTTGCTGCTTTAGAGTCATCCGGTAGTCGACAACGGGCTGGTCGGCGAGGTTGAGCTTGATGGCTTCGCCGTTAAAGCGTCTCAAACTCTTACCATTCATCTGGCGAAACAGGTCCTGCTCGCCGCTGGCGATGTATTCGATTAATTTTTTATCGAGCGCCTCCTGTTCGGTAAATGATTTCGATTCGCGAACGGCGCTCTCCGCGAGTTCGACGTTGCGACCGCGCTTGGCGACTACGGAGCGCATCAGGGCAGCCGCGTCGTTTTCCATTTTTTGCTTCATCACGTCGTCCATCTTGCCGCCCATCATGACGGGATGGGCCGCACCCGTGTTAGTTCCGGGAGCCATGGCAGCGACGTCGGCGGATTCGAGAATGAAGAAGCCGGCGGAGGCGGCGCGGCTGCCGCTCGGTGTTACATAGAGGATTACGGGGACTGGAGACGCGATGATTTTTTCCATGATGTCGCGCGTCGAGTCGACCAGGCCGCCGGGTGTATTGATCTCGATCAGCACGGCCTGGTCGTGATTGGCGGCCGCCGTCTGGAGCGCGCGGCTAATGTATTCGGCAGTGATGGGATGGATGGCGTCGTTGACGACGACCTTGAGGACGTCGGCGGAGGTCGGGAGTATGAAAAGGGTGAAGATAGAAAAGAAGACAAGGGCGAGTCGCATTGGTTTCATGATCCAGACACCTTCTGCAGGTTGAGAGTCCGGACCTCGGGGCGAAAGCCCTCACTCAGAACTGGAGTTACCGCAACGGTAAACCGCTGCGCTACCCAGAGGCAGGACTTCTTCGACAAACTGCTCGTTTCATTCCTAATCTTACGCCCCTTCGCGGCCTCCGCCTTCCTCCTACCCCACCCTGGCTTGCGCTTCGGTCATCCTCATGTTCCAGTCTTGAGGGAGGCGCTTTCGCTTTCTTCCTGACGCTTGCTGGCGGTCCAGCCGGGGAGTTCGTTGCTGCCGGTAATCAGGCGGGCGCCACGTTCGTAGGTTAGGTATGACCAAGCCCATTGAATCATCACGAGAATCCGGTTGCGGAAGCCGATTAGAAAGAAGATGTGGATGAAGAGCCAGGATAGCCAGGCGAAGTATCCCGAGAGGCTGAATTTGGGGAATTGCGCAACTCCGGCGGCGCGGCCGATGGTGGCAAGGCTTCCTTTGTCGTGGTAGTGAAAGTTGCGGCGCGGCTGGTGCTCCAGATCTCGGGCAATGGTTTTCGCTACCCACTTGCCTTGCTGGAGGGCTACGGGAGCTACTCCGGGAAGCATCTTGCCGTGTTCGTCCTGCAGGGAGGCAAGGTCGCCGATCACGAAGACTTCGGGATGATCGGGAATGCTGAGGTCGGGCTGGACCAGGACACGTCCGGCGCGGTCTACCGGTACGCCTAACTTGCGGCCTAGCGGGGAAGCTGCTACCCCGGCGGCCCACAAAACGACGGCGGCCGGAATGCGGGTTTCTC
>QIAJ01000042.1:3152-11124 GCA_003225495.1 Acidobacteriota bacterium
CGACTGGCACGCCTAACTTGCGGCCAAGAGGAGATGCAGCGACTCCGGCGGCCCATAGCACCACGGATGCGGGTATGCGGGTTTCTCCGACCCAGACCGCACCGGGCTCGATGTGGGTCACGACATTCGAAGTGTGGACGTCAACACCCAGGTGCTTGAGCTGTTCTTCGGCTTTACGTGAGAGATCCTGCGAATAGGTGGCTAAGATTCTGGGTCCACCCTCCAGCAGGAGGATGCGGGTGAGGGCGGGGTTGATGGCGCGAAATTCGTTGGCCAGTGCATGATGGGCGATCTCGGCGAGAGTGCCTGCCAGTTCGACTCCGGTGGGTCCGCCTCCGACGACTACGATGTTGAGCGGGAAGTCGGGGGAGCCGTTGGCCGTTTGGCGCTCGGCAAGTTCGAAGGCGAGCAGGATTCGGCGGCGTATCTCAAGGGCGTCCTCGATCGTCTTGAGGCCGGGGGCAAGAGGCTCCCATTCGGGATGACCAAAGTAAGCGTGCGAAGCACCGGCGGCTATGACCAGGTAGTCATACGGAAGTACTGCCTCATTCGTAACGACGCTGCGTGCTTTGAGATTGAACTCCTGGACCTCCTCAAGCAACACTTCAATGTTGGGACGCGCTCTTAATATCGAGCGGATTGGCGCAGCTATTTCGCCAGGGGACAGGCCGGCTGTTGCGACCTGATAGAGCAAGGGTTGAAAAATATGGTGATTCTTGCGGTCCACGACGGTGACCCGGACGGGCAGGCGAGCAAGCTTCTGGGCAGCCGTGAGGCCGCCAAACCCGGCTCCGACGATGATGACGCGCGGTCTGGATTTGTCGTTCATAAGCCCCTCTATAGAGATTCCAAACATGGCCGTTGAGTCGAAATCTTTTCCCGTGGCGGCTACGCCACTTCCTGCGATCAAGATCCGGCTACAGGCGCAGGGGGGCCAAGACACCTATCGGCGCCAGTTTACCTGGTCACAGGTGATCGTCGCGTTTTTGTTTATAGAGTGCGCGGTCTGGGCGGCAAGGCTGTCCGTGAGGAGCCGCTGGTCTCTGGCGGCGGGAGCAGTTGTGCTCATCTTCTCCATCGTGGATCGGCCTTCAGTGCGACGTCTGGGTCTGGGGCTGCCGAGTGCAATGGGAAGCGGCTTGGTGCTGGGCCTGGGGCTCGCGGGTGCCGCTCTAATGCTGCTACTTACTCACTGGGCGGGAGGGCGAATCCGCTCTTTCCGAACATGCATATGGCGTGGCAGTACATGATCTGGGCTTTAATACAGGAATTCATCCTGCAATCGTTCTTTTATACGCGATTTGAGGAGTTGTTCGGGAGTTCGAGGGCTGTCTGGGTGACGGCCACACTCTTTGCGGCGGTCCACTTGCCGAACGTGATTCTGATGACGTTTACGCTGATCGCGGGATTGTTCTTCTGCGAAATGTTTCGACGCTCTCGGAGTATCTACCTGCTTGGGCTAGTGCACGCTTTATTGGGACTTACATTGTCGGCCGCCGTTCCTACTGATCTTCTTTACCATCTGCGGGTTGGAATTGGGTTTCTACGGTAGGGCTACGGACACTGCAAGTTATTCCCTGATTCGTTGCACATATCTGCGTCAAACTTAGCTTACGTGTTGACACTCCGATATTTTCGTGACAATGTAGCGCCTCTCCGGTTGTTCCGGTTACGTTAGGAACTCGCGAAACAGTTTTCCCGTCAAAGGAACATCCGCTGCCGGCCCACATCTCGTTGCGAGGAATCTATGTCAGGCACAAAAATTCACCGGATCGCATTGTCATAGCGGCATTAGTCATTGCTCCCACGATGATTCGCGCGGCATTCTTTCACCAAATCAGGCACCAAGATATTTCGGTGGCGCAACCGATTTTGGCTGACGTAAACGGAGATGGAAGAGCGGACCTGATTGGATCGGGACCAACTGTTTGGTTCGGCAACGTAGATGGGACGTTCCAGCCCGGTGTCTCATATGGCTCTGGAGGCCAGAGGCCATTGTCGATTGCTGTCGCAGATGTAAACGGGGATGGCAGGAGCGACATTGTCCAACTCAGCGCCTGCGACAGCGGCGGAAACTGTGCAAACGGAGTCGTCGGGGTGCTGTTGGGAAATGGGGATGGCACATTCCAGACAGCACTGGTGTTTAGTGCCGGTCTTAGAATCTAAGGGGGTCCCCGACCTTTCGATCCCAACCATAAGCGAGTCTGGCCGACCTCGCGGTTGACAGGACTGCCACCCCTCTCATATAAGTAAGTATTTACTTACTTGTACCGGCCCCGCCATGTCAACTTCCCAAATCCGTTACTCGTCTGCCGATCGTCGCGAGCAGATTCTTGAGGTTGCGACCGGTTTATTTGCGCAGCAGGGGTTTCAGGGCACGACCACCAAAGTTATTGCGGAGAAGTCGGGCGTTACGGAGGCGCTAATCTTCCGTCATTTCGCGAGCAAGGAAGAGCTCTACTGGGCGGTGATTGAACGCAAGATTAATTCCGCGGCTCCTGCGGAGCGTTTGCTCGAAAATCTGGAAGCCGGCGGCGACGATTTGGATGTTCTCTCTCGGGTTGCTGTTGAAGTGCTCGAACGGCGGGCCAAGGATCAGACGCTCTCCCGGTTGCTCCTCTACAGCGCGCTGGAAAAGCACGAACTCTCAGAGCGATTCTTTCGAAACTACATCGCGAATTATTTTGAGGTGCTAGCGCGCTTTGTCCGTCAGGGAATTGCGGAGGGACGGTTCCGCGATATCGATCCGCTACTGGCGGCGCGCGGTTTCCTGGGAATGGTGATCTATCATTCGTGGATACAGGAACTGTACGGCGGAAAAGTCGTACAGGATTTCGACCTGCACACGGTCAGCCGGACTTTGGCGCGCATCTGGCTGCAGGGAGTACAGGCGGAAAACAAAATGCTGAACGGAAAACCTAATCTTTTGCCCCGCGGGAAACGTCTAAAGTATCAAGTTAAATGAGCCATGAGTAGAGAAATGCGAAACACGCTTCGTCTTCCTGTGCTGGCCGTGTTGGCTGCCGGACTTAGTCTGCTTTCGGCATGCGAGGGAACCAAGGCCGCTTCCGGACCGCCGCCCCCGGTTCCGGTGCTGGCTGCGACGGTCGAGAAGAAAGATGTTCCGCTGCAGGTCCATGCCATCGGCGCGGTCGAGGCGTATTCAACGGTATCGGTCAAAACCCAGATCACGGGCGAGTTGACGGGAGTTTTTTTTAAGGAAGGCGAAGACGTCAAGAAGGGGCAGCTGATTTTTACGCTGGACCAGCGGCCTTTGGAGGCGGATGTCCGGAGAGCGCAAGGCGCTCTGGCGCGCGATGAGGCACAGGCAGCGAATGCGCTCAGCGATCAGCGGCGCTATGAAGCGCTGATGAAGGCGGGCGTGGTTTCCAGGCAGGAATACGACCGGGTTGCATCGAACTCGGAAGCGCTGGCGGCGGCGGTGCGAGCCGACAAGGGCGCCCTCGAAAATGCCAAAGTTCAACTGGTGTATGCCTCGATTTATTCGCCCATTAATGGGAGGACGGGAAACCTGTTCGTGCATCAGGGCAACATGATCAAGGCGAACGACGTGCCGGCACTGGTCAACATCAATCAGGTCGAGCCCATCTATGTGACATTTACGGTTCCCCAACAATATCTGGCGGAGGTGAAGGAGTATTCGCGAAATGGGAGTCTGCCGGTGCAGACAGTGATTCCGGGCGACCAGCGCGGGGCGATTACGGGGAAACTGAGTTTTATCGACAACATGGTGGATGCGGGGACGGGCACCATCAAGCTGAAGGGAGTGTTCGCCAACAGCGATCGGCGGCTGTGGCCGGGGCAGTTTGTGGATGCTTATCTAACTCTCAAGACGCAGAGCAATGCGCTGGTAATTCCGTCGCAGGCAATCCAAAACGGACAGCAAGGGACGTTCGTCTACGTGATCAAGGATGACAACACGGTGGAAGCGCGGACGATTACTACGACTGAAACGCAGCAAGCAGGGCAATTGATCGTGCAAAAAGGACTAGCGGCGGGCGAGCGGATCGTGACCGATGGACAGTTGCGGTTGGTTCCGGGCGCGAAGGTCCAGATCAAGCAGGCAGCGGCGGGATTGGCGGCGCCGGCTTCGAATAAGGGCGAGTAGAGCGACGATTCTGCCGCCCATAGCATTGCGGCAGAATAAGGTGCAGCTCGCGTCTCTACCGATGAATTTGTTATGAACATCGCAGAAGGCTTTATCCGGCGGCCGGTCATGACCACTCTGGTCATGCTGGCTATTCTTCTGTTCGGCATCATGGGATATCGCCAGCTGCCGGTGAGCGACCTTCCCAACGTTGATTTCCCGACATTACTTGTGAGTGCGAGCGTGCCGGGCGCTACGCCTGACACGATGGCGTCGGCGGTTGCGCAACCGCTGGAACGTCAATTCTCCACCATTGCCGGACTAGACTCGATGACATCGAGTAGTTCGCAGGGATGAACGCAGATTACGCTGCAATTCAACCTGAGCCGCAACATTGATGCGGCGGCACAAGACGTCCAGGCAATGATCGCGAAGGCAGCACGCGATCTGCCGCAGAACATGCCGAGTCCGCCTGCGTATCAGAAAGTGAATCCGGCGGACCAGCCGGTTCTGTACATTTCATTGAACTCGCCGATCATGCGGCTTTCGGACGTCGACGAATACGCAGAGACGATGATCGCGCAACGCGTCTCGATGGTGAGCGGCGTGGCGCAGGTTCAGGTGCTAGGCGCGCAGAAGTATTCGGTTCGCGTGTCGCTCGATCCGCGGGAGTTGGCAAGCCGCCAGGTCGGTGTTGATGAAGTCGCACAGGCGATTGATCGCGGCAACGTGAATCTGCCGACGGGCACACTATATGGCGCGAATCAGGCGTTTATCGTTCAGGCAACCGGACAGCTGAACAAGGCGGCAGATTATGGCCCGCTCATCGTCACTTATCGCAACGGAGCTCCGGTGCGACTGGCCGACGTGGGAACGGTGCGGGACAGCGTTGAGAACGACAAGACCGCAACCTGGTTTTACGATAAGGAACGCGGCGTCCGGCGGGCGATTCTGCTGGCGATCCAACGGCAGCCCGGAACCAATACCGTTGAAGTTGTCGACAACATCAAGCAGTTGCTGCCAGCTTTCAAAGAGCAGATGCCGCCTTCGGTGCGGATGGATATTCTCTATGACCGCTCGGTGAGCATTCGCGATTCCGTGAGTGATGTGAAGTTCACGCTCTTGCTGGCGTTGGTTCTCGTCATTCTCGTCATCTTCCTGTTTCTGCGGAATCTTTCTGCCACCGCGATTCCCAGCCTGGCGCTGCCACTTTCACTGGTGGGAACGTTCGCGCTGATGTACATGATGGGGTATTCGCTCGACAACCTTTCATTGATGGCGCTGACGTTGTGCGTTGGGTTCGTGGTGGATGACGCCATCGTGGTGCTTGAGAACATTGTTCGCCACATGGAAATGGGCGAGCAGCCTATGACCGCTGCGCTGCGCGGATCGAAAGAGATCAGTTTCACGATTGTGTCGATGACGCTCTCGCTGGCCGCGGTGTTTATCCCGGTGCTGTTTATGAGCGGGCTCGTGGGACGGTTGCTTCACGAGTTCGCGGTGACGATCGGGGCTGCGATTCTCGTCTCTGGATTCGTGTCGCTCAGCCTGACGCCCATGCTGTGCAGCCGCTTTTTGCGGCCGCATGGCGAAGCCAAGCACGGACGGCTGTGGAAGATCACGGAAGGCTTCTTTGACGGGCTGCTGCGATTTTACGACCGCACACTGCAATTCACGTTGCGCCATCGCGCGGCAACCATGGCGGTGTCGCTGATGGTGCTGGTGGCGACGGTGCAGATGTTCCGAACCATTCCCAAAGGTTTTTTACCGGATGAAGATCAGGGCTTCATTTTTGTTTTCACGGAGGGCCCGCAGGGAATTTCCTACGACAGCATGGTGCGGCACCAGTTGGCGCTCAATGACATCGTGACGAAGTTACCGTGGGTCGAGTCATTCAATAGCACGGTGGGCGGTGGTAGCAGTTCGGTTTCGCAGAGCAGCAACCAGGGAAGAATTTTTATTCACATGGTTTCGCGCAACCAGCGCGGGTCGGCCGTGGAGATGGTGCAACAGGTTCGCGAGAAACTGGCGGTCGTGCCAGGGATCAACGCATATCCGCAGATGTTGCCGACGATCCGTATCGGTGGCCAACTGACCAAGAGCCAATATCAGTTCACGCTTCAAAGTCCGGACACAAAGGAACTGTATGACGCGGCGCCCAAGCTTGAAAGCAAGCTGCGGGGCGATCCGCGAGTCGTGAATCTCTTGCAGGATGTGACGAGCGATCTATTGATCAAGAATCCGCAGATCGACGTAAAGATCAACCGCGACCGGGCTTCCACTCTGGGTATCACCGCGCAGCAGGTTGAAGATGCACTCTATACGGCTTACGGCGCGCGCCAGATATCTACTATTTATGCCCCAGCGAACACTTATCGCGTCGTTACTGAGTTACAGCCGCAGTATCAAGCAGACCCGTCGGTGCTCTCCATGTTGTATGTGAGGTCGTCGGGCGGACAGTTGGTGCCGCTGGATGCGGTAGCGCAGTTTTCTCCGAGCCTCGGGCCGCTGACCATTAACCATCTGGGACAATTGCCGGCGGTTACCGTATCGTTCAACCTGCGTCCGGGAGTCGCGCTAGGAGATGCGGTGAATGCCGTGAACAAAGTTGCCCGGGAGACTTTGCCGCAGGACTTCTCGACGAGTTTTCAGGGGACGGCGCAGGCCTTTGAGTCGTCATTGAGCGGACTGGGAATTCTGCTGATCGTCGCAATCGCGGTGATCTATCTGGTTCTGGGTATTTTGTATGAGAGCTTCATTCATCCGCTGACAATTCTTTCGGGACTACCTTCCGCGGGTTTCGGCGCGCTGTTGACGCTGATGATTTTCAAGATTGACTTGAACTTGTATGCGTTCGTGGGCGTGATCATGCTGGTGGGCATCGTGAATAAGAACGCCATCATGATGATCGACGTTGCTCTCGAAAAGCAGCGCACGACGGGCGAGTCCCCGGCAGAAGCGATCTACCAAGGCGCGCTGCTGAGGTTCCGTCCGATCATGATGACGACCATGGCCGCGCTAATGGGCACTTTGCCGATCGCACTCGGATTGGGGGCGGGCGCGGAATCGCGTCGTCCGCTGGGGCTGGCGGTGGTCGGCGGACTGGTGTTCTCGCAGATGCTAACGCTGTACATCACCCCGGTTTACTACATCTATCTGGATAAGTTCGAGCAGGGGCTGAAATCGCGCAAACGTCGCGAGGTGGGTCAGTTAGAGAACGAGAGCAGTTGCGCGACAGGGATCTTGTGTCTAATGATGCGCACGACTGAAGCTGCAAACTGGATTGGTGGCGTCGGGCGATGCTTTGGCTCTCGCTGGTAAGGTCATCGCTCAGTCTCAAGCGGTATCCATAACGTAGTGCAGACTACCAATCGCCAATTCTCGGGTGATCATAGCGACTAACGACCTATTACTCTTGCCGATTTGTCTTGCTCCGCTCTTCTGCCCGAAAACTCTGTTATTCCATTGACAACGAGTACTTCCAGACCTATGCTTGCGGCCACCTCACAAGGGCTTCGGTAAGAGTCCGCAGACGAAGCCGGTATCCAAACAAGTAGAGCTGAAAGTCGACCCAGGGCCCCTGATTCCGCGGCACCGGAGGTCTCCCATGACCGGCAAAGTTAGTCACAAGACACACATTCTCAGAGTTATCGCGCTGCTTTTCGGGGTTCTCATCGGTTTGGTCCCTGTAGTCGCGCTAGGCCAAACAGGCGGAGCAGGCCAGTCGTCAGGGAAACCCTCTGTGCCCGTATCGCGGAACGCCAGCGCAGCTTTCCTTGCGCTAGAGCGTCCGCTGCTACCGGGAGGCGACAACATTGAGCGCACTCCGCTGAATTACTTGGATGGGAGAGGATTGGGTGCTCG
>QIAJ01000233.1 GCA_003225495.1 Acidobacteriota bacterium
AGAGTGCCAAAGACTGGTCTGCGGCCTTTGTCATCTCGAAGGAAGATGTTCGTCATGCGGCGGGATAATTTCGCGGCGACATCCCAAAGCGTCATCAGTTCCCCTGAACCGGTAGGGAATTCCACTTTGAATCGATCGCCAAGATAATGGTGGAATTTCTGTAGCGATTCGACCAGCAAGAAATTCAACGGGAACCAAATCGGTCCGCGCCAGTTGGAATTCCCTCCGAATATGCCCGTGACGGACTCCCCCGGCTCGTAATCGACGCGGTGCTCGATGCCCATGACGTTCAGTGTGTAAACCTGGACAATGCCCGTATACCGTAGGGCGAAAGAAATTCCTTTTCATCCAGCATGTAGCGAAGAATGTCGCGAAGCTGCTCTTCGTTTGCTACGGAGAGCAACCTGCGCTCGCTCTGGCCGTGCGTCTTCATGCACGCGATATCCTGAGTCAGGTCCGGACGGTTATCGACAAACCATTCCAGCCGCCGCTTGAAACCCGGGAGACGATCGAGCACTTCCGATTCCAGAGTTTCAACAGCGAAGAGCGGAATCAATCCCACCATCGATCGAATTTTCATCGGGAACTGGGTGCCATCGGGGAGCTTCAGGACGTCATAGAAGAATCCATCTTCCTCGTTCCACAGACCCATGCTGTCGCGGCCGCGATGGCTCATTGCATGGGCGATAAAAATGAAGTGCTCCCAGAACTTACTGGCCATGTCTTCGTAAACGGGATCGTCTTTGGCCAATTCCAACGCGATCGCGAGCAGATTGAGAGTGTACATCGCCATCCAGCTGGTGCCATCGGACTGCTCGATATATCCGCCAGTAGGTAGAGGAGCGCTGCGGTCGAAGACGCCGATGTTATCGAGGCCGAGAAATCCCCCCTGGAAAATGTTCATGCCCTCGGCGTCTTTGCGGTTCACCCACCATGTGAAATTCAGCATCAGCTTGTGAAAGACGCGCTTGAGAAAATCCGTGTCGCCCCGGCCATGGCATTTCTTATCGATCTTGTAAACGCGCCAGGCCGCCCACGCATGCACCGGAGGATTGACGTCCCCGAATGCCCACTCATATGCGGGAATCTGTCCGATGGAGCGCATGTACCACTCTCGCAACATGAGCGTGAGCTGATCTTTGGCGAAATCGGAATCGACAAGCGCCAGAGGCACGCAGTGAAATGCCAGATCCCACGCCGCGTACCATGGGTATTCCCATTTGTCAGGCATTGAAATGACGTCGGCGTTGTAGAGGTGAGCCCACTCATGGTTGCGGCCGTGCAGTCGTTCTGGAGGCGGGGGCGGACTGCCCGGATCGCCTTCCAGCCAGTCTTTGACAACGTAGTGATAGAACTGCTTCGACCACAACATGCCGGAAAGTCCCTGCCGCATGACGTTCTGCCCGTCTGCGGACAAGTCCTGCGGAATCACGGTGGCGTAGAAGTCGTCGGCCTCGCGCTTGCGGATGGCGAATATTTCGTCGAAGTCCTCAAAGGCGTTCTTGCCGGTGAAATCAGAATTCGCAAGCCTCATCCGGACGACTGCCGTTTCTCCTCCGCCTATTGTCAGTTTGTAGTGCGCAGCCGCTTTGGTTCCAATGTGCTGTGGGTTGACCGCTTCTCCCGCGCCGTGCACAACGTAATCATTGATGCCGTCTTTGACGTAGGGGGAGTGGTTTTCGGCGCCAAACAACCTGCGGGCATTCGTTTCGTTCTCCGTGAACAGCAACTCAGGCGATCCCTCGCAATGCAGCCAACGGTTGCCGCACTGCGTGTGGTTTAACTCCACTACCGGATTCGAAGCGCTCCCGGCCTGGTGCAATTCCGGACGCGGATCATTCCCTCCCCAGGACCAGATGTTGCGGAACCATACCGTAGGCAGCAAGCGAAGATTTGCGGTTTCCGGGCCTCGATTCGCGACGGTGATCTTTACCAGGATGTCTTCAACGTCAGCCTTGGCATACTCGACGAACACATCAAAGTAGCGATTGTCGTTAAATACTCCAGTGTCGAACAATTCGAATTCAGGCTGCTTCTTGTCTCGCCGGCGATTTTCATCAACAAGTTGCTCATACGGGAATGCTGCCTGCGGATACTTATAGAGATATTTCATGTAAGAATGCGTCGGAGTGCTGTCGAGGTAAAAGTAATATTCCTTCACGTCCTCGCCGTGATTGCCTTCATTACCAGTCAGTCCAAAGGCACGCTCTTTCAAGATCGGATCGCGTTCGTTCCAGAGTCCGAGCGCAAAGCAGATAAACTGCCGCCGATCGCTAATCCCCGCGAGACCGTCTTCATTCCACCGATAAACGCGTGAGCGAGCGTGATCGTGCGGGAAGTACTCCCACGGGGTGCCATAAGCGCTGTAGTCTTCGCGCACCGTGCCCCAAGCGCGCTCGCTCAGGTAGGGCCCCCATCGTTTCCAGTGCTTCTTCTTCGCACCGGATTCCGCCAGTCTGATTTCTTCCTGCGTCATGAATCTCCTGCCTAGAACACACTCAGCGAGCACACCGATACGTCGCGCACGGCCTCCTCCGATTCAAAAGCGTAAGGGCGCCGACGACTCTGAAATTGTACCGCTTGAATCGTAGTCTCAATGTGGGCTGACGCTGCAGTTACCGGGGTATCCGTTAGCCTATTCCAGTCGATGACCGGTGGGTACGGAGAGGAGCGACCAACTGTACAGTCTGGGCCGCTCCAGTTCCGAAGTTGCTAGATTAAGTGAAAAGTGGCCACTACACGCTGTATTCCCACGGACCGACCTTTGAGAGGTCACCGCCGGGGACGTCCTATTTGAGTTTCACGAACAGGAGGACGAAGATCGCCCAGATTCCAACTGTTACCGGGAACTGCACCAATTGTGCGTCGCGTAGCGCGCCTCCTCGCGGAAGTGCAAACGTCGCCAGCAACATGGCCAAAGCAGTCAGCACTCCCAGCACTAGTTTCATTCTCGAGTTCATGAGTAGGGCCTCTCCCGGACCGCAATCCTCGCGAGGAGCATCATCTTCGCAAAACTGGAAGAGTGCAAGTAGTCTCTATGTGCGCCAATTCGAGGTTGTCTTCAAGCCTCCAGCACCTGATCCAGAAGCTGTCCAACCGCCCGCTGGGCCTCGAGTATGGAATAACGATGGTCCATGGCTCCGGCCAGATCGGTATTCGCAAATGCGATCCTCCCGAACGGCGCACTGCGCAGAACCTGACGGGGAGCCGGTTGACCATTCATGCCAAAAAAGAATCCGGGCTGCGGACTCAGATAGGCGTGTCCCCAGCGATTCAGAATGATTCCCGCGATGTCCCGCTGCGCGTCGAATCCTGAACCCGCGAACATTGCTGTGAACTGTTCGCGGATTCGGCGTTCGTATTCTGCGAAGGGCGTACTCATCATCTCGGCGCGACCCCGATGGCCTTGCTCTTCGGTGGATTGTCCCGGATACGAATAAAGAATCTTCAATGTCAGCACAACAGGCGAGTCTGGCCCGATCGCCGGATCTTCGATGCCCGTGAGCGACAGTTTGCGCACATCCATATAGTTACCGGTGCCCTCAAACCAGCGGCATCCGCTCATGCCCATCTTGTACAGAAAACGCCAATTTCTGACGGCCACGTTGGCCATCATGCAGGGAGAGCGATAGAACTGCGAATACGCCTGACGGCGCGATTCCGACAGATCTGTGACGATGTGCTTCGTGGTCCAACTTCCACCAGCCATAACTGCCGACCGCGCCTTGAGACGATATACCTTGCCATCCCTCAGGTAAGCGATTGTGAGCGAGCGGGCTTTCCCGGGCTCGCCGTCGTGCTGGACAGATAGCACCGTCGACGAAAGGCGGATCCTCGTCGGTGATCCGGGAACATCGAGAGCCGGCATATTCACGGCGTTGCGGGTGACTCCTTCGACACCATCCGCGCCACCGATCGCCGCAGGCAAGAGGCTCTTTACCATCAGCCGCGCAATCGTGGTGTTGCCACCCGGAAACATCTGGTCGGTTCCATCTTTTTCATCGGCGAGCGGATGCAACATCTCGTAGGCATAGTCCGAGTAGGCGGACAACGCATCGGGACCCAGACCAGACCCGCCGCCCTCGACCGGCGAGAGAAACGTTCGGATCGTCTCACGGCTCAGCCCGAACCGCTCCATGTAGTGCTGCTCCAGGGTGATTGAATCGAGATAGCGAGAGGTTGCGTCCTCTTCGACTTTTGAATGTTCAAATTTATCGCCGGGAAGGGGCATGCCCTTCAGCCATCGGAGCCATTCGGCACGAGCTTTTTCGGAAATGGGAACCCCCGCGAGATTCTTGCCCAGCGGGTCAATCATCCACAGGCCGGGCTTCTGTCCAAACTTTGCGCCGAACCAGAAACCGTATTGTCCGTGCTCGAGGCCGGCGGCTTCGTAGGGAGTCCGTGAAAGGGGCATCTCCGGCTGAGGCCCAGACCATTTCTGATAAGTCAGCTTCGGAGTTCTCAAGCCAATGGAGTCATAGAAGTTTGCAAGAAAACTGTGCGGATATTGAAGCTGATAGATCGCTGAACCCTGGTGCGCAATCAGGCGCTTGCCATCCACATGAAATTCGTTTTGCTTGGCCTCGCCACCAAAGATAGGATGATTTTCGAGAATCAGGCACTTCGCGGCTGATCCGCTCTGGCGCTGAAAAAAGAGGGCGGCTGCGAGGCCGCTGATTCCGCCACCCACTATGACGCAATCATAAGTCTCTCCCGTATCGATCGTATTGTTCGGCAGGGGATCGTAAGCTCCGTCGCGGATGGAATGACCAGCGCGCAGGACTTCGAGCGTATTCCCGTTTGATCTGCTGTATTCGCCAATACCACCATAGCCAGTAAATTCATCTTTCGCGGCGAGGATCTCTGCCGGCGTGTTCGGCCGGAGCAAGACCGCCCCCGAGGCCAGCAAAGTTGAGCCTAGAAAATCGCGGCGGGTAATCCGTGTCTTCATGCCGAGCGCTACATCGCCTGGCAAACGATTCTTTGAATCGGGCATTTCTTGCTCTCCGGGTGATGTCTCCTGTTCGCGCAGCGTAAACGATGTGTCCAAAGGTAGCGCAACCCGGTCCGAAACCCAACTTCTGGTTCAAGGCAAAACGCTCATCCGCCGATTAGGAAGGTACTAAGCTATTGCCGTGTTCCAGGCCAGTCGTCGGCACATCCTGGTTCCCGCGGATCACAAACGAAAGGGAAATCGGAATGCCCCCGATTCGCGTATTGATTGTCGATGACTCGATGGTCACTCGTTCGATACTGAGCGACCTTCTGCAATCGGATCCTGCGATTGAAATTGCAGCGACGGCGTCGAACGGCAGGATGGCATTGAGCCTGATTCCTCAAGTTAAGCCGGATCTGGTCACGCTCGACTTTGAGATGCCCGGGATGAATGGGCTGGAAACGCTCGCTGGCATCCGAAACATCAACCCGCAACTACCGAGCGTGGCGCTGCCGTCACCCTGGAAGCATTGGCGCGGGGCGCCACCGACTACGTCACCAAACCCACTTTGGCAATAGGGATGGAAGGAGCGCGGCAGCGAGTGCGGGATGATCTCCTTCCGAAAATCAAATCACTGTGCGCGGCGCGGAGTCCGAGTGGGCCCCTGCCGATGGCAGTCACCCTTCCCCGAGCGCGGACCCGTATCCGGATCGATATTGTTGCGATCGGAACATCGACCGGAGGACCGAACGCATTGGCAGAAGTAATTCCTCAGTTACCAGCGTCTTTTCCAGTTCCAATCGTTATCGTGCAACATATGCCGCCAATCTTTACTCGCCGGCTTGCTGAGCGACTGGATGGGCTCACGCCCCTGGATGTGCGCGAGGCTCAGGAGGGCAAGAAGCTTGCCCCCGGGCAGATATGGATTGCGCCCGGCGACTATCACATGATTGTGGTGCGCTCTGCGGGCGATGTTGTATTGACGATGAATCAGCGGCCGCCCGAACAGGGATGCCGACCTGCGGTTGACGTGCTGTTTCGGTCCGTGGCGGGAACGTTTGGCGCGCACGCGTTGGGCATTGTTCTTACGGGCATGGGGGCGGACGGCAGACGAGGAGCGCAAGCAATCCGGGAAGCGGGAGGCGAGGTCATCGTTCAGGACGAAGCCACCTCAGTGATCTGGGGAATGCCCGGAAGCGTAGTCGCCGCCGGCCATGCCGATCGAATTTTCCCACTGCCTCTGATCGCGCAGGAAGTTGTTCGCAGAGTCAGCGCCAGCCGCGATCTCACCGACGCGCGCGCGGCAGGCGCGAAATAGCTCCGTTTACAGGCAATAAAAAAAGCGCCTTGAGCGAAACGCTCAAGACGCCCCTGGCAGCCCTCCCCCAGAACTGCCAAACCACGTGATGATCCTATGTCCACTTGGCCCAACTGTAAATGTCACTTACGTAACGTCACGTATGGAAAAGGGTACCGTGGGAGTCGGCACCATCGGTAACGCCAGAGAGCAAATCTTGAAGCAGCTATTTGTTTGAAAGCAATAGAGAAAACCCATCGAACGTATATTCGCGATGGCCCTCGGTTACCCGGCTTTTGACTTTGTGCTGATTCACTTCTTCGACCGCTGTGGCGAGTCGCAGCAGAAAGATTGGGTCGGCGAATGGCACGTTGTGCGAGGGCAGGAGGATTGTGATCTGCGATTCGATCGCCGCCAATCGCGCAACCGAACGTGTGTATGCCGCAAAG
>QIAJ01000234.1 GCA_003225495.1 Acidobacteriota bacterium
TGAATGTATCTGTTTGACCTGTGGATAATCTTCCCTTCGGAATTGATGTAGACTGCAGCAAATCCAGCCTAGGAGGCATTTATGGCAGTGAAACCCGTTCCCGAGTGCTACCACACACTAACTCCCTTCATGACCGTGAAAGATTGCACACGCGCCATCGAATTTTATCAACAGGCGTTCGGAGCGCAGGCACGCGGAGTCGCGAAAGATCCCAGCGGCAAGGTGATGCATGCGGAAATCAAGATTGGCGATTCCATCGTCATGATGGCCGATGAATTTCCTGATTTCGGCGCGCTCTCTCCGGAATCGGTGGGCGGCTCGAGCATGGGACTGCACATCTATGTTCCCGACGTGGATGCGGCATTCGACCGTGCCGTTAAGGCCGGAGCGAAAGTTGAAATGCCCGTTATGGATCAGTTCTGGGGTGATCGCTACGGGAAGCTGAAAGATCCCTTTGGCCACAAGTGGTCCATCGCCACGCACGTGAAAGATATGTCCATGGATGAGATGAAAGTCGCCATGGACGACGCCATGGCCAAGATGCAGAAGACGGCCTGATCAATTCTCACCACAGAGGACACAGACTCTCAGCAGAGAGATCGCGTGCTCCTCTGTGGTGCAGTCGTTTCCACGGCGACTCGCGAAGCAAGGTCAATACGCCAGCACGATTCTCAGATCCCGCAAATTGTTCCCCGTTGGTCCAGTCTCGATAGCATCGCCGATCGCGTGAAATAGCGGGTAGGCGTCGAAACGCTCCAGCACCTTCCTCGGGTCGAAGCCCGCTTCTGTCGCACGCTGGACCGTGCTTCCGTCCACCACCGCTCCTGCAGCAGGGCTATTGCCATCGACTCCATCGGTTCCGGCGCTGAGCACGCACATCTGCTCGCTTGCTATTTTCTCCGCGCAAACCAACGCGAATTGCAGGTTGCGTCCGCCAACTCCACCGTTCACGACTTTGACTGTGACTTCGCCACCTGAAATCAGGCATACGGGCGAGAACTGGCGGCGCAGTTCGCGCGCCTTCTGCAGCAAATAATCGGCGGCGTTGGCATAATCCCAGTCGTCGCACGTGTTATCGACCCGAACGAGAAATCCTGCGCGCTCTGCGGCAATGCTTGCCTCCTCCGCCGCAGTCTGGTTCGAGAGCAGGGTCCACCAGCGCGAGCGCTGAAACGCGGGCTCGTCTGATTTCGGGGTCTCTTCGAGCGCATGCCGTACGAATAGTTCCCGCACGCTCGCCGGAAATTGTGAAGCCAGATCATATTTCTGCGCCAGACGATAGCAATCTTCCACGCTGGTGGAATCGGGCATCGTTGGGCCCGATGCCAGCGCATCCGGAGCATTCGCCGGAACATCGGAGACCAGCAAAGAGACCTGCTGCGCGGGAGATGCCGCCTTGGCCAGCCTTCCGCCTTTGACCGCGGACAAGTGCTTGCGAATGGCATTGATCTCCGCGATCGGCGCGCCTGAGTGCACCAGCACAGATCGCTAGCGAATTCGCATTCTGAGATTCCAAAGCGCGCAACATCGCGCCTGCCGCTTGGATGGATTCCTGATTGGGCGTCGGGTGTCCTCCACGAAAATACCGGAACCCGCGTAGCTGGCTTGCAGGTGGGACCGAACTGGCAACAATTCCTTCCACAGAAATCCCGACCTGCGCTACAAGCGCTTCCACCATTGTCTGCGCAGCTTTTCCAAAGGAAATCACCACGACGCGTGAATACGAGTGCAGGTCATACAAGTCTTCGCAGACGCGCATCACCCCGCGTTCACAGTGAACGTGGCGAGAAAAACCATTGGCTATAGAAGCTTGATCCAGGGTGTAGCGAAAGATTGACCGCGCTGTGTCGCGCATCTGGCGGAATCGCGCTTCGATGGCCGCATCGGACATGGCAAGGATTATAAAGACAGCTTCGAGCAGATATGAGCTAGTGCTAGAAGCTAGGAGCTTTGCGTCTCTACACGAGCTTTGTCTCTCTCACCCAGGCCTCAATTGCATCGCGCAACTCGCGGAGACGACCTTCAAAGAAGTGGTCGGCGCCTTCAATAATGACCAGCTTTTTCGGTTCCGGCACTGCAGCGGCGAGCGCCTCCAGTTTCGATTTTGGACCGAACTGGTCACGGGCTCCGCTGACCAACAGCTTGGGCTGGCTGCAATTGTGCAGAAACTCGAAGCTGTAAACGCGTGGATCTTCTTTCTCGGCGGCAACAGGAGCAACCGGAACTCCCACGCCGATCACGCCCTGCACTCGCGAGTCCGGGCAAGCGGCGTGCATGCCGATCGCCGCGCCAAACGAGAATCCGGCGAAGATGAGCGGTAAATGATATTCCCCATCGAGCCAGTCGAGTGCGGTTCGAACATCCTCGACTTCGCCCTTACCGTAATCGTGTTCGCCTTCACTCAGTCCCGTTCCGCGAAAGTTGAAGCGCTACACGGGAAATCCAAAGCTGTTCAGTGCCTTCATCGTGTGGAATACGACCTTATTGTGAAGCGTTCCGCCGAAAAGCGGATGCGGATGGCAAACTACCGCAGCGTGCGTGGCATTGCTTGCTCCAGCATTCAGCAGCGCCTCAAGGCGACCGGCGGGACCGTTCAGGAATAAAGACCGAATGGTTGAGTTCGGGGGAAGCACGCGGTTAGCTTACAGGAGTCAGTATTCAGGAACCAGGCGTCCGGAACCGGTGGAGGCCCGAAGCCTGAGGCCTGCTTTTGCTATTCTCTCCTGCATGGATGCGGTCACGCTCACTCGGCAACTCATCGACATCGAATCGATTTCGGGGAACGAAGCGGCAGTCGGAAATTATCTTTACGGAGAAATTTGCCGGCTCGGCTATCAGAGTAAAAAGATTCCCGTCGAAGGCGATCGCTTCAACGTCTTTGCGACCTGGCCAGGACACTCGAATCCAGCGCTCGTGTTTTCTACCCACATGGATACCGTTCCCCCATTCATTCCTTCATCGGAAGACGAAGAGAAGATTTATGGGCGCGGATCGTGCGATGCAAAGGGGATCATTGCCGCGCAGATTGCGGCCGCCGAACGGCTGCGTCAACAAAATCTATATGTGGGATTGTTGTTTGTGGTGGGGGAAGAACGCGACAGTCTGGGGGCGAAGATTGCCAATGAGCATGCGCCGTCGCAATGCCGTTTTCTGGTGAATGGCGAGCCCACCGAGAATCGTCTCGCGCTCGCATCCAAGGGAACGCTGCGCGTTGAACTAACCGCGAAAGGGAGGATGGCACATTCCGCGTATCCGGAACTGGGAGAGTCGGCGATTGACAAGCTCATTGCTGCCCTGGGCAGACTTCGCGCCATGCCTTTGCCTTCCGATCCTCAGGTTGGGCCTTGCACATTGAATATCGGATTGATTGAAGGCGGACGCGCTCCGAATGTCATCCCGGATTACGCGCACGCTGATTTGCTTTACCGGCTGGTCGGTGCATCGGAGGACTTGCGGAAGCAGATTGTGTCCACCGCGGGAGAGCAGGTTGAGGTCATGTTTCCACTCGAACTCCCCTTTTTACGATTGCGGACAGTGGACGGACTTCCAACCATGATCGCGGCCTTTACCACCGACATTCCGAAACTCACGAACTGGGGCGAACCTTTGCTGATTGGTCCGGGATCGATTCACGTCGCGCATACCGAGGGTGAGTTCATTCCAAAGCGCCAGTTGCATGAGGCGGTTGAGATGTACTGCAAGATCGCCAGGGAATTGGTGGGGGTTGGGCTTCAGCAGTTGGGCTGACGCAGCAACACGTAGCCAGCTACGTCTCTACGAGCTGGAACATCTTGCCACTTGCCTCGCAGCCTTCGCGCCTCCCCGATGAAGCTACATTGGCTCAAGGGCAAGCGCCGGGAACTAAGCGGCGGTAGACTGAAGGGATGAGCACTACAACATTAAATTCACTCGCCCGGGCCTCGTCATCCTATTTGCGGTCCGCCATGCACCAGCCGATCCGGTGGCATGAGTGGGGGGAAGAAGCGTTCGCTGAGGCACGACGCGACAATAAGCCCATGCTGCTGGATATCGGAGCAGTGTGGTGTCACTGGTGCCACGTCATGGATCGGGAATCGTATGACGACTCTGCGATTGCGGCCATCGTGAACGAGCATTTCGTAGCCGTGAAAGTGGACCGCGATGAGCGACCGGACATCGATAGCCGCTACCAGGCAGCCGTGCAGGCGGTGAGCGGGCAAGGAGGATGGCCACTGACCGCATTTCTCACTCCAGATGGAAAGCCCTTCTACGGCGGAACGTATTTCCCGCCCAGCGACGGCTACGGCCGCCCCAGCTTCCGGCGGGTGCTGCTCAGCATTGCCAATGCGTACAAGGAAAAGCACGGGGACGTGATCGAACAGGCTGCCATGCTTGAAAGCGCCATTGCGCAGTCGGAGTCGTTCGCCGGAAGAAGCGGACGAATTTCGCCGGGCTTAATTTCGGCGATTCAGGAATCGGCATTCAAGATGTTCGATCCCGAGCATGGAGGCTTTGGCCAGGCGCCTAAGTTTCCGCATCCATCGGCGCTGGAGTTGCTGATTGAAAGGTATGCTCATGCTCAAGCTGCGGAGCTTCGCTCCGCCGGACAATCGGGGGCGGCTATCCCCGCAAGTTCCGATAGGCTCCGTGAAGTAGTCGTGTCCACGCTCGAGCACATGGCTCAGGGAGGAGTTTACGACCAGCTTGCCGGTGGGTTCCACCGTTACTCCGTCGACGAGAAGTGGGTGGTGCCGCACTTCGAAAAGATGTCTTACGACAACTCCGAACTGCTCAAGAATTATGTCCACGGGTACCAGGCTACGGGTGAACAGTTGTTCGCGGATGTCGCGAAGGACATCATCCGCTGGATGGATGAGTGGCTGAGCGATCGTGAGCACGGCGGATTTTATGCTTCGCAAGACGCCGACATTTCTATGGAGGACGACGGCGACTACTTCACCTGGATGCTGGACGAGGCGCGGGCCGTGCTGTCGGAAGAAGAAGCTCAAGTGGCAGCGCTGCGCTATGACATCAACGAAATCGGCGAGATGCATCACAATCCGGCGAAGAACGTCTTGTATGTGCGCGCCTCAATCGAGGAGATCGCGCGGCGCATGAACGTGACGGCTGAAAAAGTG
>QIAJ01000235.1 GCA_003225495.1 Acidobacteriota bacterium
GCAGGAGGCGGACCACGTATTGCCTCCTAATTGCAACCCTGATTTCGGTATGAGGATAAAAAATGACCAAACTCGAAGCGATTGTTCAACCCAACCGATTTGACCAGATTAAGGATGCTCTCATCGAGATCGGCGTGGAAGGCATGACGATCTCAGAAGTGCGAGGTCACGGACGGCAAAAAGGCCATACCGAAAAATATCGTGGCCGGGAATACGAAACCGATCTCTTGCCGAAAGTAAAACTGGAACTCGTGCTGGACGACAAACTCGTCGATATGGCAGTCGACGCCATCGTCAAATACGCGGCTACCGGCAAGATCGGTGATGGCAAAATCTTTCTGTCAAAAGTGGACGAGGTTATCCGAATTCGCAATCAAGAACGGGGGGTGGCTGCTCTGTAGCAGAACTGTCTTGCGAACGAGTCGGGACGGACCTAGTCGTCCGTCCCGGGCGCTCGGGGAGCAAACCAGCAAAAATTCCTTATTTAATCATTGTGTGGTTTTCCCAGACCCACCGACGCTTATTCACGCAGGCATCAATCCCTGGTAGATCGCCATTCCCACTACTGAATCCACGCCGAGTGCGTCGAGGTCATCGACCTCTGCCTGGTTCCGGATTCCTCCGGCGGCGATCAATTGACGAGACGTGGCGCCCCGCAGTTCACTCACAACGTCAAACGGAATTCCCTTCAGCAGGCCTTCGGTATCGATGTGAGTGTAGAGAAATGCGCTGCAAAAGGGCTCGAGGGCACGCATCATCTCCAGGGGCGTAATGTCGGTCACTTCTTGCCAACCCCTGATGGCAACACGCCCGCCGCGGGAGTCCACGGCAAACACGAGTCTTTCGGAGCCAATTTGAGCTGCGGCTTCTTGCGCGAAAGCGGTGTTGATTGCGCCTTCTGAAATCAGGGACGATCCAAGAATGACGCGTCGCGCTCCCAACTTCAAAGTTGCTAGCGCGGCATCCACCGAACGAATCCCGCCTCCGATCTGACAGGGTACTTGGCGCGACAATTCCCGCACAAGATCGACGTTGTGTCCGCGACCCATCCCACACATGAAAGTTGTCGAACTCCAGAATCTTCTTGCTGCCTTGAGCAAGTTGAACAATCTTGCCGCCCATCAGGTCGATGGAAGGGATCAGCATGGCCACCTCACCGCGATACCCTCGGAACTCAGTTGCTGCTTGAGGTCTACAAGGCGGCTAAAGCCATAGTGAAAAATCGACGCTGCCAGCGCGGCGTCGGCGTGCCCTTCACGAAACACTTCCACAAAATGCTGAGCGCCGCCGGCACCGCCGGAAGCAATGACCGGAATACGAACAGAATCGGCCACGGTTCGTGTTAAATCGCAGTCGAAGCCCGAGCCCGTGCCGTCGCGATCCATCGAGGTCAACAGAATCTCACCTGCCCCGCACGACTCCACTTGCCGTGCCCAGGCCACCGCGTCGCGAGCGGTTGCCGTTCTTCCTCCACGTGCGAACGCTTCCCAATGCAATTCGTTCTTGCTGCGCTTCGCGTCAATTGCCACGACCACTGCTTGCGATCCAAACCGCTCTGCGATGTGCGTGATTAACTCAGGATCAGCGAGTGCCGCCGAATTGATACTGACCTTGTCCGCGCCCGCCGAAAAGACCGCTGCCGCATCCTCCAGAGTACGAATGCCTCCTCCCACCGTGAACGGAATAAACAATTGACGAGCGGTCCGGCACACTGTGTCGAGAAGCGTGGTCCGCCTTTCGTGCGTGGCCGAGATATCCAGGAGAACGATTTCATCCGCTCCGGACGCGGCATGCGCCTTTGCCAATTCGGCGGGATCCCCCGCGTCGCGCAGGTTTGTGAACTGCACGCCCTTCACGACACGGCCGCCGTCCACGTCCAGGCAAGCGATGATGCGTTTGGTCAGCATTTAGATTACACAAAACTTTTCCAACACCTTTAAACCATTCTCGCCTGATTTTTCGGGATGAAACTGGACGCCAAAACAATGATCCCGTTCTACGGCCGCTGAAAACCTTCCCCCGTATTCACAACACGCCACCGTGTCTTCGAAAAGGGGGGCGCAAAAGGAATGTGTGAAATACATAAAGGACGACGCCGGCAGGTCGCGAAAGAGTCGGGAGGACGCGCCCGCTTCAATCTGGTTCCATCCAACATGCGGCGATTTTACGGTCGCAGGAAAACGCTCGCATTCGCCATGGAACAGTCCCAAACCTGACGTTTCCGGCGATTCTTGGCTACTCTCGAACATCCACTGCATGCCAACGCAGATGCCCAGAAACGGAACTCCACGGTCGATAGCATCCGCAATGGCACCGTGCAATCCAGAGCGACCGAGCGCGGCTGTCGAGCCAAAATGACCAACGCCGGGCAAGACGACTCGCGTAGCGTTTCTAACCCGCTCGGGATCGGAAGTAATAGCACAGTCGTGGCCGAGCCAATCCAGCGCCTTCTTCACAGAAACCAGATTGCCCGCGCCATAGTCTACGATCGCAATCATCACAGCACTCCTTTGGTACTTGGGAGGAGCCGCTTCATTCGGCGATCACGCCAGCAAGCCGCACGAAGTGCCCGCGCGAAGGCCTTGAAGAGCGCCTCAATCTTGTGATGGCTGGATCGTCCGTAGAGGACGCGAACGTGCACATTGGCTCTCGCACCGCGGGCAAAGCCCTCGAAGAAGTCCGGTACCAGCTCTGCCTGTAGATCTCCAACCAGGTGCGTACGGACCTTGGTAGCTACGATCGCGGCGGTGCGTCCGCAGAAATCAATGGCAGCCATCCCCATAGTTTCATCCATGGGCATCAGAAAATACCCGGCTCTGAGAATGCCGCGCTTGCTGCCGAGTGCCTTGTCAAACGCCTGTCCGAGCACGATCCCAATGTCTTCCACAGTGTGGTGCTGATCGACGTCCAGATCACCGCGAGCCTTGATCTTCAGATCGAATCCTCCGTGGTGCGCGAACAGTTCCAGCATGTGATCGAAGAAGCGGATGCCAGTGGACACCTGATAGCGCCCACGGCCCTCTATAGTGAGCGAGATCTGAATTCGAGTTTCCTTGCTGACGCGTTGGATGGTACCTTTTCTCATGCCGGAGACGCTCCTTGTTCTTGGGTCATTCCAAGTTCTTCGAGCGTTTCCTGGAGCGCGGCCAGCAGTCGATCAGTATGCGCGCGCGGGCCAAGGGTGATGCGCACACAGCCTTCGCAGCCCTGGTCATTTGAGCGATCGCGAATCAGAATGCCCCGCCGCCGCATTTGCTCGATGAACGCTGTCGAGCGGACACGAGCAAGCACAAAATTCGCCTCGCTGGGCCAGAAATAAATTCCACTCGCTTCAAGAGCCTGCTCCAGACGCGTGCGTGATTCACGGATCTCGTTCACATAGTGCTGGATGTAAGTTTGATCGGCGATTGCCTCAGGAAGACAGGCAAGCGCCACGGCATTTACGTTGTAGGGCGAACTCACTCGCCGCACCGAATGGATCTGATCCGTATTGCCGATAAGCGCGCCAATGCGCAGTCCGGCCAATCCGTATGCCTTGGAAAACGTGCGCGCCACAAATAAGTTTGGAAATTCGCGGCACTTGGGCAGTAAGGTTTGCCCGTAGAACTCAAAGTACGCTTCGTCGACTAAGATGGCGGAATCCGGTGCAGAGGCTGCGAGTCGTAGCAAGTCTTGCTGCGGAGCGACCGTCCCCGTGGGATTGTTCGGATTCGCAATGGCAATCAGGCGAGTACGCGGCGTAATGCAATTGCATACTTCGTCGGTTGGAAAACAAAAGCCTTTCCCCGCGGGAATGGCAATAATTTGAGCGCCCGTCGCCATGATGTAAATCCGGTACATCGAGTACGTAGGGACCACAATTAACGCTTCGTCGCCGGGTTCGAGGTGGGTTTGGCAGAGCAAATGGATCGCTTCATCGACGCCATTGGTTAGCAGCAGTTGCGACGCCGCGATTCCAAAGAAGTCCGCCACCGCCGCTTCCACCGGTTCGCGCTCGGGATATCTCGCGAGCTGTTCCATGCCAACATGCCGCAAGCAATTGAGAACCCGCGGCGAGCACCCGATCGTGTTTTCGTTAAAGTCGAGGCGCAGGCCATCCCGCCCTCCGAGAGGAGGGTGGTATGAAGGCAGCATGCGGACAGCTTCGCGTGGGCTAAGCATTGCTATACCTCACACGCACGGAATGAGCATGCGCATGCAAGCCTTCAGTCTCTGCCAGACATTCGACTGTTTTCGCGATCCGACGCAATCCGCGCGAAGAGAGTTGCTGCACTGTAATGACCTTGCAGAAATCCAGCACGCTCAGTCCTCCTCGGAATCGAGCCTGGCCTGAGGTGGGCAACACGTGGTTTGGGCCGGAAGCGTAATCGCCCGCCGCCTGCGGCGAGTAGTTGCCCACAAAAACCGAGCCGGCATTTCGGATGAAAGGTAAATCCTCTGGAGCGATCGTGATGTGTTCGGGAGCGAGGATATTAGTCCAGTCCCGCGCTTGTTTACGTGATGCGGCCACCAGGATTGCGCCTCGCCGTCGCAACGATTCCCGCGCGGTTGGGTTGTCTTGGACAAGGCGCTCTATGCTCAGCGCCACATCTCCCGCCAACCTACGTCTTGTCGTGATGAACAAAGCGAGCGCATTCGGATCGTGCTCGGCCTGAGCAACAAGGTCAGTTGCAATAAAATCCGGACAGCCCGAATCGCTGAGAACGACGGCCTCCGTGGGTCCTGCCAGAAAATCGATCGCACACTCGAAGGAAACCAGTTTCTTGGCGACGGTGACATAAGCGTTCCCCGGTCCGACGATCTTGTCCACGCGCGGAATACTTCGAGTGCCGTAGGCCAGAGCCGCGATTGCTTGCGCCCCTCCTATGCGGTAAAACTCGCGTACCCCGAGCATCGCAGCCGCGGCCAGTACTTCCGGCGACGGCTTGGGCGAGACCACGCGGATGTCCTTCACTCCCGCGACTTGGGCGGGAATCACAGTCATCAGCAAGGTTGAAACCAGTGGATGTCGGCCGGCGGGAACGTAGCATCCCGCTGACTGAAGCGGTCGTATCAATTGCCCGAGGGAAATGCCGGCTCGCCTTCGTGTCCAGGCGGCGGGCTTTTGCCAGTGGCAGAAACGGCGGATGTTTTGGGCGGCTTGGCGAAGAGATTTGCGCAGGCGGGGTGTAAGCGATTCCCATGCAGCCTTCAGTTCTGCCTCCGGTACTCGTAATGATTGGTTCGCAGCCAAGCCATCCCAACGCTTTGCATACGTGCGCAGCGAGCGGTCGCCATGGCGCCGGACATCGTTCACGATTCGCCGCACGCGCGGTTCCAGCGCTGAAAGTTGTGTGTGGCGCGCACTGAGACGGCGAATCAGCGATGCGGCACCACGACCTGAAACTACCCGCATCACATCACCACCTTATTAAGGGGATATTCGACGATGCCCTGGGCCTGCGCTTCTTTAAGGCGCGGAATCAGCCCCCACGCCGCCGACTCTTCAATCACGGTGTTGAGCGCAAGCCAATGGTCGTCACTCAGGGTCGAAACGGTCGGCTTCTTCAACGCGGGAAGGACTGCGAGCACCGCCGCAAGGTTTTCCTTTCGCACATTCAGCATCAATCCGACGCGGCCTTGTGCTTCCATCGCCCCCCGCAGCATCAGAACGAGGTTCTCGATCTTGCGACGTTTGCCACAATCGGCATACGAACTTTTGTTGGCTATCACCTGCGTGTTCGACTCCAGCACTGTTTCCAGGATGCGCAGGCGATTCGCTTTGAGCGAGCTTCCTGTCTCAGTGACCTCCACGATGGCGTCCGCCAGCAGCGGCGGCTTGACTTCCGTGGCTCCCCAGGAAAACTCCACGCGCACTTCGACGTTTTTCTTGCTGAAGTAATTGCGCGTGACACTCACCAGTTCGGTAGCAATCGTGCATTTCGCCAGGTCTTCCGCCCGCTGGAATGGAGCGTCCTCCGGCACCGCCAGTACCCAGCGCACTTTACCCCGGCTCCGCTTGGCATAGATCAGGTCGCTGACCGTCACCACTTCCAGGCCGCTCTCGACGATCCAGTCGAGCCCGGTCAGACCTGCATCGATGGCGCCATGTTCCACATAGCGCGCCATTTCCTGGGCTCGGATCAACATGCAATCGATGTCGGGATCGGCGGTGCCGGCGAAATACGAGCGGCCATCGGTGTACACCGGGAGGCCGGCTTGAGAAAACAACTGCAAGGTCGCCTCCTGAAGGCTCCCCTTGGGAATACCGATGCGCAGCTTCATCGCATCTCTCCTAGCGGAATAGCTAGCGCGCCGGATGCCTGCTGAGGGACTTGTTCCGTGAAACAAGAGCGAGTACCGCGATGGCAAACCAATCCGGCTCCCTCCACCTCGACGCGCAACAACAGCGTGTCGCGATCACAGTCGGTGTAAGCGGAGACGAGTCGTAGCCGGTTACCCGAACTCTCTCCTTTGGTCCAGAGCTGGTTGCGCGTTCGGCTGAAGAAGGCTACGTATCCTTCTTGTAAGGTGCGCTCCAGCGCCGGCCGATTCATGAACCCGACCATTAAGACCTCCCCATCGGACGAATCCTGGACCACGGCCGGAAGCAGCCCGTTCATTTTGTTGAAATCAAATTCTGTATTCATACAGCTTTGCTCCTCGCATTCAAAAAACAAAAAGCCCGCTGAGCGTTATCGCGTCAGCGGGCTGAAGCTCTATATGGGTGCTGATTATCTCAAGCAGACACCCCCGCCGGCGCGCCGTGCGCGTGATGATGATGGCGGTGGCGATGGATGAACATCGAACTCGAATCTATAAGCAACGGCATGTTGCCGTCAACCACTTCAAGTAGTTAGGCACGACGCAATTTTTCGATGCTTGAGATTCAAATTGTTTCTTTAGCGGAAAAATCTAAGCACGAAGATGCATCGCGCGAGGGATCAATCGGCGGATGAATCGCGGCTAGTCGCACGTTGCTTAAAAAGATTGTCAGCGCGGAAGGAATCGAATCCGCACTGGAACGTAACTTCAACAGCATAGCGGGCCCGGCATGACACCTTGACACCTCAGGGCCGGGAAGCAGCCCGCACGCTCCTTTAATTCTCAAGGGGCGTTTACCCTTCCAAGTCAACCAGCCAGGAATTCGTTTCCGAGCACCTTAAGTCGTTGGGCGACAAAACTGAGGAAATGGCAGGCGCTCTGTCTCGATACCGAAGAACATTGGCTTTTCCCGAGTCCGGTGACCGGTCGACCGTATCACGCCGACTCGATGCGCAACGACTACTTGGTTCCCACAGGTCTGAAACTGGTGCTTGGCAGGATCGGGTTTCACATGTTCCGTCACACATACCGTGCTTGGCTGGACGAGACCGGAGCACCTGTGGGCGTACAGCAGAAACTCATGCGACACGCGCACGTCTCAACCACAATGGACCAGTACGGCAATGCCTCGGCCTTGGCCAAGCACAAGGCCAATCGGCCCATTGTGCAACGCCTCTTGCAACGACCTGCCAATCAAGAGGTCTCCATTCAATAAATAAGGGGAACTGCGTCGCAGTCCAGCTTGTTGGACAGTCACTACACTTGAGCGATGCCCGTAACCTTATGATTGCGTTGGTTGCCGGGGGTGGATTTGAACCACCGACCTTTGGGTTATGAGTTCAACTTGAAACGTAATTCCAACGAGTTAGCAGGCGTGGTTGCGATAGTGCGCCGATTGAGTTTTCGGCCGCTCGCCGCGTAGAGCTCGATTGCGTCGACCACCAGGGTCTCGTCCTGCACCATGTAAGGGAAATAATCCATGCACTCGGGTTGTCCTTACAGGGCCTTACCGAGCGACCCGTGCATTGTGGATTGCTAGACTTCCTCCGAACAAGTATTCGACACAGTTCAGCAGAGACTGACAGGCAAAGCACCAACCCAAATGGTGCGTGACGAGTTTCCTCTTCGGGGGTTCGTTCAATGTTGGAAGTGCGGAAACAATCTGACCGCAGGAATGGTCAAGGGCTGGTCGAAGAGCTATCCCCGCTATTGCTGCTGGACACCGAGGTGCCGCAGCACCAGTCTCAGCGCCGAGGAATTGGAGAAACATACCTACCATCTCTTCATATTCTCCAACCGGGCGCTCGTACGCTAGCGATGCTGCCAACTCTGGCGGCTAGAACTTGGGATGTTCGTAAAGAGAGCATTGCTGCGGATGCAAAGTCCCTCGTGCGGCTACTCGACGAACAGAACACTTTGAACCAGAGAGCAATTAAGGCAAGGCTCATAGGTGAATTGTCGGAAGAGGATTTCAAGTCAAGACGTCAACTGAGACTGAGACGAAACGCATTCAGGAGCAGATAACAGCTTTGGATTCAGAGCAAAGCACGATGGAGGAGTTGGTCAAGCAGGCGGACGCGGGGATCATTGACCTCGGAGAGAGTTGGAGGTGGCCCCACCTCGACGCAAACGTGAGATTCAAATTGCCCTTTTCTCTGACGGTTTAGCGTATGACCCAGAAAGTGGCTACTTTACACCGCGTAACCACTCATTCTGTCAGGCATTTATCTCGATGTTGGAGCAGGCTAGTCTTGTTGGCGTCCCCGACGGGATTTGAACCCGTGTTACCGCCGTGAAAGAGCGCAAACAAACTGGATCACGTTGTAATTACAAGGCAGCGGTCGCTCTGCAATGCCCTGTAAGGAACCGGCGAGAACGCTAGAGAACACGCCCAGGTTGTACCGTTCTTGTACCGCGAGTTTGGCACAACGAGCCTAAGAACCGGAGTCGGTTGATCTTGAAGAAGGCCGCCTCCGAAAATACAAAAACGTGCCGAGCTCAGCACTCCCTTTGTTTTTTCCATCTCTCTGGCCATCAAATCAGATGGAGGAGTCCTCGTATGCATGACCGATTTTTTCTGGTGTGGTTAACGTCCACTTTGATCGTGCTGCCAGCGGCATGGGCCAATCTTTGTTGGTTTCGTTCGGTGTTTCCGTTTGGATATTAACGAACAACAAAGCACAAGCAAATTCTTACAGAAACTCGCACGCAGGTCGAGCGAACTCGATTGTCACGTCGCCGCCAAAGCTTGCACCAGTATGTTCCAGTGCGTACCAATGGCAATGATGCGTGAGGGTGACGCCTGAGCCTGCTGGATCATCAACGCAATTGATCGGGGAATCCGTTACGGCTCGGCGAAAGGCAGGAGCGCATCCAGTTCCGGATCGCCGGTCGAAAAAGCCCAGCTGCATGAGTGATTGTTCCGAACCGGATTTTCCGTGCGCTCATGGATGCGAGCATGCTCCAGTGAAGAACAAATCCAGCTGAAGGCGACTGGAAGGCGAGCCCTACGCGCCGACGACACGGCTGACCGAACAGACCCTCCTGTACTATCTTGGGTTCTTGGTGGTCTGGCACGCTGTCGTTGTAATATCAATCGCAAAATCACCTTTTAAAAGCGTGTTCCCATTTGCCTCATCTGCCACGGTTCACGTACCCGAGCCCCGACAGGATCCCGCGCATATACGCGAAACTGCTGATCACGCCCGGCATCGGATCATCGGGATGTACCTCATATTCAAGATCGACATAGCCTTTATATTTCATTTCGATGAGGGCTGCGAACATCTCAGACACCGGCATGATGCCGTCCCCCACTGCAACCTGACTTTCCTTGCTCCCGAAGTTCGCCAGGTCTTTCATGTGTAAATTGAACAGCCTGGACCCGGCTTCGTGGATCGCCTGGACCAAGTCCGCGCCGGTCCGAACGGTGTGTCCGACATCGATGCAGCACCCGAGGCGCGGATCCATATTCTTAACCGCTCGCAATACATTTAACGGAGAAGGCCAGATTCTGTCTTCGGGGCCATGATTGTGAATCGCGATGCGAATGTCGTATTCCTGCACGAACTTCTCGATCCGTGGCAGGGTTTCCGGGGTAGGATCGCCGGCGATAACAACATCGATACCCGCTCGCTTGCAGTATTCAAACTTCGACCGGATGTCGGCATCTTCATCTTTGGCGAAATAGATGGCTCCAGCGGCGTGAAGCTTGATACCGGCCGCAGCATAGTCGGCGAGTGCGGCGGATTCCTCCTGGGCATTGATCGGAAGATGATCTTTGACATCTTTTGCATTCAACGCAAGAACATTGAGCTGCTTCATGAAGGCGATCAGCTGTGTTCGGCTGAAGTTACGGAATGTGTAGCTGGCCAGGCCCAAACGAATCGGCAAGGCTTCCAAAACAAGTGCCGAGACATCGTTCGAAACAGCCACCGCCGCTGCAACGAGCGCGCCTGAGCGAACGAAATCGCGACGCGAGTAGAAGCCTGTCAGGGCCTTAGACATGCAGTGCCCACCCTTGTTCGTATTCACGGCCCCACATCTTCATGGCTTCCGAATCGCCCAGGATCATTCCACTCTTCGCGTCCAGATGCAGTTCTCGCTGTGTTTCCCATGCGACGTTGGAGAGCTGCAGCATGGTCACCGCGATGTTGCCTTCAGAAACCGGGGCATTGAGTTTCTCGCCTTTACGGATTCCGGCAATGAAGTTCGCGAAGTGAGCGTCTGTCATGGAATCGCGGCCAACGAGATCTGTCGATGAAGTGGTACTGCCGACCTTAAATTCATTCGTCTTGGTCCCTTTCAGGTCATAGACTTCGTAGCCATCGCGATCCACCAACACAGTCCCTTCTGTTCCCATGATGACAGAACCGCGATCTCGCCCGTAATACTTCATTCCCTGGCAGCTGTTCCCTTCCCACGAAATTACTTTGTCCTTGTACTCGAAGCTGGTGACGAGCGTGTCATAAAACTGCCAATCGTCCTTGAAGTGATATCTCCCTCCCGACGCCGTTACCCGCTGCGGGAAATTGACTCCAAGCGCCCAACGACAGACATCGACTTCATGAGTGCCATTATTAAGGGATTCCCCAGTCCCATAAATCCGAAACCAGTGCCAGTTGTAAGGATGCAAATTGTCCTTATATGGGCGACGCGGCACAGGCCCTTGCCACAGGTCCCAATCAAGTTGTGGAGGCACGGGCACTTCTTTACCCGTGCCAATTGACTTCCTTACATTGGCGTACCAGGCTTTCGCGGCATAGGGTCTGCCTACAAGGCCTGCATGGATTTTTGTCACGATCTCTATCGTATGCGGCGATGATCGCTGCTGATTCCCCATCTGGACGAGCTTGCCATACTTGCGCTGCGCCTCGACCAGCATCACTCCCTCGGCGGGATTATGACTGCATGGCTTTTCCAAATAGACGTGTTTGCCTGCTTGCAAACCCGCGATTGCCATCGGTGCATGCCAATGGTCGGGGGTTGCAATGGTGATAGCGTCTATATCCTTTTTTTCGAGAAGCCGGCGAAAATCCTTCTCCGATACCGGAAGCGCGCCCATCTCCCGCTGGGTAGCGTCGCTGAATTTGGCGAGGATGGCGACGTCCACGTCGCAGACATGCGAGACGCGCGCAGCGCTCCGGTTGGCCTTCAGCGACGACAGATGAGCGTAACCACGGCCATTCAAACCGATCACAGCAAAATTGAGGCGGTCGTTGGAACCAATGATCTGGCCGTAACTTCTCGCCGAACTCGCCACTGCCAGACCCGCCGCCCCGACAGCCAGATCCTCCAGAAACTCACGTCGCGTAACCATTATTTTCCCTCGTCATTCGTAACTGTTATAGTTCGAGATGACTGCTTGAAATCAACAGGATATTCCGGCCTTCGTCAGTATCTTTCGAAGGCCATCCATGCTGACGCGTGTCGACGCTTCGGGGGTGCTTGCTCCACGCCAGTGGGTTTCGAGGCTCAATCCGTAATGGAAACCATCACGCCGTAGAGCCTGCAACTGGCCCACCCAATCCACCATGCCGCTACCCACCGGCGCCCAATCGTATTTATGGTCCGGCTTGCTCACCACGTCCTTGCAATGGCAATGCCCGATGCGGCCTTTGGGCAGCAGATCATAACCTGCCGCATAGGGCGTGCCTGCGAGGGCTGCGGCGTTGCCGGGATCCCAGTTGAGCATGAAGTTCCTATTTGGAATTGCTTTCAACAAAGCAGCCGACTCCTCACCCGTCGCCGTGTTGCAGGACATCTCGTTTTCGAGCAAGAGAATGATTTTGTCTTTTGCGCAGCGTTCCGCGGCCTGTTGCAATTTAGCGTTAATCGCTGCACGGTATGGCTTTTGATCATCCAGACGCCAGAAGTCAAAACACCGAATCCGATCTGTGTTGAAAGACCTGGCAAGCGAGATGCATCGTTCGAGAAGTTTATCCTGGGCGCTGGAATCGAAATCCGCTTTGAACTGGTCTCGCGTTTCGCTTTGCGATGAGCGTGGAGCTCCAGGCCAGTCAGTCTTAAACAGCGGGCTTGCGATGTCCGTCACTTGCAGTTTGTGTTTATCAAGGATCTTCTTTGCATCCGCAACTTCTTTCGCACTGAGTACAGTTACGTTCTTGTCCCACATCGACCGCAACTCGATCCAACGCAGCCCGAAATCACCTGCGACGATCTGGCATGCTTTCTCGAAATCCTGCGTGATCTCGTCGTTGATCACCGCCAGACGGAACGCGCAGCCACCAGTCGCCGCCGATGGCCCGATCAGCGAGGACGCGGCGGTTCTCTTAACGAAAGACAGCATTGTGGATCCGAGTCCCGCGATCCCCAAACCCGCGAGTACCGAGCGTCTTGTGTAGGTCATCTGCACAACTCCTTCCGCCGCACCCACTATTGATTAACGCCCTGGCGGGGCGCGGCCCACGACCCGATCCCCGTGATGGCGCCGATCACCACGGCAGCTTCGAGACTGAAAATATTGGTCATCATTACTCTTACTATTGTTATTCTGTTGGAAGGGACGCCACAGGTGCCATCTCACTGCCCAATTTCCCGCGGAACGACCAGAGTCCTAACCCTGGATTCGGGATAAAGAAAACTTCTTCGCCGTCGATCTGGTTGTAGCCGTAGCGAAGCTTCTGCGGGTTGTAGCGCATCAGCATCGTATTCAAATCGCCGTGCTCAAAGCCAACCCCTTCAATCTCTTCTTTGCCCAGCTCCCCGGCACACCACCTGATTGTAAAACGCCCTTCGGACGAGCCGTGGATAAGATGAGCCGCCGCGCCCAGGTCGCCGGCGAGATCCGCATTGGTACTCACGGCTTCTAGCGTAGCCGAAATTCCGCGATAACCATACTTGCGGATGAGCCCGTCGATTGCCGGATCTTCGCCGAATTCTTTTACGCCGGGCGCCAGAATGATCAGCTCCGCATTGTCGGCCAACGCCATCCTGGTGCGATAGACAGCCTTATTCCCCAGCCACGTGCTATGGAATTCGTGCGGATCAAGATAGACGACGGCCTTGCGAATGGGCGCGTCGACGGTTGCACAATTTACCTTCATGCTTAGGTTGCAGGCGCGGTGGAAACACTCAGCGTCGTCGCCAATGAAAAGGCCGCGCACAACCAGACGGTCGTCCGCGTCGCGTCCGACTACGGTGAGCACATACACGATGGGCAGATGCCGTAGAAAGTGATCGGCAGCGTAGTTGAGAACGTTGCGCACCGGATTCTCGGCTCGGCCCATAATGCGTTCCATCCCATACACTGCGCCCAGGTAGTGGCTGCGATTGATTCCCTCAGCGCCTCCCGTACCAACGAGGATGTTCTTGTTGTAGTTTGCCATGCCGATGACTTCATGGGGCACAACCTGGCCGATGGAGAGAATGAGATCGAAGCCGCCCTGCGAAATAAGACAGTTCACCTGCGCTGGCCACGCGTAGTTCAGCTTCCCTTCTGATTGCTCGTGGACAAACTCCGCCGGAACTTCGCCGAGAGTCTCGACGTCCGTTCGCCAGTGATGAACACGGAACAGTTCGCTCGGCATGGCGCCAAACATTCGCGCGATCTGGCCGGGTTGCATGGCGGCATGCGTCCCGAGGGCCGGCAGGACTGCTTGCAGATGGTCTCCGTAATATTCCCACGAGTATCGCGTCAGGTCGCCGGCGCGGGAATGAATGCGGCTCTGGTCCGGTGGCACAATCAGTACGCGGTTTCGCTTCCCGAGCTTTGCGAGGCTCCCGCTCAGCAGGCCTGGCAACTGCGGAAACAAATCGCTGTCGACATCGCCGGCGGCGCAGTAAAGACTCATAGCGCGAATTCCACTTTCTTTAGTCCGGGAGCGAGCGCGTACAGAAAAATCAGGGCGATCAGATATGCTCCGGAAGCGATAGCGAAGAGGCTGACATAGCTGTGAGTCAATTGAAGGACGTGGCCGGCATAGAAAGCAAAGAGCACGCTGCCGATCGACCCGGCCATCCCGCCAATACCAACGACCGATCCCACGGCGCTGCGCGGAAACATATCCGATGAGGTCGTGAAGAGATTGGCCGACCAACCCTGGTGTGCGCCCGCAGCGACGCTGATCAATGCAACGGCGGTCCACACCGACTTCACACCTGAGGCCGCAAAGATCGGGACAACCAGGGCTGCGCAGATGAGCATAGCCGCGATTCGCGCTTGGTTCGAAGACAGTCCCAATCGGCGGAAGGGCGCGGGCAACCAGCCTCCGCCTATACTGCCAATCGCTGACACGTTATACACAATAATGAGCGGCAGCCCCAGATGCGAGAGGTTCAGATCGAATTTCGCGCTGAAGTATGACGGAAGCCAAAACAGATAGAAGTACCAGATCGGATCGGTGAAGAATTTTGCGATTGCAAAGGCCCAAGTCTGCCGGCAATGCAACAATCGTACCCACTGCACCGAGGGACCGGCCTCAACGGCCGCATCCTGGTAGATGTGCTGCAGTTCATCAGCCGTGAGCGTGGGGTGGTGGGGCGGTCTGCGATATTGTTTAAACCACCAGGGGATCCAGAGTAGGCCAAGGATTCCGGTAACCAGGAAGGCCATGTGCCAGCCGTAGCGCACCGTCACCCACGGCACAAGAAGCGGAGCCAGAATTGCTCCAACATTGGATCCGGAATTGAAGATGCCGGTCGCCAGTGAGCGCTCGCTTTTCGGAAACCACTCTGCAACCGTCTTGATCGCGGCGGGAAAATTGCCGGCCTCGCCGAGTCCGAGAGTAAAGCGCGCGATGCCGAAATCCAGCGCTGCACTGGCCAAGGCGTGTCCCATCGCCGAGAGACTCCATACCGCCATCACCAGCATGTAGCCGATGCGCGTCCCCAGCTTGTCGATCATTCGCCCCGCGGTTAGAAGGCCAATTGCGTAGGCGAGCTGGAATGCGTCAATAATATAGCCATACTCCACTTCGGTCAGGCCAATGCTGCGTTCGAGGGTAGGCTTTAGGATCGCGATCACCTGGCGATCCATGTAGTTGATCGAAGTGGCGGTGAAGAGCATCGCGCAGATTGTCCAACGGACGCGTCCTAAGCGTACGCCGGGCGCTGTGCCGCTCTCCGATCTGCCGAAAAATGAGGTGTCTGCCATGTCGGGCTTTACAGCCGATATGCTTTTTTCACCAAACGATAGGCGAGATCGTGCGCCACTTCCAGGGCTTCATCTTCCTCCAACCGATGCTCGGCGACCAGCTTTGCGAGGAATGCACAATCAACGCGACGAGCCATGTCGTGACGAGCCGGAATAGACAGGAAAGCTCGCGTATCATCGTTGAAGCCGACCGTATTGTAGAATCCCGCCGTTTCGGTTGTAAGTTCGCGGAAACGCATCATCCCCTCCGGACTGTCGTGAAACCACCACGCAGGGCCAAGGCGAAGGCATGGATAGTGTCCCGCCAGCGGTGCAAGTTCCCGGCTGTAGGTCGACTCATCTAGTGTGAAAACAATAATCGTGAGACCGCTCTCATTGCCAAATTGATCGAGCAAAGGGCGAAGCGCGTCGACATAATTCGTAGGTCTCGGAATATCCGCACCCGCATCGCGACCAAATTGTTCATAGAGTTTGCGATTGTGGTTGCGTTCGCTGCCGGGGTGAATCTGCATCACCAGGCCGTCGTCAAGGCTCATCCGGGCCATCTCTGTCAGCATCTGGGCGCGGAAGAATTCTTTTTGCTGGGCATCGGCACTGCCGGCCAGGATCTGACGAAAAAGCGCCGCAGATTCAGTAGTAGAGAGATTAGCGGTTTTCGCCGTGGGATGGCCATGGTCGGTTGCGGTACAACCGAATTCCAGGAAGCGAGCGCGGGTTAGTTTGAGTGAGTTCAAGTAGCCGGTCCACGTCGAGGTGTCTTCCAAAGTCTGCTCGCCTAGCTTTGCGACATTCCCGACAAATTCAGGAAAATCAGGGTCAACCACCGGATCGGGACGGAACGTTGGCAAAATCCTCGCCTTCCAGTTCGATTCGCGGATGGATTTGTGATCGGCCAACGAATCGATCGGGGAATCCGTCGTCGCCAGAACCTCCAGATTGAAACTCTGGTACAAAGCACGCGGGAGGAACTGTGGCTTACATAATTTTTCCGAGATCGCGTCGAAATACAGGTCCGCGTTTTTTTCCGATAGTCGATCGTTCAGTCCGAAAAGTTCCTGGAAGGCATAGTCCAGCCACGTCCGTGTCGGAGTTCCGCGGAACAGATAGTAGTGGCTGGCGAAGATGCGCCAGACTTTCCGAGGATTCTTCAGTTCCTTCCGCCCAATTTCGAGATCATCCATGGAAACTCCCTGGCTATAGAGCATTCGAAAGATGTAGTGGTCGGGCTGAACGAAGAGCGTTGCCGGATCTGGGAAAGGAAGGTTCCCCGCAAACCATTTCGCTGTTGTATGCCCGTGAGGACTGACGATGGGAAGAGTACACACCTCCTCATAGAGGGCCTTCGCGATCTTTCGAGCGCTGGGCTCAGCGGGGAACAAACGATCTGGGAGGATCAGCATGATTCTGACTCAACCTTTTCGCTTGGGGTTAGCTTTCGCACGAATCATGTCCAAGCTTCCGAGCACACCATTCACGCATGCGCAACTCTGCGATTTTACGTGGGTCACTTACATGCCCGATAAAAGATTTAGGTCGAAGTGCATTCCATCAGCCCCTGCTGCGGTCAGTAAAGCGGAAGAAGAGCGATTGCTTTGCCACCGGCGCGGCGAGTCGTTGAGTGCCGCCATCTGCGTTTGGGATAGCGGCGTAAATTCTCGATCGATCTGCACGTTCTCTTCGACTTGCGCCCGGTTATCCCAGCCGATGATCACGGTACTGACCGGATGCAAAAGCGTGAAGTGCACGGCGTGCTAACGGCACGGAAATGGCACGGGACCTAACGTTAAGCTAAACCAAGGGCGGGTTTTCCGCCTATCTGCAGCGTAGCTTCGACGATCGGCTCGGCCAGTGCAACCTTTTGTTCCTGATCTTCTCCGCATCCTAATCAATCTATTTGACCTTGGAACGCGATGGGGCCTTGAGGCGCTCAATGTGGATCAATGCCATCCGATCCGTGAGCATGTCGCAAGCTTTGCCCGGTTTCGCTCCGCACTTGGGGCAGACCTGCGACACGGGATTGACTAAAAGGTAGTCCGAGTTTTCTGTCATGCGGCGGGAAGTTTAACGCGAGGTAAAGCCGCGCCCAATGGCCCGTTCGGGGTAGGCCCATGACCAGACCCCTTAAATGGAACGACCTTTGGGTTTTGGCTTACACAGAGCAAGATCCATTCAAGTCTCAACCGTGATTGAAAAATACGGACTTGTTGGAAAAAGAGAGGCACTTCTTGGAGCAACTCAACGTGCTTCCGCATTGGCTCATCGTGGACTACTGCCTTCTCAGGGCGTAGACAATACCTTTAGAAGCTCCACATGGCTGGAATTCTCTTCCACATTAATGACTTGGCCGTAGTCCTCGAGCGGGCCTATGAAGTCCGGATCAAAATATGCTTCCGGCTCCACTCCCGGCACTGCAAAAAGCTTGTACTCTCCGGGCGGAACGCCGAGGAAGTTAAACTGCCCCTCCTTATTAGTCAGAGCCGTTCTGTACAGATCGCGTTCCTGGCGATGCTCGGGGGCCGGGACCAGCACGACTTCGACGCCCTTCGCAGTAGTCTGCTCTTCGTCCACAACCGATCCGGCTATGCTACCAGCAGAGGAGCTGACCACGAGTTCGAAAGGACCAGCAGCATGCCTGAAGTCAATCTTGCGGCCTGGGATGTCCTCCATCCCGACCTCGATCTTTCTGAGGTAGAACTCCTGCGGCAACCCGAACACCTCAATCGTGTACTGGTCCGGGAGAACCCCGGCGATTGAGAACGTTCCATCTGGTTTCACGTCACCAATGACGGATCCGGTAAGCAGGTTATTGTCTGGCTCCAGCAGAACACGCACCGACTTCAAGGCTATAGACTTGTCACCCTCAACTCGCACACGCCCATTCACGGTGCCGGACCTGTTCATAACCAATTCGATGTTCTCGATATCCATGTCCCTGATCTCGAGGGCCTGGGCCCCGGCATAATGGTCGTTCTTCTCATTCGTGAGCGCCGAAAGAGTGTAAGCCCCGGGTGACACGCCACGTATTTCAAAGTGGCCTAGAGCGTCCTTGACAGTGGTAGTCGGATTGAACGAGGCTCCTGCCGTATCAAAACCGCGCGATATTAGGGTAATAACGGTGTTGCGGCTGAACTGGGTTCCTGCCGAGGTGAGGACCCTGCCTCTTATGGTCACCGGGCGGGACACCGTAGCCCAAATATCGATTCCGGTGATCTGGTCTCCCTGTCCAACTGCAACCGGCGCTGCACCCAGCAGGTCCGTATTTCGTGGGTAATAGGTAGGAACGTAGCGTTCCGGTCCTCTCTTTTCTTGATCCGCACCCGTCGCGGCGGCAGTAGAACTGGCAACGATGTAATAGGTCCCTGGACTGAGACCGTGAAGCCTATACTCGCCGAGATCGTTAGTCACGGATGTCGCAATGAGATGCAATTGGCGTTTACCGCCGATATAGCTGTATCGCCTTGCTTGTATTTGAAAATCGGAGGCCGGATCGCCGTCCTGATCAAAAACCCGGCCTGTCACTACAGATGAAGGAGACACTCGCAGGACAATATCGCTCAATGTCTGTTTGCGTTTCACAGTTAGAGATGCACCTGTCAGGCTTTGGAGACCGCTGATTCTTGGCATTTGCAAATACCCCGGATGGTCCACCATCAAGTGATAATTGCCAGGATCTACGTTTCTGACCAGGAAAATGCCTGTCGCATCGGTCTCAGCAACGTAAGGTACATTCATTCCGTTGCGTGTGCCTTCCATGGCAACTTTGGCATACCTCAACGGCTCGCTGGTCAATTGATCGACCACCATGCCGCCGACTGTACCCTGCTCCGAAGGGCTGAGTTCTGCCTTGGATGACTGTTTATCGGGACGCGTCGATGTCCCAGAACTGAACGCCGTCGATCCAGTGAAGAGTATGGGAACTACCATGGTGGGACTTTTGACCGCGGTCTTCATCAGTCTTATTTCGATCCCGCTTGTTTGCTCTCCGGAGCGGACCGAGACGGCGGTTGCGCTTCTCAGATCGTTGGTATCCGGGTAAAAGGTCGTCACATAGTCATTGAAAGCGCCGTCTCCACTTACCCGTTCTGTTTCTCCCCAATCGGATTCCGCCGGATCTGCGCTGATGTAGTAGGTGCCAGGTTTCAGTCCATGGAGGCGGTACATGCCACGATCATCAGTCGTGGCCATCGCCACACCGTGTAGCGGGCCTCCCGGGTAGCTGGCTAGCTTCGCATGGACGCTCGCACCTACGACGGGGTCACCCTCCTGATCTATCGCGCGGCCCGAAATAACGGAAAGGGGAGACAGGCGAAGAGTGACCAGCGGCAAGTTGTCAGTGGACGAATAGTTCGCGATATCACTCTGCTGGTCGCAAGAGGTTATGTCGAACTGCGCATCTAAAAATCCCTTTTTCCTTACGTCTAATCGATGACGACCTTGAGCGAACGCGCGCAACAGAAACCGTCCTGTAGCGTCAGTTTCCGTATGGGATCCAGTAGCGTTCACACTCGCATCTCCCAGGCTGAGCCGTGCTCGCTTTACAGGCTCACCAGAAACGGCGCTCAGCACTACGCCCGAGACAAAACAGGATTCCTTACTTCGAAGGTGTAACCCTGGCCGGTCGCCCACAGGCTGTGGAGTATTACCCGAAGCGGAGGATGATCTCTGCCCCGCTCGGGCAACCATGAAGCAACTCCCCGCAAGTGAGATCAAAACCAGGACGTAAATGCGGTTCTTTAGGGACATCATTTCACTGGTAGTTGAACTCCCGCTGGCATCTGAAGTGATTTTGCGGTATGCGGCAGTGTCCATGTGAACAATGCAGGGTCAACGCTATTGTTGACTTGAACGTTTTTGAGCGCAGTCCAATTACCCGGTTTGTCGTTAACGCCCTTCAGCATTGTGCGATGAATTAACTGGTCGGCGCGTGAAATGAAGTAATAAACCGTCTCGTCCGATGCTGGCGTGTACTTGGGCTCGACAAGATCGAATTCATTTCCGTCGCTTGTGCGGTGGCCCAGATACTCAAAGTATGGACTACCTCGAATAGATTCGGGACGGAAGAATTGCTCGACCTGATCGACCAGCGTGCTTTGAATAAATTCGCCGCTCTGCCCCGCTTTTAATTGCACATACTGATTATTGTTCGCAAAGTAGGTGGTAGCGGTTTTCCCATCTGCGATCAGAAGAATCGTCCCCAAACCCTTGGTTCCATTAATTTGAACCCTCGCGAAGTTCGGCCGTTTGAGGACCATAGTTCCTGTAAAGTGATCTTCTCCGACCGAGCCTTCCAGGTCGGCTGTCAGACTGCTCAATTTCTTCGTTGCGGCTTCCGTTTGCTGAATCAGACGGTCGGCCTTCCGCGATGGCGTTTCCGCTCGACGAATGGATGGCGGAACAAAAATGAATGCCGCAGCAATCCCGCAACACGCAGCGATACCGCCCACCCCAGCGAAGGCGTTGCGAGGAGTGCGAGAAGCCCAATTAACAAACTTGGTCAAAGGGCTCTTGGCCGTGATCCAAAGGAGGTATAGGGTAGCCGGAACCGGCAGAGCTAAAAAGCCAATCTGCAACAGCAGCAGCAACGTAGTGAAAAGGTCCTTCCGCGGGTCGATTACTCTCAGCATCGCTACTTGCGCTTGTAGGCCGTCCCATGTAGTCGTGATCAGTTGAGGGAGTGTTATCACCATCAGCGCAACCAGGTAGACGAGCAGCGGAACGGTAATGAGGATATAGCTCAAAAATACGACCTTCACCCATGTTTTCACCTCCGGCAACCTGGTACCTTCCAGGTCCGCTGCGTATGGCATCTTTTTCTGCAAGGCCGCTCGGATACGCGAGGGCACCAAGGTGCGCAGGAATGGAGCCATTTGTGAAAAGAAGTCGGGTATTCCGGTTAGATCGGCCATCAGCCAATAGCCGTCAAGGCGAATAACAGGAATAAACTGCTGGATGATCTCGAGATCTACGAGCAGAACAGCGAATAGAAACAGTTCCCGATGACTAGTCAGATAGGCTGCGAACAACATCAACGTAAAGATCAGGTGAAAATAAATGCCGCCAAGATCCGTACTGATTCGGGCCCAGCGGCTTAGCCGGTAGTTGTCGGTGACGTCGGTGTAAAAGGCCGGATAGATGATGTATAACGCCATTCCCATACTTCCGACCTTGCCGCCATGATACTTAAGGGCCGAAGCATGGCCAAACTCATGGAAAACAGCGGCCAGCAAAACTAGCGTAATGACGAAAAGCACACCGCCCGGAGTGTAAATCGCTTCTTGAACGCCCTGAGACACACCATGTATGCGGTACAACCACCAGTGTCCTATGCCGGCGGCGACCAGCACGGCCGAGACGATCACGGAATTACAGAGCAACTGAAAAACGCTCGCGATTGGTTCAATGAATCGAGCTCCAACCGTTCGGAACCTTATGTTGACATCCACAGGAGAAGATTCGGGTTTCGTTTCGCCCCGCTGACTCCCTATCAATCCCAGTGGAACAAGCTTGGACTGGATAAGATTTGCTACGTCTGCCGCTTCCAGCAGCCACTCTGTGGAACTAGTCACGCTTTCCGCAATATCATCCAGCGTATGTTGACCGTTCGCTCGTTCAGCAATGCGATACAAGAGTTCGGTCATCTGTATGAATTTCCCGTCACGTTGCACGAGCCACTGCTGGTCGCGAAAGCCTACGCCGTTCATTTTTCCGATGAATCGAATGTTGGGGGCTAGCCTGGGAATCTCTACACTGCCAACTTTTGGAATGCTTTCCCGAGAGGAATTATGACCAGAAGATGGATCGCGCAGCTCGCGCGCGGCATTTTCGCAGGCACTAGAATTGTTTTGCTGAAGCACTATGCTTTCCCTTGATTTTCAAAGAAAAGGCCAGGAGAAAAATCCTGGCCCCTTGAAAGCAACTAGGTCGTCTGCGTGATATGGCAGGTCAGCCTGGTCGGCGCGATTATATTGTTGATAGCTTGCACGGCGGCGCAGACTTGAACCGCAACGTTGTTGTTGGTGACGGTTACCCTCACGTGAAGCCCGTTCAGTACGTTCCGAATGGTTACATTCACGAGAGAAAGCATGTGCCGGTAGGGGAGCTCAAGTGCGGTCTGCGACTCCATTGCCTGCAAGGTAAGCCTCTTTTTTTCGAGAATCATTGTCGTGTTCTCCATTTTTGGTCGGCTGATCCTTCATAGCCGAAATATGCAGGAGAAAATATGCCGCGTTTTCCCCCCATTCGTCTATTCCACAAATATCCTAAAACGAATGGCTTAACGGTAATATCTAAACCGAATGTTTTAATCAAGTTGTGTTAAGGAGAAAACTGTAGAAGGAGTGTAGCGGGGCTTGACCCGCGTCTCGTCAGTTTTAAAGGAGCCCGTTCACTTTCCCAACGATTCCGGAGCGGGTGCTCACACCAAACTTGATCATGATTATATGTAAGAAGGCCCTGACCGTGTGTGGGCTAATATTCATTCGGCAAGCAATTTCTTTGCTCGTGAGCCCCTCTGCCAGGAGTAGCAGCGCTTCGCGCTCGCGCGGGGTTAGCTTGAACTGCTGAACCACTCGCCGAAGGTGGTCATTCCGGCGCGATGTTCGTTCCATGAGAATAGCTGCATGTGGTACGTGAGGCGCCGTTCCTGTCAATTCCAGGAGAAAAGGTCGGCAGAGATACCGCCGGCGACCTGACATTAGCGCAGAAGCTGCCCCTTCCGCTTCACTAGATGCAAAGACCACGGACTGAATTCTGTCGGCAAGTTGGTTCGTGTCGGAAGCGCCCGACTCCCCCGAGTTCCGGTACGAAAGGATATGGCGGGCCGTCGAGCTTACATAAACTACTTTCATGTGAGCGTCCAATAGGATGAGGCCCACCGGCTCGGGCCGTGTTGACGTGTAAGGCAAAACTTCAGATTCTGTAGAGTGGTTGAACATTCTGACCCACACCTCAAGTAAATTTCACTGAGCGCCTTACGATGCGTGGCCTCTTGGGGATTGAGAGCTGCAGCCCCACTCACGCGGGCGTCGAACCTTCCGTAAATGTGCGTCGCCTATTCTCAGAGAAGGACAACAAATGTGAGAAGAGCCCGTGTCTCGGTAGAACTATTGTATTCGGACTGTTTGGCGTATTTAGTTCGCAGCCCGACGGATAAAGTTTTTAATTAATGCGCTTATCCTGGCTTCTTCGGTTGATTCGATTCGCGTGTCAGCATATCCCAATATAGCTAGACAGTGGCAGAATTCAGTTAAGAACAGCTAATTCTCCGGTCCGATAATAGCTTCCGACTCTCATCTTCAGCGTCGCGACCTCGGCCTATCCTTATCCTGACTCTATCCTTGTCTAGCTCTATCGTTATCCTAGCTTCCGAGTGGTCGAAGACCTTTTCGTTGCCTTTCTTCTTCGAACTTGACAATCAATTGCTCCACCCAGCTTCAAGACCTTATCCGGGTCTTCTTCCTTTTGGATTCGTCGCGCAAGTTCGCGCCAATCCGCAGTTGTGGCTTCTTTATCATTTGCCATTGGTATTGGTTTTGTCCTCTCCAGCGAGAGCTGATTTAAATGAGTGTTTCAAGCCGCGTTCTGGGCTGATTAATGCAAGCGTGGCATGCAAACTCTTTGTCGCGCTGCGACCAGCATCATTCGAAAAACTTATACTGGTGGTTTGCCCCATACAATGTTGCGAGTCATACGTTTCTTAAAGCTGATTTCTCCCAGAGTGCTTTTTATCCCGGGCCAAAGCTTTGAGAGTTAGTTAGACAACGCTTCCCTATTTCCGTAGAGATTTAACAAAAAATTTAGCAAGCCGCTTGCCATGTAGAGCGACCAGCGAAAGGTTCTTTAATTTCACTGTTTTTCTTACTTTAGGGAGCCACGGTTCAGCCGGGAAAGCCGATTCGATGACCTTGGGTGGCCCAACGCCACCAGGGTGGTGGTTCTCGGCCAAGGTCTGACGATGAGAATCCGGATCAGGACCGTGGCGAAGTACAATGCAGTACAAAAATGTCCCACAACCAATTCTTGAGACTGTGACGTCCCGTAGAAATGTACCGAATGCCGGGATTTCGTCAGGATTGACGGAGGTTGGGCACTTTCCCGCCGAGTCGTTTGAGACGGGGTTCTACGGGCCGATCTTTGTCCGATTCGCGAGAGGGCCATCACAAGCCGAAGAATGGGAGCAGGGCGTAGAATAGAAGCAACCATGAAAACCACGAAGTTTGTTGTGAAAGTAAATCGTCCCGGCAATCTCGCCGTTCAGTACGTCCAGCGAATAGATCGAACTCCGATACAGACAACTACTAACCGCAGGCTAGCACTGATTATGGGGAGATTCACCGCCGAAGACGCTGCCAAGGCCGTCCAAACTTCGCGCTGCACCCCGGAATTAGTGTCGGTGCAGGCTCTCGCTTAGGCTCAGTATCGTCCAGCCTCATACCCTGTCAGCGATTTGGCCCGCAAGTTTGGTGGCTGCTCTTCGCATGGCTCCCGCACGTTGTGTGACACTCACCGCAGCCCTCTTCGTGTAAGGGCGGTAGTCGAAGCGGATGGGTACGTACTTCACGCTACCTTTATAGCGTTTTTCCATCTGTCGCCCGAGGAACTCCGAGTTTTCCTTGAGAAACGATTTTTTCCCGTCGTAGAACGACGTGAATGCCTGCACGACGATCAGCTTCTTCCCCGCGTAAGGCCCCTTCCCCTCCTCGTCCAACCATTTCCAGATTTTTACAAGGTTCGCGACTGGCGCTCCCCTGCGAAGTTCGACCTCCACTAGGACTTCTCTAGTGCGACCCTTCCCCATGACATCCACGCACTCGCGATTGTCGCAAGGAGGATGTCCGATGCTCCATTCATAGTTTGTGTCTTTTGCTCCAAGTGAACGAACGAGTTGTCGTGCAAAGTTGGATGTTCTACTCATTTGCTATTGCCTCAGTGAGGGTTGCCGCCCAATGATCTCACTGATCCCTCCAGCGGCCAACAAGCTGGCTCAGAGGAATCTCGATGCCGCTCCCCAACCGCAGCCTGTCCCGCAAGAAAAGGTTTTCTAGCTTCAGACGACGATGCTGCATAGCACGGCGGACGGCAAAGACCAATTGCTCTCGCGTGAAGGGTCTGAACAGAAAGTCGTAGCCACCCATGTCGAGAAATTTGTTCATGAGGCTGATGTCCGGTGTGGCGGTAGAGACGATGACAGGAATTGTTCGCGAGGTTGTTGTTCCGATCAGGCTCTTTAAGCTGTCCTCGACCCACTCCGTCACGCCGCAACAAACAAGATCAATTCTCTTCTCTGAATTGAGGATTTGTAGAGTCTTGGATGGAGTCTCGGCCACGCTGCACTCGTAAGCAGGAAGAGGAAAAAATAGTTAGACTGCACAGGGAGTTCGTTTTACAGCGGCGGATCGCGGTTAGACATAGGTCAATTACCTAAGACCTGTCTGTGTCGGGCATCGGCTGCTTCAACGCCAAATATCATTTCAGTTTCTGGCGTCCAGTGACGGTGATTCAAAACGGGCAGATCGACGCGAATCCTGACACCATAGCGGATCCCGCTTGGCTGCCACTGGGCATAACCCCGCCACATCACTGTGGGAGAAATAGCGAGAAAAGGGTTCGAGAGAGTGGTACGAAACTAGCACTCCCGAACCCGGGTATTCGCTCAAAAGATACTGCGTATCAGTCTCAAGCCGAGCGAGGACAAGAGAGAGAAGCTACCCAGTAATCCGACAAGCGGCAGTAGGCTTCCAGTCTTCGGCAGTTCCGCAGGAGCGGCCGGAGCGGGTGCGGGCTCCAACTCTGCAACCAGGATCGGCGCATCGGCCGGCGGAGGCGGCGGAGGCGGCGACATCGAACCGCTTAACCTTCGCTGGTGATCAACCACAGTCTGAGGAACCTCAACGATCTTGGTGGCTGAGACTTTCATCCCCTTCTTCAAACCCCAAGCGTCCGTTTCCTGGCCGTCCACCATGAACTTCTGGCCCTTGGGGATTTTGAACTGCTGGTTGTTGCCATCCTCCAGGGTCAGAATCACGGAGTTCGGCGGATTTATGTGCCATACCTTTCCCTGGACTGTCTGAACTGTTGTGATGGTTTGGGGAGTTGTGGATACGATGGTCGTACGCTGGAGCTTCATACCCGGTTTCAAGTCATGAATCCCGAGTTGTTGACCATTCACCGTAACCTTGGCGCTTTCGGGAACATTGGGGAAATGCCGAATCGAACCATCCTCCATCTTGACCACAAGGTCATTGCCATTCACGAGCACCACCTCGGCGCGTTCGACTGTGATTTCCTTGGTGGCTTCTCCGCTCGTTGTATTGGTTTCTGTCTTGATTTGTGCGCTCATGCTCAGGGCGAAGGCCAAACACATCGTCCCCACCGCAATCACCAGCAACACACGTATCCATCCGGTTTTTGAGTTCATCGTGTTTCTCCTTGTTCTAGCTTTTTCAGCCATGTGAGGGCCAACATCAAGCGCCGTCTCAACGACTTCATCTCACCTTTTGTTGCGGCAACTCTCCTGGTTCGGCCCTGGTTTTACTAACATCGAGAACCGATAAGTTCGACCCCGTGATCGAGGCCTGAATGATGTAGCGTTGTGGCGCGCTCCCAACAAAATGGAACGGGTAACATGTCACCAGCGTGAGCGAAGGACGCAACCGCGGTTGCAGCACCGAGACTTCGTCGGGGCGGACGAGGACTACCTGGTCCACAACATATGTCACTACGCGATTGGGCGTTACCAGTTCGATGGTGTCTCCAGGACCGATGTCTTTGAGCGCCCGAAAGAACCCATCGCGGTGGCCGGCAATTCCGATGTTCCCGCTTTCACCGGGGCGATCCGTACCGACGATGTGGCCCACGCCACGGTTAAGTGTCAGTTCATCCGTGCCATCAAACACCGGCACCTCAAGATGAACCTTGGAGATGCGCAGCACGGCCAACGGCGGATCGAAATATTCCGCCAGGCTCTGTTCATACGCAGCGATCCGTTTTTCCGACCAGAGGCTGACATCCAATTTCAACCGAGTACCTGGGAGGAAATGAACGGCCGTATCGACAGGCCGCTCCGCTTGAATATCTTGGAAGGGTTTCAATCCCGCGCGGGACAAGATCGTCCTATGCGTATACGCTGCCGTGTAAACCCCGATCAACAATAATCCGACGATTAGTAACAAGCTCTCGATCTTGCCTGAGACTCTCATTTCCAACCTGGCCTTGTGCTTTACCGGCCGTGAATGATGTGCAGATTCGGAGGATCGCAACATCCGTGCAGCAACCGTGGGCGTCGCTCTCGTCACGGCCGGACATCACAAGTCTAAAAAACGCACACGCTGGTCGTAACTGTCAGTAGTGACAGCTTCCAAAATACGGGCGTGCGCAGGATCGCGAGGTTGTTTTCGAAGGCTAAAGTATTTATGTGCGCGCACGGGGAGAAATTACCTGTCAAGGCTGCCAGTTGGAAAGTTCTCAAATCTTCGTGAAGGTGGCTGAGGTTAGCTAGAAATCCTTGGTGAAGAGGCAACGACTATGGGCGACCTGGCGGATCATCAGCGAATCGGCGGGGAAATCGTTCATATCAGCGATTGCTACGTTTGGGCAGAGATCTATTATCTGAATTCAACAAGGGACTACCGCGAGTACAATCCACGAAATGGCGCCGATAGACCGCGCTCCATTTCTCTCGACAACGGGGTCCCTCTTGAGTTTTCAGAACGCGCGCCAGGAAGAGGCGCCCAATCTTTGCGGAGCTTGATGGAGTTTCTGTTCTCCTGATCTGTGGGCTTGTCTGTTACGGTGTCTTCGAAGTTTTTGCAGGTAGCTCCGGTTCGAATCAATATAGTGGCCGGATAGTCAGAAACGACGTTTCTCGGTGACAGCATTCAACGCTGCCGTTGAGAAAGTCAGGTGTGTTCAGCTTGGTGAGATGCGGGCACTCTGGGTGCCAGCGCCACATCTTATACTGCTATGCTCCGATGCTGCGCGTCCTCCACAAAGGGCACGCGAGCCGAGATCGTAGTGCCGCCGCCAGGGTCCGACTTAATGGAAAAATCGCCCTTCACCAATTGGAGCCTCTCTCTCATGCTGATCAACCCGAGGCCTCGCCCCTGCATCGCAGCTTGCCAGTCAAAACCTACTCCCGCGTCACTCACACTTAGCCGGATCTCCTCCGGCGTTCCGCTTAGATCAACCTTAAAGTGCTGAGCACCGCTATGCTTAACCGCATTCTGCAAGGCTTCCTGTAAAACTCGAAACAGGCAAAGCGAGATTTCCATCGGAAGGGTACGGGGTATATCCAAGTGACTGAATTCAACCCGTACCTTATGTTGCTCCGACAGTTCTTTGCAGTAGCTATTGGCTGCCGCCACAATGCCCAGATATTCAAGCTTCGAGGAATGGAGACGGTGGGACAGGGCCTGAATGTCCTTACTAACGTCCGAAAGACGCTGACGGGCCTGCTGGATGTAATCGTGAAGGTCAACCGCCGACTCGGGAAGATGCTGGCTCCAACGTTCCAACCCAATCGCCACCAGCGCGATGCGTTGATTGACATCGTCATGCAGCTCTCTGGCTATCCAGGTGCGCTCCTCCTCGTGGGCCTCAATCAGCCTGCGACCCATGCTGGCGAGACTTTCCTCAGCCAGTTTGCTATCGGTGATGTCGAGGCACGAGCCGATGTAGCCGGCAAAAGAGCCGTCCGAGTTGAATCTTGGCACACCTATATCGGATAGCCAGCGGTAGTTTCCGTCGTGCCGCCTGAGCCGATACTGCATCTTGAACGACTGCCGGAGATCGAATGCCTGGGTGTAGGTATCCAGGCAACTGCTCAAATCTTCATGGTGGACTAGTTCTGCCCAGCCATTGCCAAGCTCTGCTTCAAGGGGCCGACCAGTGAACTTTAACCAGGGCTGATTAAAATAGTTGCATAGCTTGTCCCGGCCCGACATCCAGAGCATGACAGGCGCGGTGTTCGCAACAAGGCGGAAACGTTGTTCGCTCTCACGGATCGCATTCTCCGCCCGCTCCCGCTCGGTAATGTCGATCGCAGAGGCGATCATGCCGACCGTATCCCCCTCCGCGCCCTTGAGTAATGCCAGGGAAAGGTGAACTGGAAACTCCCTCCCGGACTTGCTGCGTACTCGCGCTTCGGTTTCGTGCCAGCCCTTCTCCTGGACCGGCGCTACAATTTCTTGTGCAAGAACTGAATGCTGGTCCTCGGGGTACAGGAATGACAGCGGCTTACCCAACGCTTCTTCGGCCGAATACCCAAACACCCTTGTCGCGCCCTGGTTCCAAAACGTGAGAGAACCCTTCAAATCCGTGGTGACGAGCGCGTCATGAACCTGACCTATCAGTTGAGCTTGTCGCTGCATCGCATCCTGCGCGCGCTTGCGTTCGGTGATGTCCGCGGTAACGGTGAGGATGCATGGTTCGTTCTCGATTTCGATCCCTTCGGCGGAACGCAAGCCGACTCGTTCCTCGCCGTCCTTGCAACGAAAGCGGTACTCCACGTTGCGAACGGTGCCTTTGGTCTGAATTTCTTCTAACAATTGCATCCTGTCATCGGGTTCTGCGCAGATGTCAAGGTCGAGCGGAGTCCTCCCGATTACCTCATCACGTCGCCAGCCAGTGAGTCGTTCGAAAGTCTCGTTGACATCGATATAGCGTTGGTCTTTCGCGCTGGTCACAGTGACGGCCATTGGGCTTTCCCGAAAAGCTTTGGAGAACTTTTCCTCTGATTTCTTTAGCGCCTCTTCCGCCTGCTTGCGCTCGGTAATGTCCACCGCCATGCCGAGCATGCGCTCGGCATCACCGTTGGCCGCATAGCTGAATTGTCCCCTGGCAGTGATCCAGCGTACGGCTCCGTCAGTGCGAACAACACGAAACTCGGCGACGTAGGGTTTCCGGTTTTGCCGGGCATCGGCAACCACTTTCCAGCCGAGTTCTCGATCTTCCGGGTATATCCGGCGGCGGAATTCGCTTACGTCTCCGCAATAGGTATCGGATTGGATTCCAAACATAGTCGGCAGATCGCCGAACCAACGGTCGCGTCCAGTCTTGACGTCCCAGTCCCATCCCACAGACTTGCCGGCCTCTACAGCCTGACGAAGCCGGTCATAGGTGATCGCCAGCTCTTTTTCCGCCTTTGTTCGTCCTGCCCGTTGCCATAGGAGGGCAAAGATGAGGAACGTCTCCAGCGCGAACAGGGCAATGCCACCGATGAAGTACCACTTGTAGGATTCCCAGATGGTGAACTGCCGATTCAGCACGATGCTGCCAGGAGGAAGGTTCTCTTCTCTTAAACCCCAACGCTTGAGGGCACGCCAATCGAACATGTAGGTGGTAATTGCTTTTACCCTGGGAATGTCCTGCGGCTTCTCACCGTTGAGAACCCTCACAGTCATTTGGGCAGCCGTCTGACCAATTGCAGCAAAGCTTACCAAGTAGCCGCCAACCGTTCCATTGCCGAGATCCACGTCGTCCACGACAAAGACCGGCGCATGTGCAGCGCCGGCCACCAGGGGAACGGACTGTTTGGCGTCAATGAAACGAGTTCCCTCGGCATCCTCCATGATGGATGTGTGATAGACGATCGTATGATCCGGCAGGTGCTTCAGGCGCTCGATCAGCGCGGGCATACCTAGGTCGGTGAGATATGTGAAGTCCAATTCCGACTCATGTTTGCGAAAGCTGTTCCTGGCAATAGCCTCGAGATGCCGGTCATATGCTCCCACACCACCCACTACGACTACGTGCTTGGTACCGGGTTGGAGCACCAGTGCGGCCTTCAGAGTTTCCTCCGGCTGCGCCACGGCCCACACCCCGGTGAAATGAGAATCGAGCTTCAGTTCATCTAACATCTCTTCAGTAAGTCCACAAAAGATAATCGGGATTCCGGGGAAGAACTTTCCGTGCGCTGCGACCATGAACCGAAGCGGTTCGAGCCCGACGGCAATGATCACGTCGGGCTGGCGATCCCGATACTTGTGGATGTACCACTCCCGGAATTGCCGCTGGGAGGCTTCATCCGGAAACACATATCCTCCGTGTAGAGCTCAATCTGGTGTGGCGACTGCTCCAGGCCAGCCACGATCGCCTCATCCATCCGATCAACACCGGGTGAGGAAAGAGGTCCTAGGACATTGAGAATGAGTACGCGACGGACTTGCTTAACCTGAGCTGCGGCTGGATTTTGGAAGACGAGAAAAGCTCCCAGCAGCAAGAGTAGGAGCTTCCGTGGTCCCGAGCCTTTACGTCGACACAATCGCATCATGGAAGTCTCCCCTACCACCCCGGCTATCCTGCACTGGCAAAACTTACAGGCTGTGCCACTTGTCAAGGATGGTGACTCGGGCGTAACATCGCGACGTTCCGTTGAGCAGCTTACCCCAGAAAACGGCCTTCCGGCTAGGAGCTTCTTCAAGCAGGAGTTGTCAGTGTCAGTTGTCTGCAATTCGCGGTTCCCCCTGGCACCTCTTCCCTGGCGTATTTGGCTCGGAGTATTTGCTATTGGCTTGGGACTAGTAGGTCGCACCTTCAGCCAGACCGCTTCAACCAGCGCCGTGACAGGTGTGGCACTAGACCCCTCGGGCGCTGCCCTCCCGGGTGTCGTCATCCAGCTGCTTAACAAGGGGACATCTGAGACAAATTCTGCCACCTCAGACCCAGAGGGAAGGTTCGCGTTCCCTTTGCTGCCACCTGGCAATTACCAGCTGGAGGCCACGAAACCAAATTTCCAAGCACTACGCTATACAGACCTACGGCTCTTCGTAACAGAAACTCTCCGACTTGAACTTCATCTCCGGCTCGCCACGGTTATGGGGAGCGTTCAGGTGTCTTCTGAGTCGACAATGGTCCAGAGCGACAATTCTGCGCTCGGGCGGGTAGCCAACGAAACCGCGGTAAGTGGTCTTCCGCTGGTAACGCGGAACTTCGCTCAATTAGCCAGCTTCTCACCTGGGGTTATTACCGGCGTCAACAACGCAGGAGGGCTTGGATTGGGGGGCACGGCATTGTCCCAGATCGCCAGCTCCAACGATGGGATATTCGTCCATGGAGCGCGCTCCTATGACAATAACTTCCAACTGGACGGCATTAGCGTGAGCGATGTGCAGGGCAGTGCGGCAGGGAGCGGCGGAATTCCAATCCCTAGCCCCGACAGCATTCAGGAATTCAAGGTCCAGACAGGGCTGTACGACGCAGCCTATGGTCGTTATGGTGGCGCCAACGTCAGCGTGATTACAAAAACGGGCGGCAACACCTTCCATGGAACGGTTTTTGAGTTCTTGCGCAACGAGGTCCTGAACGCCAACGATTTCTTCCTGAACCAGGCCGGCCAACCACGCCCTGTCCTCAAGCAAAATCAGTTTGGGTTTGCGTTTGGTGGGCCAATCAAGAAAGAGAAACTGCTCCTCTTCAGTTCGTATCAGGGGACGCGCCAGACTAACGCTGTAGCTGCAGGTCAGTCGAGGACTGCTTGCGCTGCCAGCCTGACTGAGCCGCCGCTAACGAGTGACCGGACGGCCGCTGCGCTCGGGAAAATGTTTGCCGGCAGGAGTGGCGCGCAGGGAGGCGTGACCATCGACCCCGAAGGTTCCAACATCAATCCCGTGGCACTGGCGCTCCTGAATCTGAAGCTCTCCGATGGAACGTTCCTGATCCCGACACCACAAACTGTGGACCCGACAACGGAACTGGTCGAACAGCAAGGTTTTTCAGTCCTCACCGAGCCTTGCCGTTTCAGTGAAAACCAATTGTCCACCAACATTGACTACCTGTCCCCGCAGAACAGCAAAACCGCAGTGCGCTTCTTCCTGGCGAATGACAATCAGAACGTGACGTTTCCCGGGAATGGCCTGAATGCGGCAGGAAACATCCCTGGGTTTCCGAGCCCGGCCGAATCTGGCTTCAGAGTGTTTTCTTTTGCGCACTCGGATGAGTTCAACAGCGCATGGCTCAACGAAGTGCGGATCGGGTACGTCCGCACCAGGGCCAGCACGGAGGCGAGGGTTCCGTTCAGTTGGTCGGACGTTGGTGTTGCTGAAGGCGAAATGAGCAGGAACAATGATCTTCCTAGTTTGAAAATTCTTGGTTCCATCAGTCTTGCCTCCGGCTTTCCACGAACTATGACGCAGAACAGTTTTGTCTTCAGTGATGGCCTCAGCTTGGTCCGTGGAGCTCACGTTGTCCGATTGGGAGGTTCGCTCACCAGGTTGCAAGACAACGTCAATCTTGCGGGTCTTGGATCATTCGTACAGTTTTCGAGCTGGCCGGATTTTCTGCTTGGCCTTAGCGCCGACGGCAACGGGACCAGTGTCAGTAACGTCTTCGCATCGTTCGATGACTTTGGCCTGTCCACTCGCGAATACCGGGCATGGGAGGGTGCCGCCTTCGCACAGGATGACTGGAGAATCAGAAAGTCACTGACGCTGAATTTAGGCGTGCGCTACGAGCGCCTCGGACAGTTTGTTGACAGGCTGGGTAGGAACGCAAGCTTCGATATCAACAGGGCTGATCCCAATCCTCCGCCCGATGGGAGCGTGGCCGGCTACGTTGTGGCTTCGAACTTTCCTGGTGTAACTCCGCCGGGTGTGGTTCGCGCAAATAACACTTTCGGGAACGATGGTGCAGGACAGAACACCATTGCGCCTCGAATTGGCTTTGCCTGGCAGGTTCTGCCCGGAACAAGCCGTTTGGTACTCAGAGGGGGGTATGGCACGTATTATTCCCGACCCACGGGCCAAGCCTTTTATCAAAACGTGTTCGGCGCTCCGTTTTCCGTGTTTCGCTTAAATGCCGGCACGGCAAACGCAAACGCGACTTTCCAAGCGCCTTTCCCGCAGCCGTTCCCCACGCCGGACTCCTTCCCTTCCTTCCCCCCTTACTCTCCCGCCACCAACACCACGATATACTCCGTTGCACCCGGTTTTCGGCCCGCCGTGATTCAGCAGTATTCATTGAATATTCAGGCTGAGCTATATGAGGGGTGGTTGTCTGAAGTTGGATATGTGGGCACTCGCGGCACACACTTGGTACGCCAACGTTCTCTGAATCAGGCGCTGTCAGCCTCTGCGGACCATCCAATCAGGGGAGTTGCGGACAACGAGTTCAAAAATATTTCTTTACGAGTTCCGATCCTCGGTGTACCTCCGGACTCCCTCGTAGTCATGGAATCCGAGGGCAGCTCCTGGTACAACGGGCTTGAGGTAAGCTTGACGAAGCGGCTAAGCGACCACCTTCAGTTCCTCGCTTCGTACACCTTCTCCAAGACATTGGACACCGATGGCGCCGACATTAACTCAACGTCTGCAGGTAACGCACTGACACTGGGAGACCAAAACTCTCCGCGACAACGATGGGGGCGGGCCAGCTTTGACCGCACTCATCGCTTGGTTTTCAGCGCCACATGGACTCCTCCAAGCCCGCCTCGCGGCGTGTCACGGGCCGTACTGGGCGACTGGTCTCTGGCTGCCATAGCAACCATTCAATCCGGCAGCGCACTTACTATCGGAGAAACAAATTCCAACAATGTTTTCGGAATCAGCGAAGATCGGGCACAACTAAGCGGCGCGTGCTCGAGAGGCCAGTTGGTGAAGGGAGGGGTGGTCGAGTCGAGACTGAACGGCTATTTCAACTCATCTTGTTTCACAACCCCGCCAATCATCGGCGCGGATGGCATTGGGACGGCATTCGGAAATAGCGGAACCGGGATCGTAGACGGTCCCGGACAAGCTAACCTGGATCTCGCGTTTTCAAAGGCTGTGACGCTCAACTGGCCTCTTGAGAACAGCAAACTTCAATTTCGTGCCGAGTTCTACAACGCCCTGAACCATCCTCAGTTCTCCAACCCAGACAGCACCTTCAAATCACCGACGTTCGGTTTTATCACCAGCACGGCAGTGAATCCAAGAGTTGGACAGTTAGCTCTGAGGTTTGATTTCTAGTCGATTAGACTGTGCTGCAGTCGTGGGGAAGGATCAATAGAAGGACGTGCCGTTTACGCGGCGATATGCTTCGAACGCCATCGCAGACCTACGCCGGGGTGAGGTCGCCGTGCCCGTCCAAACCGCTGCTACGAAACTGCTTGCTTTGCATGACTGATTCCACCGCAATTAACAACTCCAGTCCGGCCTGTACCTTAGTCACATAACCCCATGCGCCGAGGCCGAACGCTTCTCGTACCACATCAGCAGACGATTCCTGAGTCAGGAAAATAATTCTTGCATTGGGAGCAAGTTTACCGATTCGGCGGGCGGCCTCGATTCCGTTCAGTCCTGGTAGTCCGATATCGAGCAAGATCAAGTCGGGCTGAAGGGCCTCGGCTTGATGGACTGCTTCCAGCCCATCCCGGCCTTCACCGATCACCTTCAAATTCGTTTGCTCGCTTAGTGTTGAAGAAACAAATCGCCGAAATGCTTCATGATCGTCCACTACAAGGATGCGGACCTGTGTACCCGCGCCATCGATTTTCAATGAGCACCGTCCGTTTGTCACGCTATACGAAGGCCACAACCAACGCGAAGAAGCAGTCTCAACGAAAACTTGGCGCGTCGGTGCAAGAGGAAAAGGGACGTCTCAGACCCTGCGAAAGTGAGGCGCTCCTGAACAGATCTCCTGAAACCTGTTCGTCAGACCATGATATCGCAGAGAGAGTCCCTGCTTAATAGCACCAAACGGTCTTTCTAGCGATTTGCACGTAGGGGGCCATTCCTATTCCGGATCGGTGACCATGCACTGGAATCGCAGCATGGCAGAACCAGGAGTTCCAGCAACAAGAAAAGGCAGAATGGCTCGGTGAAGGTTGGGGAGGATGGTCGCGGTGGGCGGCGTCCATGGTTATGATGACATCAACCGCCCCTGATCAGTTTGAAGGCAATCTCAAGCAGCCACAAGGGCAGCGCCGCGTCGAAGAGTGCTTCAAGAGAGCGTCTCCAAGTCATTTTCGATCGGTCCAGTAGCTGCTCATGAATTGACTCTTCGCCAAAGTGCGCAAGCAATAGCGCTCGTGCAGTTCAATACTTCTCGGGAACATAGTGAAAGTTCCAGTCGGGAGCCTTGTAGCCCTTCGGCTTCTGCCGTTTTGGCAGTTTGACCTTTTCCTGCGCGATCGGTTTCCAGGGCACCGCGCTAAGCAGGTGGGAAATACAGTTGAGTCGAGCCCGCTCTTTGTCGTCAGCCTGGACTACATTCCAGGGAGACTGCGGGATATCAGTAGCTGCAAACATCGCGTCGCGAGCGCGCGAATAGTCGTACCAGCGCCGATGGGACTCGAGGTCCATGGGGCTCAACTTCCACCTGCGCATGCGGTCTTCGATGCGTCGGAGAAATCGCCGGTGCTGCTCCTTCTCACTGACCTCAAACCAGTACTTAACCAGAATGATGCCGTTGCTCTTGAGGAGTGATTCAAATCCCGGACACAAACGGAGGAAGTCCGCATATTGCTTGTCCGTGCAAAAGCCCATCACGTGCTCCACCAGCGCGCGGTTGTACCAACTGCGGTCGAAGACAGTGACCTCGCCTCCCGCCGGCATCTCCTTAAGATAACGCTGCATGTACAACTGTGACCTTTCGCGTTCCGTAGGGGCTGGTAACGCTACATGGCGGACGACCCGGGGGCTCACGCGCTCCATGATGCGATGAATCACTCCTCCCTTACCCGCGGCGTCACGGCCTTCAAACACCACCACGACCTTGGCGTGCGAGGCGGTGACCCACTCCTGCATTTCGACCAACTTGGTCTGGAGGTTGCGTAATTCACCCTCGTATTCCTTTTTCCCGAGCTCAGGTTTCAGCTCCTTTCCGTTCTTCCTTTTATCAGGCACAGAGCCCTCCATGATCAGGACATAGGAGTCGCAAACACATCCATAGTCAGATCCTAGTTTGCAATTCCCAGCGGAGCCCCTGGAACTGGCAGTTCTCTCAGTTCAATGAAGATGTATTCCCGAGGAAGATTGCGGCTTAGAAATACTGACGATCACGAAAGCGTGTTGCCATGGGCCTGCCAAACAATTGCGTGAAGCGTCTGAGGCAAGCTGCGGCACTCTCTCTATCCTTGCTCCTTTGTCCAACCCTCTGGCCTCAGGCATCAACTAGCAAACCTGCGGTCTCCGAAGCGCAGCCCGAGGCGCCCAAAGACACTCTCGGCCGCAACAGTCCCAAAGCAGCGGTGCTCGGTTTTCTCAGCGCCGCACACAAAGGAAACCCCCAAATCGCTGCTCTGTACCTCAATACTCCTCTGCGTGGCGACGATGCCGAGGATTTGGCACGGCAGCTTGTCGTTGTCCTCGACCAGCGCCTTCCACCTCGCCTAAACCTACTCAGCGACCAACCAGAGGGTTCAATCCCAGATCCGCTTAGGCCGGATGAGGACATAGTCGGCACTATTACTACTTCGAATGGCGACCTTGACATTCTGATGGAACGCGTAGATCGCGGAAAAGTTGGGAAAGTCTGGCTTTTTTCGCGGAAAACTCTTGACTCGATTCCGGAAGTCTTTGAGGAGTTGAGTACCCAGGGCGTGGAAAAGTTCCTTCCGGAATTTCTGGTCAAGACTCGCTTGGCAACGATTCCACTCTTTGAGTGGGTGGCTGTTTTTGTGGGCCTGCCGACGCTCTACCTGTTGACAGGGTTGTTGAATCGCATCCTTATCTTCGGTGTCAGTGTGATACGTCGTCAGCTGCAGCCAAACGTTGATCTGCAGAATCGCCAGGTCCTGCCACCCGCAATTCGACTCCTCCTTCTCGCGATCATAGTTCATTGGCTGCTATCGAGGATTGGCCTGCCCCTCTTAGCACGGCAATTCTGGTCTACCACCGCCCTGATTATTGCAATCGCAGGCTGCGTATGGTTGCTAATACTCTTGAACGGATGGGTCGAACGCTACCTCCTTAGGCGTCGTCGCAGCCGCAACCTGAGCGGATCCGCTTCTGTATTGCGCCTCATACGTAGGGTGATGGATGGTCTGGTTTTCTTCGGCGGCTTGCTTTTTACTCTCTACCACTTTGGTGTAAACCCAACTGCCGCCTTGGCTGGACTGGGTGTTGGTGGCATTGCAGTTGCGCTCGCAGCCCAGAAGACGCTCGAAAACGTGATTGGCGGGATTTCCCTGATTGCCGACCAGGCTGTGCGCGCAGGAGACGCTTTGAAGGTAGGCGATATCTCGGGCACGGTCGAGGACGTGGGCCTCCGGTCAACGCGTATCCGCACATTAGACCGTACCCTGATCAGTGTCCCCAACAGTCAGGTCGCGAACATGAGCCTGGAAACCCTCTCGGCGCGCGACAAATTCTGGTTCCACCCACTTGTGGGTTTACGCTATGAAACCACTCCCGTCCAACTGCGATCCGTCATAAGTGGACTTCACAAAATGCTTAACGACCATGACAGTGTTGATTCGGATTCAGTGCGTATCCGGTTTGTGCGTCTTGGCACTTTTTCTCTTGACGTGGACATTTTTGCTTATGTGTTCGGCGCTCATTGGAACCATTTTCTCGAGGTCCAGGAAGAGTTGCTCTTCGGCGTTATCGAGGTTGTCCAACGGTCGGGAGCTGAGTTTGCATTCCCGTCCCAGACCATGTATCTCGCGGCAGATACCTACGACAAAATAGCGCGCCTGTCTTTCGTCGTGGACAACAAGCCCTCAACGGGCGAGTTGGCAGATTCCAAGTCTGCGTGAAGAGCGGAGCCATTTGTCTGTCAGTAATGACAGTTCCTGCGATGCGCCTCCGCCCCTAGCATCAGCAAAGATTGCGGGCTCCAGAGATTCAAGACTGGCTTTGTGTCGGATTGGCAGTGCGAAGCCAGCGCAGTCCGCGCTCTTGGTGTGACACGCTATTTGCGAGTTGGGGATTGTGATGAAACAACTATTGTCATTCTTTGCGGCGGGCATCCTGCTGGGTGCGGGTTTCGCTGTCGGCCAAGACGTTCGATACAACTTCGACAAAAATACCGACTTCTCACAATTCAAAACCTACAAATGGGTAATCATCAAGGATGCTCGCCCTGTCAACGATATCACCGACAAACAGATCATCGCCGCCGTCGACGCCGAACTGGCAACTAAAGGGCTAACTAAGGTTGGCGAGGATACAGCGAACCTTTATATCGGTTATCAGGCGGCTGTTGGCCAGGAAAAGCAGTTCACGTCTTACAGCTCGGACTGGGGATACGGCGGAGGCTGGTATCGCGGTGGGTGGTATGGCGGGATGGGCGGAATGAGCACGACCACAGGACAAACCTCGACTATCTACGTGGGCCAGTTGGCGCTGGATATGTACGACTCCGCAAACAAAGACCTGGTGTGGCGTGGCGTGGCAAGCAAAACTCTCAGCCCAAAGGCCAAACCCGACAAACAGGAAAAGAACCTAAACAAAGCAGTCGCAAAGCTCCTGAAGAACTATCCGCCAAAGGTGAAAGGCTAGTTTCGGTTCACACTTGTATCGCCGTTCTTTGTTATCTGGCGACGATCAGCGGGTTGAAACAGGACGAACTCGCCGCTCCACACGCGGCACGTACAAGAGTAGCTCGCATGAAAGTGCCTATTTACCGACGATCGGTACCACTTTTTCTTATCGCTGCATTGATCAGCATAAGTGCGAGCCTTGCTGGGACAGTAAGAGCGGAATCGAAAACGGCTCCGGCTATCTCGGAACAGACACCGGGTGTAGCGATCCCCGAACCGGCGGGGCACGGGTTGTCCACAAAGGCGGTAGAGATCGCTCGCCCCTTCAATTTTCCAATTACTAATTCGATGGTTGTCAGCTGGATCGTAGCACTGGGCTTGATCATCTTTGCTCAGATCGCCACACGGAGCATGAAGCAAGTTCCTCGAGGCGCCCAAAATTTCCTGGAATGGCTCGTTGAGGGTCTCTACAACTTCATGGTTGGAATCATTGGTCCACACTTGGCCAAGCGGACGTTCTGGTTTTTTGCCAGTATTTTTCTTTTCATTCTTTCCGCCAATTGGGTGGGGCTTGTTCCTGGCGTGGGCGCAATCGGTTGGGGGCATCGGTCCGATCATGGCTTCGTAATCGACCAACCGCTGTTCCGCGGTGCCAACGCGGATGTCAACATGACGCTAGCCATGGCTCTGGTCTTCTTCGCCGCGTGGATCGTCTGGGCCATTCGGGAAGTTGGTCCGATGGGATTCCTGAAGGAGTTGTTTGCCCCTAAAGGCGAGAGCACAGGTATTTTACGAGTGTTAATGGTGGTCGTGTTCTTCGCGGCGGGTTGCTTGGAGGTCGTCTCGATTTTGTTTCGCCCGATCTCCTTAAGTTTTCGTCTCTACGGCAACATTTTTGCCGGTGAGAACCTCTTGGAAGCGATGTCGAAGCTAGTCCCTGGCTTTGGGTGGCTGGTACCGATTCCGTTTTATTTCCTGGAGCTAGTGATGGGGCTGGTTCAAGCGTTGGTCTTCATGTTGTTAACGGCCGTGTTCACGATGTTGATCTGCCAGCATGAGAGCGAGGGACCAGCAGCAGCGCACGGTTGAGTTGTACATTTCGACGGCTTTGCCGCGTTCCATGGTGCCAGCCGACGGGAAGAAAAGGACAAATCATATGATCGGAAACCTGCACGTTGGTCTGGCTGCACTGGGTGCGGCCATTGCCGTGGGGTTAATTGGAATGACAGCCTCGGATGCCGTGGGACGTAATCCCGTGGCTTCCACGAAGATTCTGGTCCAGTCGATTCTGGCGATTGCCTTCGCAGAAGCGATCGTGTTCTATGCGCTATTTCTTGTTAAGTAGGAAGGAACCGGATTCCGAGCCAAAACGGCCAGCTTCCGCACATCATGAGAGACGATTTATGAATGCTCTAATTTTGCTACCGGAAGCGGGCACCGGGCAGATCCAGCAGATTGCCAACACTTTCGGCGTGGACCAGCCTCATCTGGCTGCCCAGATTATCAGCTTCTCGATTGTCTGTGTTCTTCTTCACCGGTTTGCCTACAAGCCTGTCCTCCAGATGCTGGAAGATCGGCGGCTGCAAATCGCCCAAGGACTCGCTGACACGGAAAAGATCAAATCTGAACTCGCCCAGATCGAGATCCAGCGCCAGGAAATAATGATGCAGGCCAATGCGCACGCAACCAAACTGATCGAGGAAGCGCAAGCTGCGGCCACCCGAGTGCAAGAGCGAGAAACCCAGAAGGCCATTGCAGCTGCCGAACAAATCATAGTCAAGGCGCGCGAGGTCACTGTCCAGGAGCACGCCTTGATGCTCGTCGAGCTCAAGCGCGAAGTGGGCCGATTGGTTCTGCAGGCCACCGCTACTGTTACGGGCATGATTCTCACCCCGAACGATCAGCGGCGACTGGCAGAAGAGACCACCAGGCAATTGGCGGCCTAGCTAGGAAGGAATCTGCCCAAGATGAAAACGACCAAAGAAACCATGCGCGAGGCCCGCCAAGTGTTCCGCTTGTGCCTAGTGGATGGAGAATTGGATGAAGGCCGTGTCCGCGAGGTCGTTCAGGTGGTCCTTCAATCCCGTCGTCGCGGTTACTTGGCTCTGCTAAGTCACTTCGTGCGGTTGGTGAAGCTCGATTATGACCGGCATACAGCCAAAGTGGAGAGCGCGTTGCCGTTGCCGGACGATTTACAGGCCAATGTCCAAAGTGAATTAGCAGGAGTGTACGGACCAGGGATCACTGCCGTGTTCACCCGCAACCCGGCCCTCATTGGCGGAATGCGTATTCAGGTGGGCAGCGATGTTTATGACGGCAGCGTTCAGTCAGGGCTGGCTGCGCTGGGGAGAAGCTTTGGCATTGCAAGCACGAATGGAAGAAACGCTTCGGGCTGATCGACATGTTGGGAAGATCTGCTTATTAGTGACGTCAGGGTGAAAGCTATATGGCTAACCTACTGCAGGAAATTGAAACTCAAATCGCAGGCGTCAAGGCAACGACCGTCAGGCATAACGTGGGCGTCATCCGGGAAATCGGAGATGGCGTCGCCAAGGTCGAGGGTCTTACCAATGCGATGCTCAACGAGATGCTCGACCTTGGCCACGGAATCACCGGACTAGCGTTAAACCTCGAAGAGACTGAGGTCGGAGTCATCATTTTAGGTGACTACACCCAGCTTAAGGAGGGCGGCGAAGTCCGCACCACGGGAAAGCTGCTACAGGTGCCGGTGGGCATGGGCCTTTTGGGGAGGGTTGTCAATACGCTCGGAGAGCCTCTGGATGGCAAAGGCCCAGTCAAGAGTGACGTCGCTTATCCAATCGAGAAAATTGCTCCCGGCATCATCCGGCGCAGTCCGGTCCGCCAACCGGTGCAAACCGGCATCATGGCAATTGACGCGATGATTCCGATCGGCCGCGGCCAGCGCGAATTGATCATCGGCGACCGGTCGACGGGCAAGACGACCATTTGCATCGACACCATCATCAGCCAGGCGCGTCTCAACCGAGCCGCCGAGGCTGCGCACGATAAAGACTATCGTCCTCTCTATTGCATTTACGTTGCGATCGGTCAGAAGCAATCGAATATCGCACGCCTCATCACCATACTCGAAAAAGCGGAGGCCATGCCCTACACCATCATCGTTGCTTCTCCGGCTTCCGATTCGGCTACGAATCAGTATTTGGCTCCATTCGCTGGAGCAGCGATGGGCGAGTGGTTTATGGCCAACGGTATGGACGCATTGATTGTCTTTGACGACCTGTCCAAGCACGCAGTGGCCTACCGGCAAGTCTCTCTCGTGCTGAAGCGGCCCTCGGGTCGTGAGGCGTATCCCGGGGATGTGTTTTATCTCCACAGCCGATTGCTCGAACGCGCAGCCCGGGTCTCGGAAGAATATGGGAATGGTTCGCTTACTGCCCTGCCCATTATTGAGACGCAGGCCGGCGACGTTTCCGCTTACATCCCCACCAACGTCATCTCGATCACGGACGGACAAATATACTTGGAAACAGATTTGTTCTACCAAGGGGTGCGGCCGGCAATTTCCGTGGGTCTCTCGGTGTCCCGAGTCGGTTCGGCGGCGCAGCTCAAAGCCATGAAACAAGTTGCCGGGCAGCTTAAGGGAGATCTCGCCCAGTTTCGCGAACTGGCGGCTTTCGCGCAATTCGGCTCGGAACTGGATGCCAAGACTCAGGCCCAGATCGACCGTGGCAAGCGCATCATCGAGGTCTTCAAGCAGCCTCAGTACAGCCCGATTCCTGTCGAGGTACAGGTGGCTGTGATTTGGGCAGTGCAAAACGGACACGTAGATGACATACCCGTCGACCGGATCAAAGAGTTTCAGGCCAAACTGACAGATTTCCTGAGCACCCGCAAGGCAGAGCTGCTTACCAAGATTTCGAAAGAAAAGACACTCAGCGCGGCTTTAACCGCTGAGATAAAAGCCGCGACCGAGCAGTTCAAAGAGACCTGGAGATAGAAACCGTAATGCGTTGCCGCAGCGTTCAGCGCTTGCGATTGGGCCGCGCGACTTTTGGAACTTAGGAATATTAATTATGCACAGCCCACGGGATTTGCGCCGCAGGATCCGCTCGATCAGCAGTACGGCGCAGATCACCAAAGCAATGCAGATGGTTGCGGCATCGAAGATGCGCAAGGCACAACAGGCTGCACTTGCTGGACGTCCGTTCGTTCGGGTTCTGTATCGCATCCAGCGTGAGGCGACGACCAGGATGGGCGAGTTCGCCCACCCCTTGCTGGAAGTTCGTGAAGTCCACAAACGCGCGATCATTCTGATTGGCGCAGACAAAGGCCTGTGCGGGGCGCTCAACGGAAACCTTTTTCGCCTGGCTGCCGAGTTTGACACCCAATCCACAGTTTTCATTACCGCCGGACGAAGAGCCGCGCAGTTCGTTGCTCGGACGGGCCGTCAGCTCGTCGCCGAGTTCACCTATGCGGACACGCCGCGAATCGCTGAGGCCAGAGCCATTGCCGCTTGTGCTCGCGACCTCTTCCTGAAAAAGGAAGTGGACGAGGTTCGGATCATCGCCACCCGTTTTGTTAACACGCTCACCCAACAAGCCCTCGGCCTCGAGTTTCTTCCGGTGGGGCAAATCAAAGCGCTCAAGATTCCAGGCGTCAGGTCCGAAGAGGAGCTCGCCGCCGATATCACCGAGTCAATTTTTGAGCCCAGTCCCGAGGTAGTCCTGCGCTATCTTCTTTCGCACTATCTCGACATTTTTGTCTATCAAGTCCTGCTAAACGCCAAGGCGAGCGAGCAGAGCGCGCGGATGGTGTCCATGAAGAACGCGACAGAGTCTGCTGAGGGCCTGATTAAGGACTTGACCCTCGAATACAACAAGCTGCGGCAAGGCAATATCACGAAGGAATTGCTGGAGATTGCCGGTGGGCAGTCTGATTGAGGACCGGAGACATTGCGGCAACAGATCATTACGAGCAAGGTGGGAATATGAACACAGGCAGAATCGTTAAAGTCCTCGGACCGGTAGTGGACGTCGAGTTTCCGGGAGCACTACCCGGCATCTACAACGCCCTGACCGTCGAATACAAAGTCCAGAACGAACCCACCAAACTGACGCTCGAAGTGCAGCAGCATCTCGGGGACAGGTGGGTCCGAGCGATTTCGATGTCGGGTACCGAAGGCCTCAAGCGCGGGTTTGAGGTTGAGGACAGCGGCGCACCTATATCCATGCCGGTGGGAGAAGGTGTGATGGGCCGGGTGTTCGATGTAACCGGCAATCCCGTGGATGAGCGCGGGCCAGTGGAGGCGGAGAAGTACTATCCCATCCATCGCCCGCCACCGCCGCTCGTGGACCAATCCACGTCTCCGCAAGTGCTGCAGACAGGCATCAAAGTCATCGATCTGGTCTGCCCCTTTTTGAAGGGCGGCAAGATCGGTGCATTCGGCGGCGCTGGAGTGGGCAAGACAGTCGTCATCATGGAACTGATCAATAATATCGCCAAGCTCCATGGTGGCGTGTCTGTGTTCGCGGGCGTCGGCGAGCGCACCCGGGAAGGCAACGATCTCTATCATGAAATGTCCGAAGCGGGAGTTATCAAGCAAGACAACCTGCGCGAATCGAAAATTGCACTGGTCTATGGCCAGATGAACGAACCACCGGGCGCCCGCCTGCGCGTGGCCTTGTCCGGCCTCGCCATCACGGAATACTTCCGCGACGAAAAACACCAGGATGTCCTGCTCTTCATTGACAATATTTTTCGCTTTTCTCAGGCTGGCTCCGAGGTATCGGCATTGCTCGGGCGCACCGCCAGTGCTGTCGGTTACCAGCCAACTCTCGCCGCCGAGATGGGAGCCCTGCAGGAACGGATCACGTCTACCAAGAACGGTTCGATCACGTCGTTTCAAGCCGTCTATGTTCCGGCCGACGACTTGACCGACCCGGCGCCAGCCACCACCTTCGCGCACTTGGACGCGACCATCGTGCTGGAGCGTTCGATTGCCGAATTGGGTATCTATCCGGCGGTGGATCCCCTGGCCTCGACTTCCCGTGCATTGGCGCCAGAAACCGTAGGCCAGGAGCACTACGATGTGGCGCGCGGTGTGCAGAAGGTACTTCAGCGCTACAAAGATCTGCAGGACATCATTTCCATTCTGGGCATGGATGAACTTGCGCCGGACGACAAGTTAGCCGTATTTCGTGCCCGTAAGATTCAACGCTTTCTGAGCCAGCCTTTCAGCGTGGCGCAAGTGTTTACCGGCCGCGAAGGGAAACAGGTTCCCGTGGCGGAGACCGTTCGTGGTTTTAAGGAGATCCTTGAAGGCAAGCATGACGACGTGCCGGAAAGTAACTTCTATATGAAAGGCCCAATTGAGGAGATAAGACAAAATTGAGGCTCGAACGCTAAGAGGTTAGCCGGCACGGTGGATGAGCGAGATATGGCCAATACGATAAGACTGGAGATCGCGACGCCGGAGGCCATGGTTTACTCCGAAGATGTGGATATGGTGACGCTGCCAGGTGTGGAGGGTCAGATGGGGGTTCTACCTCAGCACGTGCGGCTCATAACGCAGCTAGTCCCGGGAGAATTGATTGTCCATCAAAGCGGACGCGACGAATTCATGGCAGTCGGCGAAGGGCTAGTCGAGGTAACGAATGAACGCGTCTCCATCGTGACAAATATGGCGATTGCTGTCGATAAGATCGACGAAGTAGCAGTTGAAGAAGCGCGGCAACGCGCCGCCGCCCGTCTGCGCGAGAAGATTTCTTCCGAAGAAGTCGCATCTGTAAACGCTTCTCTCGCCCGATCGCTGGCACAGTTAAATGTCAAGCGACGTCATCGCTGACCCAATCACTGTCTTGTCTTGAAGGACAAAATACACAACCAGAATTTGTCATCATCTGCGCTTCATCTCAAAGGTGTTTTGACTTTTTCCGCACCGTCTTAGAGCCATTGACCTCTTGAACTTCAAATACAGGGTTCTTGTAGTCATCAGGCAGGTAGCTCGCCGGAATCGTGGTGAGATTGCCATCCCGCAAGGATGTGTAGTGCGGTGAGTTGATCTCTACGCCCGCCTCGTTGAACTTATCCTGGATGTTTTGGTGCAGAACCGAATACGCGTCGAGCATATTGCGCGGCTTGTCGGTATAGACATTCAGTTCGTAAGCGACATAAAAGTCATTGAGCGCCGTTTGCAGCACGAAGGGTGGGGGGGCGTGCAGAACATCCTCGGTCGCCAGAGCCGCCGAGATGAGCAGTTCGTGAACCTGCCGCCAGGGCGCCGTGTAGCCAATAGTCACCGTGGTATGGAATATCAATCCTTCGTTTTTCGCCTCCGCACTGTAATTCACTACGACGCCGCCCAGAACGGTACCGTTTGGAATCGTCACTATCTCATTCTTCTGGGTGCGGATGCGCGTGACAAGGAGGGTCTTCTCAACCACCTCTCCTACGTCACTCCCAATCCTGACGAAATCTCCGACTTGAAAGGCCCGCATATAAGTAAGGATGGTTCCCGCCACGCCGTGCGCCATCGCTGAACTAGAACCAAGCGAGAGCAAGACGCCGAGGAACACGGAAATGCCCTTAAACGCAGGACTCTCCGAACCCGGAAGGTAGGGGAAAGCAACGACGGCAGCGGCAGCTATGATCAACACTCGCATCAACTTAGCGGTGGGTTCTGCCCAGTCTGGGTAAAATCCGCGGATCGCGACCCGCTGGTCCCTGATTTCTCCAAAAATGTGTTCATTTAGCTTGATGAGGTAGGAGGTGACCAGACAGATCAACACAACCAGTATTAGATTCGGGATGTAGTTGATAACCACTTTTCCGAAGGCCGCCAGCTGGGAGAAGAGCCAGTTCGTGATCTGATAGGAGGTGTACTTTGTGGTTGGAAAGAAACGCAGCACCAGCGTGCCGTACGCTTGTACAAGAGCTAGAACTACGAGCCAGAAAGCCGCGCGACTGAGTGCGGGCAATGGCCGGCCGAGGTAGCGTATCAGTCGAACCCTAAAGGACTGGGTCTGAACTTCCGTCTCGAACCGAGCGAGCCATTTTTCAACCCTCGAGCGCGCACGATGCCGGATCAAGAACAAGAGAGCGAGGAAAGCTGCAACTGCTGTCGTGGCGAGAAGCGCATTGAGGATTCCCCAGAGAATCTTGCGCCAAGTATGGTCCTCCCGGTATTGCTTTACAACCTGGCGGACGATTTCTGTATACTCGGCAGCGAGCTCTGGTCGCGTTCGTTCTGCGGCTTTGGCATCGCCCGCCGTTATGCCCATGATGCGATCGGTGCCGGCCATGACTTCTGTCCAGGCGCCACGGTCTTCCCCATGTATCGCGTCGAGCGCCGTGTCCCTTCTTTTACCTAGTGCGATGATGCGTTGCTGTATCCCTTCAGCACGTTCTTGGACAGTAAATCCACCAATTGGCGCATAGATGACCAGGACCGGCCTGCCGTCTATTGAAACCGGCACCCCAGCGTTCTCAATGGCGACCGACTCAGACCCCTCCATGGGATCACGCGCATTTTCGCGCTGGGCCTGTGCAAGTGCCATCGAACCGACAATGACTATCAGGCTGCATGTGGCGATGACTCGCGGCAAGGCTGATAACCATCGATCGGACGGTCCCCGGAGGATTCTTGCGGACCAGTACTGATGAGCTGAGCCGAGCCCCTTTGTGGAAGTCTTCATGGCGTATCGCGCGTATCACGTGCAGCTTATAGTGCACCCTTGGTCCACCGGCACTGTTAGTTCTGCTAGTTTGAGAACAACACTCGAAGGTCTATCGCCCGCGTCAACGGGCCTCGAAACGCGGAGTGCGTCTTACCGCTTATGATTAAGGTTTGGAGCAACAAAGGTTAGCCAATCAAATGATGCTTGAGGGCATACTGAATCAATTCCGAATTGGTTTTCAAACCGAGGGTCTCCATGATCCTGTATTTGTGAAAGGCGACAGTACCCGGTTTCACATCCAGGATGGCTGCCACTTCCTTCATCGACTTGCCTTCCGCAAGCAACTGCAGAATCTCGCCTTGCCGCCGAGTGATTCTCTTCTCTGCAATGTAGTGATGACGGCTTCTCAAGAGGTAGTCCACCGTCTCTTTGGTAATAAGTGGAGAGAGGTAGGACTCCGACTTCAGAGCGCGTCGAATCGCTGTAACTAATTCCGCCGCGGCCGAAGTCTTTACAACGTAGCCCGATGCGCCGCGCCGAAAGGCTTCCGCCGCCACCTCCGGCGACATGTTGACGGTCAAATAAACCAATTTCGTCCTTGGCAGCATGTGTTTAATCTGATCGCCTGCATCCAGCCCATTCAGCTGTGGCATAGCAATGTCAAGGATCACAACCTCGGGTTTCATCTCGCCTGCCATCCGAAGCAGGGCCCGTCCGTTATCGACGATGCCTACGACCTCGAATTCGGGCTCAAGAAGGTTTTTGCAGGCCTCGGCTAGGAGTGTGTGGTCGTCGGCAATCAGCAGTCGAGCTCTGTGACGCTGTTCCATCTCGATTCCTGCCTACAGTCGAATGGCTGCCGATCGCATTCAAGTCCTCAGCAGCATGCGTATAGCGCGTTAACAGTAACTTGCGCGGAGCCGTTCATTTAACTGTCAGTTATGTCAGCAATGATCCGCCAACAACATCATTTGAAGATCACCAGAGATAGCATGTCGCTCCACAACTTGCGATTGGTTCTTCCACTGAGCGTTTTGCCAGTTGGCGTCGTGGACCGAGACCTCTAGCATTTTCCTAGTTTATTTTCATGCCGCGACTCACCGCAGGTGGCGCTGCCGCCGCCTTATCGCCCCTCCAAGAGTCGAGGGTCGCAAGCGCCTAAAGATTGGCGGCTGGGCACTCCCGACGGGAGTTCTGAATGCAAATCAAGAGGAGGCAAAGATTATGACCCATTTCAATCTCTCCAGAATCGCCTACGTTGCAGCCGTGTCACTGATCGGCCTGGCATTGCTAAGCCCAATGGTTACTGCTCAGTCGACAACTGTCGAGGGCCTTATCAAGGCACGAAATGGCGAAACGATGGTAGTGGAGACTTCGGAGTCTCCGAAACTTGTCGTCCTGCTGACCGATCACACTGAAGTGGGACAGGTACAAGGCATGTTGAAGGCCCGAAGGAAGTCGATGTCTATGGCTGCGCTCATCCCGGGACTTGCCGTCAAAGTGGAAGGTACGTATGACAATGAAAACCAACTTGTAGCGAAGTCGGTGTCCTTCAAAGGCAATGATTTGGAACGTGCTAAATCCATCCAGGCTGGCATGCACGAAACGAAGGAGCAGGCTCAGCAAAACAGAGCGGAGTTGGAAAAACACAACGCTGAACTGAAGGCACAGAACGAAGCCCTGCAACAGCACCAGCAACAGATTTCAGAGAACAAAGCGGGGATCGACGCTGCCGTCGCGCGCTTCGGGCAGCTGGACGATTACTACATCTTTGATGAGCTAACCGTTTATTTCGGGAACGGCAAAGTCAAAGTTGATCCCAAGTATACGTCCCAACTTCTGGCCCTGGCTGGGAAAGGCAAGGCTATCAACGGCTACATGATCGAAGTGAAAGGCTACGCCTCGTCCGTTGGCAGCGTGGAACTGAACCAAAAGCTCAGCGAGGACCGCGCCGATAATGTAACCAAGATCCTGCTTCAGCAGGCCAACGTTCCCCTTACCCGAATGCTGGCACCAGGCGCAATGGGGGAGAGCCACCAGGTCGGCAAAGACAAGACGGCCGAAGGACAAGAGGAGAATCGTCGCGTAGTAGTGCGTGTTTTGCAGAACAAGGCCATCGCTGGCATATAGAGCCTTTGCGTGCGAGCCGGGCATTCTAGGTCCGAGCAATCGCAGAACCTAATTTGCGATTCGCTTGCTCTTCAACCCCGTAGCGTACTCATTGGAGTTTTGTGCAACCGACGTAAGAGGACTTATTTCATGCGCCACACGACTATTGGTTTCGCCATAGAGAACTGTCACTCTTGCTAGTTCTCGGTTCGCTCACCGTATCGTACCTTCACAAATGATTAGGGATTGCCTTTCCCGAGCAGCATGCGTCCGTTTCGCAGATAGAGAAGTGATCTTCCTAATGATAGTCGGTAAGGGTCGCAAGCCACAAAGTCTAGATTGGAGAAATACAAATGTGGACCACCAATAAAGCAATCCTTGAAGGGGCCAGCATTCTTCTCCTGACGTTGGCAGCGGCAGCGCAGGAGTTTCCACGAGCCGAGGTCGCAATCGATTATTCGTTCGCTCGCTATTCTCCGAGCGCTGCGTACACAAAGGGCCACAGTTTGAACGGCGGCGGAGGCTCCTTCGTGTATAACCTCAATTCGTATTTGGGACTAAAGATGGACCTGCAAGGCTATGGGAGCAACACCACGAACTTCGTTATTCCTCCGAATAACAATTTCCCGGGGGGTGCATCCGGCAGAGTCCAAGGCAATCTGTTTACCTATCTGTTTGGTCCCGAAATCAAGGTTAGGGCTCATAACTTCCAGCCGTTCGGGCACATCCTGTTTGGGGCGGCGCATTCCAACGTCTACGGCAATGCGTTCAAACAAATCTGCCAACCAGTAGTAGACGCCTGCAATCTCACGAAGGCTCCCACCGGCGATGCGTTCGCTATGGCGTTTGGTGGTGGCGTCGACATCCCGCTTAACAAGCACATTTCCATCCGGCCAGGGGAATTCGACTACCTGCTGACTCGGTTCAACAATGCATTCACCAACGGCAACCAAAACAACCTTCGTTATTCCGCCGGCGTCAACTTCAGCTTTGGAGGTGGCAGCCACTAGATATGCAACGGCGCGGGAACTTTAGGCCACGTTTTCGATATCTCTGG
>QIAJ01000236.1 GCA_003225495.1 Acidobacteriota bacterium
GAATCCAGAAAAGCCCTCGGAGCCGGAGGAGAGTCAAACCGGCGACGTCCGGGAAAATCCCGAGCTCGATGAGTTTTTTCAGCGCCTGCCCGCAAACTTTCGCTGGCCCAAGCCAAGCGATGACGCGGTTGCGGCAGCCGTCGAAGCAATCCAAAGAATGTCGGGTGGTAGCGATGTGGACGAACCGGCGGCCGAGTCGGGACCCGAGACAAACTACAACTGTGCAGGATGCGGTGGAGAGCTGCCTTCCGCGGCACGCTTCTGTGTCTGGTGTGGCCTCGCCAAGAATGCTGGCGCCCCTGGGGCGTCGTCCCAACCTCAATCTGGCGGACAACATCATTATCATCATCACTACCATCATTTCGCATCTGGGAAGGCGACAGCAGGACCTGCCATGTCAACCGCAGAGGTCGCAACCACTGGGCCACGCGGTAAGGCCTCCCCCGCGCTTTCTGGCGGTACCGGCAACAGCCGTGCCGAAATAGCGGTGCGCCAAGTCGTACAGGACTGGGCGCAGGCGTGCAATACCAAGCATTTAGATGACGTGCTGGAGCTCTATGCGGCCGACGCCACCCTGATCCGCGCCAACGTGCCTCCGGTGCGGAGCGTGCCCGCGATCCGGGAGTTCATGTTTTCGCTCCTGGAAGCCGGACTGGGGGACGTCGAAATGGAATCCCTGCGCACGGACGTGATGGGCGAAGTCGCAATGGATCTCGGCCGCTGCAAGATGCTTGTACCAGTGGCCATGGGCAAGCGCCGCGAGGAGCGCGGAAAATATTTAATCGTCATGGTCCGCCAGCCCGCGGGTGTCTGGAAAATTGTCGCGGATTGCTGGACGAGCGACCTGGTAGTCGGCGCTCCGGCGGTTCCTGAAGCAGCCCGGAAGGGAACTGAGCCTGTTGTGTCCCCGCGGAAGGTTCGTTAAACCGATCGAGCAACTTGTAAATTAGAAGCCCCGGCCTGGATGGACCGGGGCTTTTTGATTGCATTTTCGTGGATCAGTAGCTCCGTGTGGCGAAGACCTGGCGGTAGCCTAGCGTGTCTACGTCGCGGAACAGTGGCGTTCCGGGCGGCAGACCTGCCGGCAGCGCGAAATCGGCGTCGAAGCTGTAGTTACGAACCGGCGGCCCGTAGACCACCGTGCAGCACTTGAAGACTCCCGTCAGGTAGGTTGAGTAATAGAGGCTGACCAGCGAACCTTTGTAGCTCAACGCACCGCCCCAAGTCTCGAGATAGCGGAGGAAATTGTGGGTTCCTCCATCTGTTCCAAAGTCATTTCCGCCAAATGCTGCTGGTTTGGGGAAATTCATGTTTTTCCCGCCGGCAATTGCCAATCGATAATAGGTCGGTGTACCGTTGCGTCCGCCGACTGTGGTCGGATTGGCGAAGCCGTTCAAATCGGACCATGCATTCGAAAGCAGCGTGACGGAATCGGCAATAACGGCGGTTGCCGAATGACCAGGAGCGTCCCCGCCGCCGGCCCACGTCGGGTCGGCAGGGCTGGAATTATAGTCGCCCTGAATGTAGACCGGATTCTCAGAAGCGACTGTAAACCCGCCGGTATTGGTGGTGAGCAATGGGACGCCGCCGCCCGCTCCAACGTTGGCGAGGGAGCCGTCAACCAGCTTCAGCGCGTGACGTGCTCCACTGACCCAATTCTTTCGGCCAGTCGATAGGCAAGCTGCAATGCGCGGAAGATATGGGTTATTCGGAATGGCGCTGGTGATCCCACCCAAGCCTCCATTGACGTTGACTCCAGCATTGTAAAATCCGAGACCGATGTTCTGTGAGCCGAAGGCATCCAGCACACCGTTCTGGTTGACGTCTTCCGGAGAATATTTCTTTCCCCCCGCTTTGGGTTCCAGAGCGCCGTCCGGGACTCCAGCTGCGGATCCGCTGTTGATCGAATCTTCCAGTCCGGAGTCTCCCGTTTTTGGATTGCCTACGACGTTCGGGTTCGGAAGCATCCCGCGGCGGTCGGAGAAATACAGAACCCAACCGTTCTGAGTGACGAAGTCAACACTCGGTCCGCTCACTCCGTAACCGGGCGCGCCCCACAACCATTTTTTCAGATTGGAGACGTCGAGTTCCACGGCATTCATAACTCCGACTGCCGCGCAGGAGTTATTTCCGGCGGCCACGTCACGAGTTTCACCTTCACGTGCGTCGTAGAGATTGATCGGATACCAGTTTATTTTGCTAAGACTTTGAGCGACCGTGCCTGCATTGGTGATACCGAAATAGGGGCTGGTGCTGCCCGCGCCATTCATCAGGAAATCGCTAACCACCTCAGGCGGACGTCCATAGTTCCAACGGGTGCATCTCACCGGATTGCCGCCGGAGGCGGTGCAGACTGGCGCCTGGCCGTTAAGATCCACGCCTCCATCGCCGTTGCGATCCGCAGGTTGCTGGAAGATGAGAATTGCGGTCGGGTTCACGGAGTTGTTTCCCGGCGCCGTAGGCGGAGTCGTTCCTCGCGCAAAGCCCAGTCGCAGCCATTCGTTCGTGACCGGGATCCAGTTGCCGGCGACGTTCTTGTATTCGACCCGCAGCCAGCCGTCGATCATGTTCCAAGTCGCCGCGTTATTAAGGTTCGCAGTGACCTCATATGGATATGGCGGGTTCGCGGCGGGACATCCTGCCGGCGGTGCAACGTTCAGATTGCCAGGGGGGCACATGGTTACGGTAGGCGCTGGAGCGGCTGCATTGGTAAGAATTGGAGCGCCGGCCGGAACGAGCGTTTGAGCTCCAGCAATCGGATTCGCCGGAGCAAAGGGCCAGTCGAAGTTGAGCGCTGTTGCCGCCGCGTTTGTATTTACTGGCGGACAAACCGGTCCAGGAAACGGTGCCACGGGCACCGCAGTGCAAGTAGACATGTCCGGTATCGCGGAGGAACCAGTGGCGAAATAGGTATTGTAGGTCGATCCACCCGGCAGGGCGGGTACGACGCCACCCGGGAACGCAGCTGCATTGACTGGCGTAGGAATTCCGAACTGGTTGCTTCCGGGCACATTGGCCAAACGAACATTGTTCGCATCGCCTGCGCCACCCGGAAGTTCGTTGGGATCATCGGTGAGCAACACTCGAATCTGTGCGAGGTTATATTCGCGCGAGGCGCCGAGTGCGGATCCGGCATTTTCGCCGGCTGGCGGTCTGCGAATGATTTCGTAAGGGAAGGCGGTGCCGTTCACAAATGGAAGCGAAAGATTCTTAGCACCAGTGCCGCCCACATTGCCGTAGTTGCCATCGATAACCTTCGAGTTGTAGTTGCTCAGCGAAATAGTCGGCCACTGGTTATTCTGTCCGGATTGGGGTGGCTTTCCGCCTCCGCCCGTTACGCTACCCTCGGTCAATGCGAGCGCGCGGCATGCGGGCCGCGCTCCATCGCAACCCTGGGCTGCCGTTGGCATCAGCACCGTGCCCGCATAGTTGGTAGCGGTTGCGAACCCATTCGGCAGCTGGGCGCGAACGACGTTGCCGTATGCCGAAACTTTGTCATGGAAAACCAGTTGGCTTGCATTGCCAACTTCCGGATACAGATCATTGTTGGTGTGAACTCGACCCGCGAAGTCAAAATTGGGACCGCTGAAAAATGCGAGATCGCTGTCAGAGAACACACCGAACTGAAATACGGGAATCAAAGCAACTTGAGCGCTGCGCATCATGCTGACTTCCTGGCCGCCCGCTTGCGCAGCAGTCGCCAGCATACTGACGGGTATGATTTGTGCCCACAATCCCTGGTTCGGTCCGGATTGGATCTGACCATAGTTGTTGGAGAGTGGAGCTGCGCAACCAGAGGCGGGCTGCACCTGATAGTCCTTCCAGGTCACGCCGGAGATATATGGCTGATGGGAACTCAGCGCGCAAATGTCGCTGGGGCGCGGCGCCTGCACTGTCTGGAACATGGCGGCCAAATCCGAGGTCATCTGTTCGATCCCGCCCTCGGCATTGTGGTACGCAGTGTTATTCTTCAGGTCCGCGTCGCCCACTTTTCCCTCGGTGTTGACCATCATCATCAATCCGATGGAGATGCCTGACAGCAGCAGTAGCATCAACAGCGACGCTATCAGCGTAAAACCCTTCGATCGAATTTCTGTGCGTCTCATCGTGTAACTCCTCGTTGGTGTCCCCATATCATGTGTGTAGCAATGCTGCGCCTACGGTCCGTTGCTCAACGGATAATCATTCTTGAAGGTCAGATCGCGTGCGCTGACTGAAGTCTGCAAGTCCAGCCCCTGGTACCCAGGAGCTCCGTGGAGCGTACTGGCAAAGGCCATGTGCTTGATGTTGACCTTCGTGATCTGATTGGGGGTCAGGCCCTGGGAAGCCCCGCCGTCCGGTTGCTCGGTCAGGTACGATGCCGTGTTGAAGTTGTAGAGGTCATAATCGAACTGCAGGAACGAAACATTTTCCGCCACGGGGATCGGTGTGTGCCCACTGGTCTGCCGCATCAGTCTGGGCGGAGTGATTGTGTTGTCGAGATAGTAGCTGATGACGTTGACCCGATTTGCCGAACCAGTGCTCCCCACGGGAATAGTTCCGAGACTCCCCGCTGCTGCGGCCGGCTGGTTCATGCGCAACGGATCGCCGGCGGCAAAAGTTACGTCATAAATGCCGGCTGCAACCAGGCGAACGTCCGTGACCTCCGCGAGGACGGTCGAAGTGGTGGCGCCTGCGCCCGCGCCGATCGTGAGATTGAACAAAACCAGATCGCCGGGAGTGAGCCCAACGACGGGGTCATTGATGGCCTGGGGTGCAACCAGGGGAGGTGGAATGATGCAAGTAACAGGCTGAGGGTTCAGCGTAAATCTCACAATCGTCGTACTTCTAGTTGCAATGTTGTAGCAGTTGAGCAGGAAAATAGTGTCAGCGCTCGCGACCGTGATGACGTCAGTAGCTCCGGCCGAGGCGCGGATGGTCGGGCCAAATCTCCACCCGGGCATCAACCCATAAAGGTAAGGGACGTTAACGCCTGAGACTAGCTGTGTGGGATAGGCCACGCCGCCGCCATTGATGTAGCACCGCGGTGTCTGATCACAACCGTAGATCGGAATCTGTGTCCCCGCACCCGAAGGAAGAGCAATCTGGACGTTGTTGCCGAGTCCGGAGCCCGCCATGCTGATGTCTTTGGTCAGGATGTTGGTGGCGGATCGGAAATCCTGCTGCATCTCGGCGCGTTGCGTGACGAGCCAGGTAGCTCCAACCGCTTTGCTATATAGCTGGACGGAAGCGGCCAGAACGATCATGCCCAGCGCCATGGCGATGGTCATTTCCAGCAAGCTGAAACCGAAATGGCGGGTTGTGGATGGTCGGCGCATATCCCTCCCCTTACCGGAACTGCGAAATGAACGATGTAAGAACATAATTTTTCGGAATCCGAGTGCGCGGCGTGTTGTATTGAATCGTGACGTTGATTGCCCGCAGCGTGGCAACCACGTTTCCATTGGCGTCGGTGACGGGCTGAATCTGAATCTGACGACGATAGTTAGACAAGGGAAGGAAGATGTCGTCAGATGTGCCGTACACTCCGTCCGGTCCGGGCTCAGTGATCGTGACGTACTGCGCTCCAGCTATGTCGTCAGCGGTGCCGATGATGCCGTCACCCGCCGGCTTATACGCTTGCTGGAACCCATTCACGAAGATGCCGCCGTCCGCAACATTCTGGATGGAGTCCCAAGTGACTTGGGCGGTGTTGCGCGCCGTGATAATGCTCTCGACGGCTTCATTCGCCAGTTGTTTCGCTATCAGGTCCTCCTGGCTCTCCTGCGTGGAGGCCATTGCAAGACCGAATACGCCGGCAAGGCTTACCAAGCCAATCGTAAGAATGGCCATGGAAATTACTACTTCAAGAAGCGAGAACCCGCGCTGCAACTGACTTCGGCGAGCGAGAGTCTTTCCGCGTTTCATTATTGTCTTGACCAAGAGGGTCCTCCTCCGCCGCTATACAGCCGCCACCCGCGAACTCTGCCGGTGGCTCCCCATACTGTGAGCGCGCGAGAACTCAGGAGTTCTCCTGGACGCGCGATATAAACTACGCCGTTGCTGAAGTTGCCGGAACATTGCCCAGCGCCGCCGGCGGCGTCTTGTGCTGAACCATCCGGGCAAAAATAGATAAACGTCAGCCCGCCCACACCGGCTCCTTGCCCCGTATAGCCAAAGTCAACTGCGCGGCCGCCGAGGCCGAAGCTGTCGGGCGTCTTGTTATTGGCCGTCGGAATGCCGGCCTCGTTTCGCAAATTGACATCCAGCGGCAGCGAGTAAGTGACAGATGCCAGTGATCCCTGAAATCCGGCAAACGCCGGTGACACCGTGACGCTGTGCGGGTTCGTCCCGGTGTTGAACGTAACCAGATAGGACGTCCGCTGCGCGACTGCGTTGTCGCGTGCCTGGCGCATCGCAGACAAAACCGTGTTGTAGGCATTGTTGACGCGCTGCTGCTTCAATAGCGGTTGCAGGCTGATGAACGAAATCGTGGACATGATCATGATGATGGCCACGACCATCATCATTTCCAGCAGACTGAAGCCGCTGGCCCGACGCATTCGGTGCGATCGCTTGGTTCGCAGATTCTTCATAGCGTTGTCGGAAACCGCTGCTCCTGAATTTCTACCTGCAAAAATAGACAGCCAAGGCTGCGGAGCAATCCTGCACGGACTGCCCTTGCATCCAGGCTGAATATGCTGATGGTAGGAACTGTTAGGACGTGCGTCAAAGTACCGGGGTACACCGCACCTTCGCACACTGTCCCTGAGATATGTAATCGGATGTTAGTTACAAAAGTTTAGCTGGAGGCGATTTGACCTGCGGCCGCTGCATTGGCCCTACTAGCAGCTACGCGTCTTGTACTTGGAACGTAGGCACACGACCGGAAATCGTAGTGTTTATTCAGGCATTCAGCGCACAGATGAAGCTGGTGTACGCGACATTGAATCACCGGCTCTTCGATCGCGCAGCGGTCACAGATGGGTTTGCGGTTCTTCTTTGTGTTGGCTTGGGCAGCGGGGGGAACGCCGCTCGCCGCCAGAGTGCGGGCCTTCAAATAGAACCCCGCTGAGATTAGAAGCAGGCCCGTTGCAACGATGACTGACCCGCCACCCAGCATAGTTCTGTCGGCATCCTGGCCAAAGGCGGCAGGCAGAAAGCACAGGCCGATGAATGCGATGAAGGCGCCGACTGCCATCATCCACCTGCTGGATTTCGTAGCCATGCGTTGCGGGTCCTGGAGTGAAGGATCTCTCTGCAAAAAGTTCTTGCGCGTCACTGTCAGATTAGACCGGGTGGTAAGAAAGTCCAGATGACTAAAGTTTTGCGATGACACAGGTAACTTGTCGCCGACATAGGTACGACCTAGGATGCTGACATCATGGATCTGCGCGTTCTGGTGGTGTGCCCGGACCCCGACTCGGCAGAGTTGCTGAGCCAGGTCCTTGGCGAAATGGAGATGAACGCGGAACAGGCGCCTTCAATTTCCCGCGGCCTGGAACGTCTGAATGAAGAATCCTTCGAAGCGGTAATACTCGACTACCGCGCAGATTTGGACTCTGAAGAGTTTCTATCCAAGTTGCGACAAAACCGGAAGAGTTTAAATACTTTGTTGATCGCCATTGTGGACGGCGAGTTCAGTGCGCGCCCGTTGTTCGGCCTCGGTGCAAATTTTGTGCTGTATCGGCCGTTGTCTTTGGAACGCACACGACTGAGTCTGCGCGCAGCGCGCGCTCTGATGAGGCGTGAGCGGCGCCGGACTGCGCGCATTCCGGTGAATTCGTCGGCCAGCGTTGCCTATCCCGGCGCTGAGGATCTGCGCGCTACCATCGTTGATTTGAGCGATGGCGGAACTTCTGTGCGCAGCGGCAATACCCTTCCGCCCGCCTGCAAAGTTTATTTCCAGTTTGCCCTTCCGGGCCAGGAACAAGCAGTGCGCTTGTCAGGCGAAGTCGCGTGGCAGGATGCCAGCGGACGGACGGGAATCCGTTTCGTTGATGTCCCGCAAACTTCGCGCCGCCTCATGCAAGCATGGCTTCTGCAAAACAGTTTTCGGCAGGGCCAAGACCGACCCGCGCCGCCTATAGCGCCCGTTCAGCGTCCGGATTCGGCAACAAAAGCAGTTGCGAAAACAGGAACACAGAATGCCGGTCTCGGTTCCAATCGCCGTGGAGAACGGCGTTTCCCGTGCAAACTTGGAGCCGAACTCTACCGCATGGGCAGCAGCGTGCCAAATCGATGCATGCTTTCTGATATCAGCGAAGGCGGATGCTATGTGGAGATGCCATCGCCTCTCAACGGCCAGAATGGCGTGGAAATCGTAGTACGCACTAGTGAAATGAAGTTGAAGATCTGCGGGCAGGTGCTGGCGGTGCATCCCGGTTTTGGAATGGGTGTGCGCTTTACATTCGAAGATGACGCGGAACGCGAAGAAGTGTTACGTCTGCTCGCACTGCTTTCTGCCGGACCTGCGCTGGACGAAATGTCGCGCTAGCGAAGTGCGCCGCTTCTTTCTTGCACTGCCTTCTGAAAATACTCAAGCGACAACTTGAGACCGGTCTCGAGATCCACTTTGGGTTCCCATCCTAGCAACCGTCGGGCCTTCGAGATATCTGGGCGCCGCTGCTTGGGGTCATCCTGCGGCAAAGGCTCAAACTGAATCTTGCTGGCTGATCCGCTCACTGCAACTACTCTCTTCGCGCAGTCCAGGATTGTGAATTCGGTTGGATTCCCAATGTTAACCGGTTCCTGTTCCGATGACTTTGAAAGCCGAACAATGCCGTCAACTTCATCGCTGACATAGCAGAAACTGCGCGTCTGACTGCCATCACCGTACACCGTGAGATTCTGCCCACGCAGCGCCTGCCACATGAAATTCGGAATCACGCGCCCATCGTTGATCTGCATGCGCGGACCATAAGTATTGAAGATTCGAAGAATACGGGTATCGACCTTGTGATAGCGGTGGTAAGCCATAGTGACCGCCTCCGAGAATCGCTTGGCCTCATCGTACACAGAGCGCGGTCCAATCGGATTGACGTGTCCCCAATAAGTTTCTCTCTGCGGATGTTCGAGCGGGTCGCCATAACATTCAGACGTCGAAGCCATCATGAAGCTGGCGCTATGCTTCTTCGCGACTTCAAGGGCTTCAAATGTGCCGAAGGACCCGACGCGGAGTGTTTCGATTCCGTGCGCGGCGTAGTCCACCGGGCTGGCTGGACTGGCAAAATGAAACACATAGTTCACAGCGCCACACTGAATCGCAGCACAAACATCCTGTTCCAGGAATTCGAAACGCGACTCGTTGCGCAGATGTTCGAGATTGGAGAGACGTCCGGTGAGCAGGTTGTCCGCAGCTACAACCGCATAGCCTTCACCGAGCAAAGCATCACAAAGATGAGAACCGAGAAAGCCTGCTCCCCCGGTAACCAGCGCGCGTGCGGAATTCATGAGTTCAGAAGATATGCCTTTTATCCGGCCGGACCGCGGCGGTTGAGTCTTCCGTCAGTGTTTCCGGACGGCCAACGCTATAGTACGAGAATCCGTGCGCTGACATGACTGCAGGATCATACAGGTTCCGCCCGTCGATCACGATGGGATACTTCAGCAGATTTCGCAGTCGATCGAGTTCGAGGCCAGCGAATTCCTCCCACTCGGTAAGGATCAGCAATGCATCGGCGCCGGTGGCTGCCTCATACGGGCCGGATGTGTACTCCACACTGGCTGGCAGCACTTCTTTCGCGCGGTCCATGGCTGCGGGATCGTGAGCGCAGATGTGGCAGCCCTCGCGCAAGAGTTCCTGCACAAGCAAAATCGCAGGGGATTCGCGGATGTCGTCGGTCCCGCCTTTGAACGCCAGTCCGAGAACGCCCAAACGTTTGCCACGGAGCGTCCAGAGAACACTGCGCACTTTCTTCAGGAATCGATGCCGCTGATCTTCATTGATGCGCATCACTTCATCGAGCAATCGGAAGTCATAACCACATTCTTTTGCGACCGCCCGGAAGGCCATCAGGTCTTTAGGAAAACATGATCCGCCATAACCGATTCCCGGATTCAGAAACCGCGGTCCGATGCGCGAATCGCTTCCAATCCCATCACACACCTGCTGGACATTGGCGCCCACCGATTCACAAATCGAAGCGACCGCATTGATGAACGAGATCTTCATCGCCAAAAACGCATTGGAGGCATGCTTGATCAGTTCCGCGCTGCGAGTGCTGGTGATAATGAGTCGAGGCGGGATCTGGGCACGGTCCGGACGTGGGATGGCATCGGCGCGGCTGTAGTAATCTCCGCTGGTGAGAGGCGCATAAATCTCACGCAAAACTTGCGCGCAACGGTCACTCTCGACTCCAACCACGATCCGGTCGGGATAAAGAAAGTCGGTCACCGCCGTTCCTTCGCGCAAAAATTCGGGGTTGGACGCGAGATCAAACGATGCGGGATTTGCCCCGTTGCGGATAATCACGGTGCGAATCCACTGGCTGGTATAGACGGGAACCGTGCTCTTCTCCACTACGATTTTGTAGCTATCCACCGCACCGGCAATTTCCCGCGCCACCGATTCCACGTAGGACAGGTCGGCATCGCCGCGGTCGGTGGCAGGGGTGCCGACTGCGATAAAAATGGCATCGCAAGCCCGCACCGCCGCCTGAAGATCGTTTGAAAACTTGATTTTTTTGCCGCGATGTCGCGCCAGCAGTTCAGGCAAAAATCGCTCGTGAATTGGAACATCCCCGGAGCCGAGCTCAGCTAACTTCTGATCGTTATTGTCGACGAGCAACACTTCGTGTCCCATATCCGCGAAACACGTTCCCGTCACCAAGCCTACGTAGCCGGAACCTACTACTGCGATACGCATGGGCGATGCTCTCTAAGACTAGGAGGTCGCGGCGGCAACACCCGCTCGCAATTTGAATCTACTTTAGCAGTATTTCCGCGGATGGCCGCACTCGGACGATTATCATCGGTAAATCCGGGACGGAAACGGGAATCGAAATATCACACGTCGGCGTGATTGCGGTCACTGCCCGCGAACCCGCACGCGGCGTAGCATGAGCAGTCGTCGCACATGCTGACTTGAGCCCTGGCGCCAGTCAAGGCCGGTGATGGATGTCAAGGACCAGCGCGATCCTTCACTCCCACTTCCGCCAAAAATTCCTGGCCTTTTCGCTCTGGCCCCAGACCGACCACAATCGTCAGGAGAATAATGTTGGCAACCTCGAAACCTGCCAGCGCGCGGGCGTATCCAAAGTGATCCCGTAGTGCATATTCAATGCTGTTGACGGGTGAGGCGACCAGAATGCCCAACTGGTAAGCCAATCCCGGGATCAACCCACGCACCGCCGCCGGCGAGAGTTCGTTCAAGTGCGCCGGGATAATGCCCCACGCTCCCTGCACTCCAACCTGCATCAGAAACGCGCCTAGAGCCAGCGTCCACAAGCCGTTCCCAAATGCCCAGAGTGGGATCACGCATAACGACAGCAGGGCGGCGGTAATAAGACAGCGTCTCCGGCCGATACGCTCGGAAAGTTGTCCGAAGATCACAGCGCCCAGTAGGGAACCCACGTTGTAGAGGATTGCGATGTTGGCGACAGTCGACGTTGAGAATCCGTGCACCGACTTGAGGAAATGCGGATAAAGATCCTGCGTTCCATGGGAGAGGAAGTGCATGCAGCTCATCATGCCGACCATGTAGACGAAGAGCTTCCAATTCGCCGCGGCCGTGCTGACGATCGAGCGGAACCCGGGCATCCGGTGCTGCTTCCATACCTCCGACTCCTTCACCTTAAATCGGATGTAAAAAGCCAGCAGTGCGGGAAGGCCCCCTGCCCAGAACATCGCGCGCCATCCCCAGAGCGGGAGGACGAGTTTGGCCGCCACCGCCGCCAGCAGGTATCCGCACGAATAGCCGGACTGCACGATTCCCGAAATCGTGCCGCGCCACTTCGCGGGCACGCTTTCCATCGCCAGTGAAGCGCCGACTCCCCACTCGCCACCCATCCCGATTCCATAGATCGTGCGAAGAATCAGAAACACGGTGTAGTTGGGAGAAAATCCGCAGAGCAACTCTACGACAGAAAAGAACACGACATTGGCCATCAGCGGGGTGCGTCGCCCATAGCGGTCTGCGAGCAGGCCGAAAAGGACCGCACCTACCGGGCGCATCCCCAACGTCAGCGCCATGGTAAAGACAATTTTTGAGGGTGAGACGTGAAAGTGTTCGGCCAGCACATCCACGAGGAACACAATCACGAAGAAGTCGAAGGCGTCCAAGGTCCAGCCGAGAAAGCTCGCGCTGACGGCGTGGCGCTGTTCGGAGGTTAGAGGGAAACGCGAAGGTCGGTCCGCGGTCATTTTGAGTAGGAGTTACGAATGGCGAGCATTCTATTTGTTCGGATGATCCTGCGTCATCTTTGCCGACCAAGAACATTGGCGGGAAAGACCAAAACGACGTACGGAGGTCACTCTCGGCGGGTTCACAATTCCAGATATAATAACCGCCAGAGAGCGCATCCCCGCCGCATCTAACAAAAACAGGTGAAGCCCAATTTCCTGAGTGCTGGAGTCCTTGCAGCCTTTTTGATCGCCTTGCCGCAGCTTTTGTCTGGGCAGGATCGCTCCGGCGAACTGCGTCTCTACGTGGCCGATGCGTCCGGCGCGGCGTTGCCGGTCCATGGGACGCTCATCAGCCAGGCCAATCACTTTGAGTTGAGTTTCGAGACCAATCCTTCCGGAGAATACACAGCCAAGCGACTGCCCATGGGCAGCTACAAGCTGACTTTGGAGCAAGCCGGATTCGCCCCATACACGGCGCTGATTGAGATCCGTTCCGAGCTTCCATTCAAGTTTTCGGCAGCTTTGGCGGTCGCCTCGATCACTCAAACCGTCAACGTTAAGGATTCCGACACTCTTCTCGACACCATCAACACAGGGACTTCCTATCAACTCGGCGAGGCAGTACTGCGCGACTGGAATGCGACCGTTCCGGGACGGCAGGCCATCGACGTGGTGCAATCGCAGCCGGGCTGGCTGCTGGAGGCGAATGGTGTCCTGCACCCACGGGGTGCTGAATACGACACGCAGTATGTAGTGGACGGCTTGCCCATTCTGAACAATCGTTCGCCTGCTTTCTCCGCCGCTGATGATCTCCAGGACGTTCAATCGGTCAAGGTGTACACCTCGGGAATTCCTGCCGAGTTCGGACGCAAAGTTGGCGGCGTCATCGAAACCGTAACGGACCGTAATCCCGCGCGCGGCTTGCACGGTACCGCCATACTCGGGGGCGGCAGCTTTTCCACTGCCAGTGGCTACCTCGGCACCAGTTACTACGATGGGCGCAACGTATTCGCATTAAGCATGCAGGCGGCGCATACCGACCGCTTCCTCGATCCGCCCGTGACTGCAAACTTCACGAATTCAGCAACCCTGGCCGGAGTGGGTGGAAGTTTCGAGCGCGATATGACTCCGCAAGACCGGCTGCGGCTTTCGGTGACATTTAATCGATCGGGATTGCTCGTCCCGAACGAACTGATTCAGCAGGCAAATGGGCAGCGGCAGGACCGCAGTAACGAGGAATTCGGAGGCCAGTTCTCCTACCAGCATACTTTTTCCGCGAATGTGCTGGCGACCGTGCAGGGCCGCATGCGCGACGTCCAAGCAGGATTAGTTTCCAATCCGCTCTCCACTCCGATTGAAGTTTTTCAGGATCGAGGATTTCGCGAGGGGTATGTCAGCGGCACCGTCGCGGCGGCCTACAAGCATCATGACCTAAAGGCGGGAGTGGACACTATTTACACTCTCGTCCACGAGCAATTTTCGTATCACATCACGCAGCCGGAGATGAATGGCCAGCCCATCTTCGATCCGTCCACGCCCCTCGATTTTGCATTTCAC
>QIAJ01000237.1 GCA_003225495.1 Acidobacteriota bacterium
ATTGCTGCGCCCGAAAGCAGCAGTGCGAAGGCAATCAGGTTATATAAAACGCGGTCCCGGACCGCCTCCCGAAACGTGTTGAACGCGATGTGCGCAATTCGTGAGTTCATGCGCCCACCCCCTTGCCGACTTGTGGGGGTTGAAGCTTCTGCACGTAATACTCTTCCAGCGACCGGCGGACCGGAGTCAAGGAAACAAGCCGCAGCTGTTCGCGGCGGAGAATCTCGAGAGCCGCATCCTGATGCTCCTCCGACAGCACTGCACTCACCACGTCACCGCTGACGTGCGCTTGCGCGCCGAGGCCTGACAGTGCCGCCGGCACCATTTGTCCGGCGAAAATAATCTCCACCTTGCCGACAACTTGCGAAGTAAGCTCCGCCACTGCCCCCACTCCGCGCAATTCTCCCTGGTGAATTACCGCCACGCGATCGCAGAGCGCTTCCGCGTCCGAGAGAATATGAGTCGAAAAGAAAACCGTCTTGCCTTCCTGTTGTAATTGCTGAATTAGTTCGCGGACTTCGCGACGCCCCATGGGATCCAGTCCCGACATGGGCTCGTCGAGAAAAACAAGCTTCGGATCGTGCAGGATGGCTTGCGCCAGTCCGACCCGCTGCAGCATACCCTTCGAAAATTTTCGTAGCTGGACTCGCGCCGCATCGGTCAGCCCCACGCGCGCCAGCATTTTTTCGACCCGCCCGGAACGCTCTTTCGCCGGCACCCCCGAAAGCTGCGCATAGTATTCCAAGAGTTCTTTCGCAGTCAGATAGTCGTAGAAGTACGGTTGCTCGGGAAGAAAACCGATCTGTGCCTTGACCACCGGATCGTCAATATCCATGCCCAGGATCCGTGCGCTACCACTGGTCGGGAATACCAGGCCCATGAGCAGCTTCAGTGTGGTGGTCTTTCCGGCGCCGTTCGGGCCAAGGAAGCCGAACACTTCGCCGTCCTCCACCGTCAGAGTCAGCGGACGCAGCGCTGTCCGCGGCTTCTTCCGCCAGAAGCCGACGGCGTAGGTCTTCTCAAGTTTTATCGTTTCGATTGCAGGCATTGCCAGATGAAGTCTTTATTGAGATAGAAAATTATAACCATGCAGGCCATCGATTCGATCCCCGGTGTGGGCGGGAGCGACTATCTAAGGTAACCAATGAAAAGAGCCCGGAATTTCTTCCGGGCCCTCTTTCGGCTTTGTACCCTCCCCCAGGTACAGGGCCAAACTTGTTTAGCGCGCAACCGGATACGCTTGGCAGCCCGCAACCGTAGTGACCGGCGCTCCGCCAATCGCAGGTTTGCTGCGGATCACCGCGTCGGACGCCGCACAGAAGTCCTGAGTACCCGTTGAACTCGCTACGATCGGGGTCCCCCCAGCCACGTATGCGCTGTTGATCACGCTACCCATACTGATTCCGGTCGCGAGAAACTGGTACCCGCTGTGTCCCGGACTGCCGGGAACAGCGTTTGCCAGATTGTCATCGAGCAGGCAAGCGGTCGTGGGAGCCGGCGTGCACGGAGACGTCCGGCCTAAATGCTGGATCTGGAGCGCAAACCCGATCGTCGGAAATGCCGTGTAATAGGCGGTTTCCGCGATGCTGATCGACCGGATCGAGGCCACAGCCGATGATTCATTCGCGGCCATCCTGGCGCGAAGCAGGTTCGGAATCGCGATCGCCGCGATCAATAGAATGATCGCGATTACGATGAGCAACTCGATTAACGAAAATCCGTCCCGCTTCCGCATAAGCATTAAAGGCGCCTCACAGCGTGCCCCTCGCGTGCCAATTACCCTTGTGTACTCGCAAGCGAAGGGCCAACCCGGCCCTCGCGAGGTACCGACGGCTCGCCCGTAAGGCGAATGAATACAATCAGTTCTGGTACACACTGGAAGGTGCACCATTAAATGCATGTGGAAAGGTGGGAACTAACAATTCGCGTTAGTCCTGTGCCACCAACTGTCCAATTATTCCGGGCAAAAAAAAACGGAGCGTCGGATTGCTCCGAAGCTCCGTGTGCATGATCGTCCCGGGCATTTCGCCCGAGTCAAGTTATTACAACAGTGGCGCGATGGCGTTCGAGCAAGCCAGTCCGCCGCCGTTGGGGATGTAGCGAACAACGCTGTCCTCAACCGAGCAGAACGAGCGCACGCCGGTCTGGTTGTTAGTGATCGGGTTCGCGTTCACCGCGTAACCAGTATTCAAACCGTTGGTGGTGGCAACCAGGTAGGTGTAGAGGTAGCCGCTCTTGCCGCTGTTGGCGGGCTGTCCATTGCTGGCGAGCACGTTGTCGATCAAGCAAGAGGTGGCTTGCGTCGGAGGAGCCGGGCAGGCGCCGCCGTCACCCAGTGCGAGCAGGGTAGCGGAGTAGCCAACCGTCGGGTACGCCGAGTTGTAAGAAACTTCCGCCGTATTCACGGTGCGAACACCGCTGACGGCCGATGACTCATTGGCCGCGATACGCGCACGCAGCAAGTTCGGAATCGCAATGGCAGCGATGATCAAAATGATCGCCACGACGATCAGCAATTCGATTAGTGAAAAACCCTTCTGTTTCCGCATTTCTAGTAGTCTCCTCGTCTCCGATTGTGTGGTCGATATAGACCGAAACCCGCTATCACTATGGCATTTCGGCGACCACATCAAAAAGTGACTGAAGTCATTGGACCATCGGCAATAAGCGGTTCATTTTCAATTTCACGTCTTCCGGAAGTAACATCTCGAAGTTTGTACGATCCGGTCGGTTTTGACAGTTTGAGGAACTGGCGACGACAAATTGTGTCAGAGACTAAGAACTAATGGAGCTAATTGACAGCAAAAACAAAGGGGCATCGGATGTCCGATGCCCCCTGGCTTCGCACCCTCCCCCGGGTGTGTTGCCAACCTTAAAGCGCTTACAGCAGTGGCGCAATGGCGTTCGTGCAAGCCAGGCCGCCGCCGCTCGGGATGTAGCGAATGACGCTATCCGAAACCGAGCAGAACGAGCGCACACCGGTCTGGTTATTGGTGATCGGGTTCGCATTGATCGCGTAGCCGGTGTTCAGACCGTTGGTGGTGCTGACCAGGTATGTGAAGCTGTAGCCGCTCTTGCCGCTGTTGGCGGGCTGTCCATTGCTGGCGAGCACGTTGTCGATCAAGCAAGAGGTGGCTTGCGTCGGAGGAGCCGGGCAGGCGCCGCCGTCACCCAGTGCGAGCAGGGTTCCTGAGTAGCCGACCGTGGGGTAGGCTGAAAAGTAAGAAACTTCCGCCGTATTCACGGTGCGAACACCGCTGACGGCCGATGACTCATTGGCTGCGATACGCGCACGCAGCAAGTTTGGAATCGCGATGGCGGCGATGATCAAAATGATCGCCACGACGATCAGCAATTCGATTAGTGAAAAACCCTTCTGTTTCCGCATTTCCGTAGTCTCCTCGTCGCCGATTGGGTTGATAAGTCGAACCCTGCCATCGATATCGCACTCTACGTACCACAACGGAAAGTAACTAAAATCACCAGTTTCGCCCGCATAAATCACACGTTTTCAAGGTCGCCTGGCACCGTAGTCACTACCCAGCCGATCTCTGTAACCCCAGGTATGACGGTTCTCGCAAATCAATCGTGACAAATTTTGTCAATTGATGGATCGCTTATCCCCGATGCTGGAAGTCCCTTAGCGTAATGTTCTGCAGCGCTTGGAAACAAAAAAACAAAGGGGCATCGGATGTCCGATGCCCCCTGGCTTCGCACCCTCCCCCGGGTGTGTTGCCAACCTTAAAGCGCTTACAGCAGTGGCGCAATGGCGTTCGTGCAAGCCAGGCCGCCGCCGCTCGGGATGTAGCGAATGACGCTATCCGAAACCGAGCAGAACGAGCGCACACCGGTCTGGTTATTGGTGATCGGGTTCGCATTGATCGCGTAGCCGGTGTTCAGACCGTTGGTGGTGCTGACCAGGTATGTGAAGCTGTAGCCGCTCTTGCCGCTGTTGGCGGGCTGTCCATTGCTGGCGAGCACGTTGTCGATCAAGCAAGAGGTGGCTTGCGTCGGAGGAGCCGGGCAGGCGCCGCCGTCACCCAGTGCGAGCAGGGTTCCTGAGTAGCCGACCGTGGGGTAGGCTGAAAAGTAAGAAACTTCCGCCGTATTCACGGTGCGAACACCGCTGACGGCCGATGACTCATTGGCTGCGATACGCGCACGCAGCAAGTTTGGAATCGCGATGGCGGCGATGATCAAAATGATCGCCACGACGATCAGCAATTCGATTAGTGAAAAACCCTTCTGTTTCCGCATTCTCTAGGCCTCGTCTCCGTTTGACTGATAGCTGAATAAGAACTCAGTTGGTACTACAGCACTCTGTATGCCAGCGCGAAAGTAACGGAGGGAGGAGCCTCGACTGCACTAACTCCTTTCATTGGCATAGGTTTCTTATATGGGGATAAATGTGACCACCCCGCACTTCCCCGATCTGACCTTTTCGGTCGGGTAGTGACAATCTGTGGCACTCGGGGAAGCCACCCCTCAGTTTGTAGCGAGCGCTCAAAAGATTCCCCGCGAGATGGTAGCGTAGAGAGCAGTTTCCGAAGAGCAACCCCGGCGCGGCCCATACAATGTGCGCGCTAGAATGGTAGGTTTTTTGAGATCCCCTTATGGCGAACCTGCAAATGGATCCGGACCGCGACATAGCGCGCGCCTCCACGCTCGCCGCTCCGCGCTACTTCACAAAAGAAATTTTCGATGAAGAAAAGGATCGCATTTTCTCCAGCACCTGGCAGTTGGTGGGGCATGCTCACCAAGTCAGGACTGCGGGTGATTACTTCACCTTCGACCTGGTGGGCGAGCCGCTGCTAGTGGTTCGAGGCGACGACGGAATCTTGCGCGCTTTCTACAATGTCTGTCGCCATCGTGCCGGCAATCCGGCCACGGGTTGTGGAAACCGTAAGCTCTTTCGATGCGGATATCACGGATGGACTTATCGCCTCGATGGAGCTCTGCTGGTAACGCCGGAGTTTGACGGAGTCGAGCATTTTGATCCCAGGGAACACGGCCTCGCTCCGCTTCAGGTGGAAGAGTGGTTCAACATGGTATTCGTGAACTTGGATCCTGGCGCCGCGCCCCTGGCGGAATTTTTGGGAGAGCTGCCTGCGCAAGCTGAGAAGTTCGACTTCCGCCGCATGAAGTTTTCCGAGCGCCGAACCTACGACATGAAATGCAACTGGAAAACCTACGTCGACAATTATCTCGAAGGCTACCACTTGCCGAGTGTTCACCCGGCGTTGAATCGCGAGCTTAACTACAACTCGTACACCGTCGAAGCTTATCGGCAACATGTGCGTCAGTGGAGCCCGATCCGGGGCGCTCAATCCGGCGATGCAACTCCGCGACGCTACCAGCAAGCCGGCGAAAGTCTGACCGCTGACTATTTCTGGGTCTTTCCCAACTGGATGCTCAACTGCTATCCCGACAACGTGTCAATCAACATCATCCTTCCGCTAGAGCCCGAGCGCACATTGGCGATCTTCGACTGGTATTTGCCGGAAGAAGACCTCGGCAGCGAAGCCGCCCGCAAATCCGTTAATTTCAGCGACCAGGTGCAGATCGAAGACCTCGCAATCTGCGAAATCGTGCAGAAAAACCTACATTCAAGGAGCTATCACAGCGGACGCTATAGCGTGAAGCAGGAAAAGGGCGTGCATGCATTTCATCGAATGTATCGCGAGTTGATGCCGGGATCGTAAAGCGAGAATCATTTAACCGCTGAGTTCGCAGACCTTGTTCCATCTCTAAATATTCTCTGCGTGCTCTGCGTACTCCGCGGTTAAAAGTTTAGGCTCGTTTCAGCAGCAAACACGTCATATCGTCATGCTGCGGCGTGTTGCCTACGTAAGCATCGAGGTCAGCCAGCAGGCGCCGTAGAAGTTCTGGCGGCGTGCTGATCCCGGCCCCATCGATCAATCGGATCAGCCGCGGCTCCTCGTATTCTTCGCCCCCTGGGTTCACTGCTTCCACTACCCCATCAGTAAAGATGACCAGCCACTCGTCCGCGTTTAGTTGAGTCGAGCCTGTCTGGTGGACCGCCTCCTGCAAAATTCCAAGCGGGATTCCCCCCGTATCAAGCCTCTCGATTCCACCGGAACGGTTCCGCAGAATCGGTGCGTTATGTCCGGCATTAACGTAAACGACATTCCCCGTCACGGGATCGATTTCCGCAAGGAATGCAGTCGTAAAACGCACTCCGCCCTGGCTGTTGGTGCAGGCATAGTGATTCAATCCCACGACCAGCTCCGCCAACGACATACGACTGCTTGAAAGCGTACGGAGACTCGCCTGAAATGTCGCCATCAGCATCGCCGCCGGAATGCTTTTACCCGCGACGTCAGCGACCACGAATAGAACCCGATCTTCCGAAGGGATCGCACCCGGACGCAGGATGACATCGTAATAGTCGCCCGCCACTGTATTTGCCGGACGCGTAGCGTAAGCAATCTGGTATCCCGGAAGCTGCAGCGGAGCGCCCGGGAGCAGCCATGTCTGAATGTCCTTGGCAATTTCTAGATCGCGCTTCATCACCACGCGGTCGGCCAATTCCAGCAGCAGCAGTGCCAGCAGCAACAGCCCGCCCCAGAAACGAAAGTCGAATTCGACGACGTGAACCTCACCAGCCTTGTTTCCGTAGGTGAAGCCGCCTGTCGGAGAGAACAGCAGGATCAGAGCGACCAGTAGCAGCACACGGCGCGCCGGGCTGAGCTTTTCAAGGATTGCCCAGAAAAGCTTCTTGGTCGTGTCCCAGGACCGTTTCAGCCAAGATTGTGGCTCCGCTTGCTCAGTAAGATCGGCGGAATAGAATCGATAGCCCGACCGCGCATCTTTTTCAAACTGTGACCAGAGCTGGCTGAGTTCCATCCCTTCACTGACGCGCCGCCAGAAGCGGTGCGCTTCAACTTTCAGTCCGGCATCGGGCCGGGGCGGTGGCGGTACAGTGGCCATGGGAAGTGACCATTATAGGGTAGAGGATAAAGGCAGGAGCATTCCGCGAAACTGGCCCTTTACAATGCCCGTAGCTAACCTAACGTCAGAGAAGCTCAAAACAAATCCAGTTGCTGTTCAGCCTGCGACGCGAGCGCCCTGCGATTTCTCCCGCCATGCTCTCCGCCAATTCCATAGCGCTGGCGCAGATTCGCCATCAACCGCGATAGCCGCTCCGAATATCCCTTCGGTAAGAACGCCCGATCCGTGTAGCGTTTTCGATAGAGTTCGACCAGAGAAGGGAAGTGCTCTTCCAGAAATGGCAGAAACACCGCCGCCGAACAAGGTTTCAAGAACAGCGGGTTTGCATAGATGTACCTCGCGTCAGCCTCGCCCGCAGCTTTGACTAGAGCTTCGAGATCCCGCGGCCGGTCGGTGATCTCCGGTAGCACAGGCGCACAGATAACGCCCGCATTTATTCCTGCAAGATTCAACTGGCGAACTGCTTCCAGCCGCAAGTCCGGACGGGGCGCGCGCGGCTCCAGGATGCGCGCCAGTTCGGTATCGACGGTGGTGACGGTCAGATTGACGTAAAGCTGATTGTGTTCGGCGACGCGGCGCAAAACCTCAACGTCCCGCACAACCATGTTCGATTTGGTCACAATTCCGATTTCGAGCCCCGAATGACGCGCCAGCTCTTCCAGGATCGCGAGCGTTACTTCAAATCGGCGTTCCGCCGGCTGGTAAGGATCGGTCGCCGTTCCGATCGCAATACTTTCGCCAGACTTCACACGTCGAAGTTCCTGACGAAGCAAGTCTGCTGCATGCTGCTTGACGAAGATCTTCCGCTCGAAGTCGACGCCATCGCGGAGCTCCATGAATTCGTGCGTGTAGCGGGCGTAGCAGTATTTGCAGGCGAACTCGCATCCCCGATAAGGATTGATCGCCCAGTGAAATGGCAAATTGCGTTAGCTCACCACGCGACTTAACAGAGAACGGATGCCGAGCGTGAAATACTCCACGTTGTGCCCTTCGCGGAGCGATTCGGCTTCGGCCGCAATCCGTGCTATTCCCACAAGTCGCGGTCGGGGCGCGAATTCGGGAAGGAGCGGAAGAGAAGACATAAGTATCTGTCGATATTCGCCTTTTGTTCGCCTAGCATAAATCCATAATATCGCCTTGTCAAATGGAAGGTTTCAGGGGCAGTCCGCCGGCAATGTTATCTTTGTCGAGAGCCCACGCAACGAATCACCTTCATGGACATCCTCAAACAGCTCTTTGAGCGCCACTTCCACTCGCCTGCTGAGCGGGTGCAGCCTTTGCAGGGGCAACTTGGAGGATCCGGCCGAAAGATCGTTCGCTTGGGGAATGAAAAGGCCGGCGCGATCGGAATTCTTTACGACGTTCGCGAAGAGAACGTAGCTTTTGTGGAATTCTCGCGCCACTTTCGCAAGCACGGGCTGCCCGTACCGGAAATTTACGAACAAGACCTGGAACAGGGCGCCTACATCGAGGAGGATCTGGGCGACGTCACGCTCTTTGACTTTCTTTCGAAGAACAGGACAGGAGACAGCATCTCGCCGCAGGCCGTGGAAGCCTATCGAAAAGCTGTGGCAGTACTGCCCCGCTTTCAAGTCGAGGCGGGTCACGATCTCAACTACAAAGTGTGCTATCCGCGCGACAGCTTCGACCGCCAGTCAATTTCCTGGGACTTGAACTATTTCAAGTACTACTTTCTGCGGCTCGCGGGAATTGCCTTCAACGAACAGGCACTGGAAGATGACTTCGGACGCCTGACCAAGTTCCTGCTAAGCGCGCCCCGCGATTACTTTCTGTATCGCGATTTCCAATCCCGCAACATCATGCTCCGAGACGGCGAGCCGTTCTTCCTGGACTACCAAGGGGGCCGCAAAGGCGCCCTGCAATATGACATCGCGTCGCTACTGTATGACGCCAAGGCCGACCTGACGCCGGAGCTGCGCCAGCATCTCCTCGATCATTATCTCGAGACATTAGCCCGATCTATCCCGCTCGATCGCGAAGCATTCATGCAGCATTACTATGCCTACGTCTATATCCGCATCATGCAGGCACTCGGCGCCTACGGTTTTCGCGGATTCTACGAACGCAAGGTGCATTTTCTGCAAAGCGTCCCTTATGCGCTGAAAAATGTTCGTTGGCTTTTGCATAACGTCAGCCTGCCAATTGCTCTGCCCACTCTTCTCGATGCATTCAATAGCATGCTCGCCTCCGAGAAACTACAGACGGTTGCGTCCAGCGGAGAGCTTCTCACGATCCGTATTTTCAGTTTTTCTTTTCACCGTGGCCTTCCCAAAGATGAAACCGGAAATGGCGGTGGCTTTATCTTCGACGGTCGCAGCCTGCCGAATCCCGGCGGCGAAGAGCAGTTTAAGTCGCTTACTGGTAGAGACGCTCCGGTCATCGATTACCTCAATCAGCAGGACAGCGTTCACCAGTTTGTCTCGAGCGTCACGTCGCTGGTGGATGCGAGTGTCAGCAGCTACCAGCGCCGCGGCTTCAAGAATCTGATGGTCTCTTTCGGTTGCACAGGAGGCCAACATCGATCCGTGTTTCTGGCTGAGCAGCTTGCGCGACATCTCCAGGGGCGTAGCGGAGTGGAAGTCGTGCTGCAGCATCGGGAGTTGGAAAGAATGGCGATGGAGAAGGCCGCTCAATGAAGGCGATGATCCTCGCCGCCGGCCTCGGCACCCGACTGCGTCCACTAACCGACGATCGCCCGAAAGCGCTGGTGGAAGTCGCCGGACGAACGATGCTGGAAACCACTCTCACTCGCCTGCGCGATTTCGGAATTCGCGAAGTCATTGTCAACGTGCATCACTTCGCTGACATGGTCGTTGATTTTCTGAAAGCGAATAACAGCTTTGGCATGCGGATCGAAATATCGCGTGAGGATGAGTTGCTCGATACCGGCGGCGGGCTGAAGAAAGCTGGGTGGTTCTTTCTGAAAGATTACAATTCGGCAGAGCAGCCATTCATTTTGCACAACGTTGACGTCATCAGCACAATCGATCTCGGCCGCATGGTGAAATTTCACGGCGAACATCAGGCGCTCGCGACGCTGGCGGTACAGGATCGGGAAACATCCCGGTACCTACTGTTCGGCGACCACAATCAGCTCTGTGGACGTCGAGCCGGAAGGGACGGAAACCCAGAGCTCGTTCGCTCTTCCGAGCGTACCAGGGCACTGGCCTTTTCCGGCATCCACGTCATTTCGCCGCGTCTCTTGGACATAATCACCGAAGCTGGCACATTCTCGATCATCTCTACGTATCTGCGTCTGGCTGCTCAGGGGGAGCGAATCCTCGCGTTCCGAGCGGATGAGTACAGTTGGCGCGATCTCGGCAGACCAGAGAACGTAGCGCAAGCTATACAGGACCTTGAACGTTCTTAATTAGATATTCCGCACTCCCAATGCCACGGATCGCCGCAAGCTACATCTTGGGCTGGACCGTAGTGCTTTGCGGATTGGTGATCGCGTACGGCGAACCAGGGGCTTGTTTGAACGTGGTCGGAGTAATCGTAAACACGAAGAGTTTGCCCGTGGACCGGCTTATGGCGTACAGGTGATTGTGATTGTCCCACGACAATTGATCAACCGGATTTCTGGTGAGGAGTCCGGTGTAGTGCGTGATCGGATTGCTCCCATGAAAGTGGAATACTTGCAGCCCCGCTGTTCCCGCGACCGCGAGCAGCCTGCCCGACGGAGACATTTCAATATCGGTTGGATAGCTGACCGATTGCTTCGGCATGTTCAGATAGGTGCTCTTGGTGGTCAGGTTTCCAGACGCGTCCGCGGTGTATGTTGCCAGCTGCGGGAGGCCGTCCGGTTGCCATGATTGTCCGTCGAGTTGCTGGACGGCGATCGCCACGTGATTCGTTCGATCGGCAGCCGACAGCGAAGTACAGTAAAAATCTCCCGGCTTCGCGACGGGAGTTGCCGGATTAGTAGTCAAACTAATCAGCGTCCCATCGTTCTTGCGCTGGAATCCATAAATCAATGCGCTGAAGTGATAACAATTCGATCCGTATCCATACATATTGTTTCCGATGAAGCTGAGCGGCACTCCGAATTGCGTACTCGGACTGCTGGCCTCCAGATAAGTCAGTTCGCCCGTAGAACCATTCACTCCAAAAGACTGGTATGTATTGTTAGCGCAGATGTTGCCATAAAAATCCACGTCATACAGCGTCGTGCCGGAACGGTCGAGGAACAATTTAATTGGGCCGCCGCAATTGTATCCATTGAACTGCTGGGCGTTGATTGAAGCTACCTGCTGGAGGGAGCCATCGGGCGCGACGGTGAACGACCGGATGTCAACGCCGTTCGTGCCAAAAAGATATTTTCCATTCACAGTCATGGCCTGCACGTCCGCAGCGAAAGGCGAACCTGCTACGGGTGTTAACCTCCCGCTGGAGACGGCTGCGAAAGCATCAATCTCGTAATTATTGGCGCTGGGACTGCTGGATACATAGACAAATGCAACCGGCGATCCGCCATCTGGCGCTTGAACGTCCCCGCCAACATTTGTGGATGTTTCCTGAGAGGATGCTGCTTCTGCGCATACCGCCGCGAGCATGAAAATCACGAGCATGAGATGGCGGGACATAGACGGTGCACTCCAGGGCGAAGTCAACTCGACTTCAAATCAGTGACGATCAGATGCCCAGCCGAAATCGAGGGTTGGCTTTTTAAATGGAAGGATAGGTCGACCCGAAAGCGGTAATGCACGCGTGCAGCGAACCGCTCGACCGCTAACACGATTCAGAAAAGCGTTTGCTATCCGACTAACGGACGGTGGCTTGTAACACATCCACCGCATACAACGCCCCCTGCGGCGTCTCTTCGTGCTTGAAGTAAGCAAACACGTCGCGTCCTGATCCCAGATGTTCCTGCATGCTATCCACCATCATTTTGCGTTCCTCAAAAGTGTAGTTAGGCTTACGGTAGCGATAGTAAGCGTAGTCGGCAGTGACCACATCGGGAGTATTGCGCTCCTCTGTTTCGGCGACACACAGTGCGACATTGCGCTCGCGCAGTGTCTCCCAGGTTGCATCGGTGAACCAGGAGTCATGGCGGAATTCGAACGCCGCTCGCACGGGACGCGGCAAACATTTCAGGAACTCCGCCAGCACGACTTGATCAGCTTTAAAATTCGGAGGAAGCTGAAAAAGGATCGGGGCGAGGCGGCCGGCGCGTTCTAGCCCTTCCAGGGTTCCCAGAAAACGCTTCAGAAATTCTTCCGGATCTTTCAATCGTTTGATATGCGTTAGCACCTGATGGGCTTTGATGGTGAAGCAAAAGTGATGGGGAGTGTCTGCGATCCAGTTCTGTACGGTCGTCTCTTTTACCAGTTGCCGGAAGGTGTAGTTGACCTCGACCGCATTCAGCTTCGACGCATAGAAATTCAGAAACTTCTTTTGCGCGAGCTTCTCGGGATAGAAGTCAGGTTTCCAGCTCGGGTAAGCCCATCCGGAGGTCCCGACATAGAGTTGAGGCATGGCAGGCAATTGGCGGAAAGAGCCTCCGCTGCAAATATGTGCCGGGATTATACCTTTCGTCGCGCTCGCGATGCAGTTTTGAATTTCTTCGCTCGCGGCCGGGATTGCGCCTGCGCTGCCAGTGCTACTCCCGCTGCTTCTTTCTTTTCGACCTCCGCGCCCAATCCAGCGAGTTGCGGCAGCTTCTGTTTCAACTTCAGGACGGGCTCGAACAGATCACCCATTTTTTCAACCCGCTTCAGAACGTCGGCC
>QIAJ01000238.1 GCA_003225495.1 Acidobacteriota bacterium
GAAAAGCCCAAAGTGCAGCCACGAGAGGTTGCCGAGAAGGCGATCAAGGAGATCAAGACCGTTCCACCGCAGTTGATGATTTATTCCATCCTGGGGGCAGTAGGACTCATCCTGATTGTCGCGATTGCAGTGTACTTTCACGTGCGGTCTGAGGATGACGATTCAACCGCCGCTCCGCGGCAAAAGAAGCCCGTGGTAAGCCAACCTGTTCCGACCTCTGCCGCACCACCTGTGACACAGGGAGAGCCGGTGCCGCAGGAAGTCGAGCCGGAGCCTGAGGTTACGGTACGCCAGATTGACAAGCGCCCTGCTCCCCGAAGGAGGGCTCCTGTTCCGGTTCCCGTCGCAAAGGTTCCGGGCTCGGTGCAAATCGATTCGATCCCTGGGGGCGCGCAGATCTTGCTCGATGGCAGAGGGGACCCCTCATGGGTAACGCCCTTCAGCTTGAGCGGATTGGGTGCGGGACAGCACACCATTACCGTCAGCAAGTCGGGATATTCCACAGAGGCTCGCACGATCGATATTGCATCGGGCAGTAAAGCCGCTGTGTCGATCCACATGGCAGCGGTAAATGCTCTGCTGGTGGTGACCAGTTCTCCGGCTGGAGCGGAAGTCGTTCTCGACGGAAAGAGAACCGGGCGCGTGACCCCAATCCAGTTTGCGGTCGAGAAGGGTACTCACACCCTGCTCCTTCGCAAACAGGGGTTTCTGGACGAAACCAGCACCACGGACCTTGGTCCGGGTCAAAATTTTCAGTTCGGGCCTACCCTGCGCGCCTTGGGGAACGCCGACGACATCCGCAGTGTGGGCAAATTGAAGAAGATGTTCGGCGGCGGTGGGGACAACGTGGCTGGCATGGGCACAGTTAGCGTTCGGACGCAGCCCAAAGGCGGCCAGATCGCCGTCAATGGACGGATTCTCGAGAAGCTGTCCCCGACGGAGTTCATGTTAGGGCCGGGAAATTATGTCGTTGATGTCACGATGACCGGATTCAAGCCCATCCACAAGGTTGTCACCGTAGAAAAAGGGGGCAAGGTGGCAATCGATGAGGTCCTGGAGCGGCAATAGGCGACCTAACCTCCGGTTCGCCGGGTTGATGGCGCGCGAGTGACTGCGTAAAATACACTTATTGCCCGTTCCGCAGCACCATCTGTGTTTCCTCCCGTTTTCGACCCATCTGTGACGGGAATCACTGCAGCGCTCGTCAGTTACGGGCATAATCAATCCTGACAGAGAATGATCCGGTGTCCTCGAAACCCTTAAATCCGTCGCCGGTGAAGCTCGGCATCGATCTGTGGGAAGCCCTCCGCGGGATCAAGTCAGTCCGCATCTTTCCGAAGGGAGCTGTGCTGTTCCAGCAGGGCACGCCCGTAAATGGGGTCTATGTGGTCGAGTCAGGACAGGTTCGAGTTCTACTGCCCACTGCGCAGCGCCGCCTTCAACTTCTGGAGGTTGCGGGACCGGGGACCATATTGGGTCTTAGCGAAACGATGTCAGGTGAGCAGTACCGGGTTACGGCAGAAGCCGCCGACAATACGACGGTCGCTTTTATTGCGCGCGAGAGTTTTGTGGGTTTCCTTCGGGATCGCTGTGATTGCTGCATGCAGGTGGTGCGCCTGCTCAGTGAAGACCTGCACGGTCTCTATTACAAATTTCGTAGCATCAGCGCTCATCCCGGACGGCCGAAGCGCCGTCCGGCGGACCAACAGCTTCACTAGTTCGGCAATTTGAAATTAACTGTAATCTGGGTCTCAATATCGACTGGCTCGCCGTTCAGATAGTAGGGCTTGTACCGCCATTGCTTGACAGCCTCAGCCGCGGCGCGCGCGAGAACCGCATCTCCGCTTATGGTCTTGAGATTGGAAATATTGCCCTCTTTGTTGATGGTCGCCTGCAACTGCACCGAACCCTGAACGCGCATTGCGAGAGCGTTCTGCGGGTACCGTGGCTGCACACGCTTGATCAGTAGTCCCTGCGAAACGCCCTGAGAAATCTTAACGGTGCCGAGAGTGGCCTTGGGCAGAGCGGTCGGGACAGAGGCGACCAGCCCACTCAGGTTCTTGTCATTCGGAGATGCGACGGCCAGCGGGCTGGGAAGCTGACTCGCCGAATCGTCTACTTGCGTTTGGGACTTCTTCGCAACGTTGTACGATTTCACCACGATGGGTGGCGCGGCTTTCTTCGTCACAACCTCGGGCTCATCGTCCCTGGAAGTTACGGGTGAAGACGTGATGCTTGCGGATGGCTTTGTGCTTTGAGGCGCGATTGGCTGACTCACCGAACCTCGAGGCTCAGAGATGGTGACCGGTGGGACGGACGCAGGCGCCGGAGCAGATGGCGTCGTAACAGCAGCCGTTGCCGGTTGTTGAGAAACAGAGCTCGTCTTTCCGCCGCTTAATCCAAAGTACGCAAGTGCGCCAACCACCAGAACGATGGCGGCGGCGATCAGGATTTTCTTGTTGCTGCCAGAGTCCTCGTCGGCTTCATCCTGGAGTGCTCCGAAAGAAGGGCTGCTGCCGGGAATTGTCGCTCCGAACGTCGGAAAGCTCGCTTCCTCGCGTTCGACCGGCGCAATCACAGCCTTCTTCTCGACAGGCGCGGGCGAAATTTCCTTTGCGGGGGCAGGCGCAGAAGCGGCGCCCCCTGAACTCGCGGATGTTGAAGCGGGAGCCTTGAATGTTTCGGCAACCGCCGGTCTCGCCGGTTCCACAACGTGAGCTTGTGAGCTTGCGGGCGCGGAGGATTCGGTGAATGCCGTTTTTCTCACTTCTGGGACAGCGGCAATTGGACTCGCTTTGGCTTCCGTGGAAGCAGCCATGGCCGGCAGCGCCGACTCGAATACTGAGGGCTCGTAAGCGCTCCCTGCGGGAACCGTTCCGATGATCGAAGTGGCAGGCTTGAAGGAGTTGGTGACAACTTCTGCTGCTTTTGCCGGCGTTGTAGCAGCAGGCGCGGCAGCATCGAGATTCTTGCGCAGGAGCCCACGGGCTACGCGCAGCGTTCCCTTCGCCTGCTCCACATTGATCGGTTTGGTGAGAACCAGGTTCGCCCCGATGCGGTAGGCCTTCGCGACTCCGGACTGCCCTTCAACCAGCGCGAGCGCGAGCGAGCTTTGATTGGAGCCGGAATTCCGGGCGCTCTTGAACAGTAGAGTCGCGTTCGGCTCGTTCTCACAATCCACGACAATTGCGTCGTAGCGTTGCGCCATCAACTTCTTGACGGCTGCGAATGGCTCGTTAACGGGCTCGACCTTGAAGTCGAGTTCGCTGAACACCTGCGTCACGACTCGTGCCAGTTTCTCGTCGGGGCAGAAGAGAAGTGCTTGGTAACCCATAATGAGAAATCCTAGGTACTGTCATGGGTACCAGCAAGTTACGTGGGTAATCGCAATGGTCGTCTTCCCAACGGCGAAACGGTTTTCCCGCTCAGGGACGCTGGAATTCGACCAGCACGATGGTTTGAAATGGCTGAGCTTTTCCGTCCCGGAAGTACGGACGGTAGTGCCATTGTTTTACTGTGTTGATTGCGGCCGCCGCCAAGGTTGGATCTCCTTCCACCAGCCGTACGCCATCGACCTTGCCGCTGTCACTTACTACCGCCTTCAACACGACGGTCCCCTCGATCCGCTGCTTGCGCGCTTCTGCCGGATATACCGGTTGCTGATGACGCATGAGACGTTTCTCAGCACCCTGAGAAGAAAGAATTACCGCGGTTTTCTCTCCCGGCAATTCAGTCTCGGATGGGAGAGCGGCGACTACGCTTTTCTTGCTTTCTGCAGTAGTCGGTGTCTTATCAGTGTCCGGAGCCGCCGCTGAGACAGCTTGCGGGGTAGGAGTAGTTGTGGAATCAGATGATGCCGGAGCTGAAGTCTGGGTGTTCGCCGCTACGGAACTGGTTGCAGGATCTTGGCTCAGAGTCGCGGATGCGGGCGCTGGTTCCGTTGCAGGAGCCTTCTCCTGCTCGGGCGCGGGCGTTGGAGTTTGTGCAGGCTTGGAAACGTTGCGAGGCGCGCTCGGCGTCCCAACAGCTTGCATCAACCGATCAATTTGGGGCTGGACCATTTCTCGGAACCCGGGTTGATACATCCAGGCTCCGTAGAACCCGCCACCCGCCAGCATCACCACCAGAAGAGCCACCAGGGACGCATTGCCCTTCTTCTTGGGCTCGCTGTAGGACGTAAAGACCGGGGTCGGCGCGTCGGATTCGAGGTCCGCGAGTATTGGGTCGTCGGACGCCTTCGCGGGAGCAACTTTCGCGGGTGAAGCGGGCTTCGCTGGTTCTAAAATGCTGTCGTTGAAAAACGTCGGCTCCGGTTTGCGAGCGCGTGGCGCAGGAGCGACTTCTTCGGGAGAGGTTGTAACGGCTTGTGTCTGTGGCGGCGGCGCGGAAGCAGTGAGGAGTGGCGCGGAAGTCTCCGCGCCGCTGGCAGGGGATGAACTGGTCGCTGCTGCTGCGGCGGCCGCGAGTGGCTGCTGCTTCTCGGCAACTTGAGGCTCTGGTATTTCTGCCGGAGCACTTTCGAAAGGCTGAATCGTCCGCGGAGCTTCGTCTTTCTTGACGCGGCCAACTGCGGTGCGAATCGTCGTCCTGGCCTGGTCCTTGGCAACTGGCTTGGTTAGAATCAGCTCTGCGCCCAAACGAAAAGCTGTTGGCAGCCCGGCTCGTCCGTCGACAATCGCGATAGGAACTGGATTGGTCCCGAGTTGCGAACGGCGGCAGACATCAAAGATCAGTTTTGCCGCCGGAAGATTTTCGCAGTCCACCAGCACCAGATCGAAACTCTGCGAATTGAGTTTCTTGGCGGCAGACGGCCCGTCCAGAGGCCGCTCAAAGGTCACCGACATCTCTTCAAGGACGCCAGTTATGGCGCTAACCGCCTGGTCATCCGGCGACAAGAGCAAGGCATGGGGCATAGCTCTCAATGCTAAAAACCGCGCCTCTTAGCCGCAAGTTACGCAGGTAAGCAGCAGACGGCTTACCTTGCAAAATATCGACGAAGGATCCTGAGCCGTAAGCCCTGTTTCCTTGCTCAACGTGAGTTCGTTCCAATAGCAGATTCGGGCTCGGGATAAGCAATTAAGCCGCGAAATGCGGACTTGTCCTCCGGCGCGAAATCGGGGAAGGGCAATTGCCGCTGGTCGCGCCAGTGCTGTACCTGCAGCTCCGCGATTGAGGCCTTTTCTTTATCCACGCCCGCGTCCTGGGTCATGTAAATCGTGCGCGACGGGAACGCGAAGTCGCTGCCGGACTTTCGTACGATGTCCATAATGCGAAGCAGGAGATCCTCGCGGATCGCCGTAAATTCCGCGAAGTCCGATGTCAACACATAGCTGAAAATCTCCAGGCTGAGAGCGCTGTTTTCGAAACCCGCAAAGCGGATACGCGCGTTGTCGCTTTCGACCTTGGGGTGCTCGTATAACATGCGCCGCACCTCGGCCAGCAAATAGCGTAACTGGTCGGCGGATGTTTCATTCCGCAGCCCTAGCGCTGGATTGAAGAGAATCTTATCGCGGCGTGTCAGGTTCTCGACGTTCATTGACGCCAGGGCGCCATTCGGAATCGAAAGCTCGGTGCGCTCGGTCGTGCGGATGCGAGTCGAGCGCAGGCTAATGTCCTCGATCGTACCCACGCGGTCTCCGAAGCGGCAGGTGTCTCCTACTCGGATGACTTCATCCGCGAGCACCGAGACCCCGCCAAATAAGTTCTCCAGTGTCTTCTGCGCGGCGAATGCAATTGCCAAGCCGCCGATACCAAGTCCGGCGAGCACGGTGGTGAGGTTGAATCCGAAAGTCCCGAGAATCGCGAGCACCGCAGCGGCGAAGATCGCGACTTTCAGCAGGCGCTCTCCGAGCACCATCAGCGACCCGGTGCCGATCCGTCCGGCGCCAATCGCATGCCCGCGCAAGCGCTGCATGGTGATTCCGGTCATGCGCATCAGAACCCAGAAAAATCCGATCTCAACCGCGACCCAGGTGGTGCGGAAGTAATAAATACGAGGCAACAGAGGGAGTCCGAGATAGGAGGCGAGAACCATGTGGGCGAGCGCGCCAAAGAAGAGCAGCAGCGGGCCGGAAACTCGACCGTAGGAATGAAGGTTGGGCCGGTTCCTGTACTTCAACCAGAGGGTGCGCGGGATCGCGAGGGTCATCACGACCGCCCATCCGATGGCCGCTGCGATCGGGATTGTCACCAGGAGTGCCAGCCATTGCCATAACGGCATTCCTAGAAAAAGTTTTACTAAGGATGGCGGAAGCTTGTTCTCGATCTGATGTACTTGCAGGTTGTCGTAGAGTTCAGGAACCTTGCTAAGAGTCTGGTAAGAAAACAGCCAGATTTTTCCCGCGCTGGGATCGCTGACGCGCACCAGTACCACCGGGACGTCCGCTTCTCCATTGCTGACAAATGCGCCGATCGTCTGCGTTTCCGAATCTCCGCTTTCAGGGCTGCCGTCAGGCCGCTGGCTGATATGCCGCAGGCTGCCGACATATGCACGATCCATCAGCACCTTCAACTTGCTCGCCAGATCAGCGCCCTGCGACTGGCGCCGAGCTCCGCTCACTTGCAGGTAGTCCGCCGCGGCTTTGTAGTTGCCCGACTGCGCCACCTGTAGAAATCCAAAGACAGTTCCCGAAGGAGTGTCGCGGCCCAGAGAGTCCCCTTGTGCCGGCGCCGGTTCGGGAGCGGGGGCCCCACCCTTCAAGAGGCGCCCGACCGACTGAGCCGGCAGAGTGCTCAAGGAAAGCAGGAAAATGAAAACCAGAAGCACCAACTTTTTCATGAGGCAACTCCGGAATGAACGGCCTGGGTTTGAGGTTTGCGAGAGTGTCGGATTCGTGTCAGGGCACAGCTTTCGAGATGCCCTGACTTAATTGAGGCGCTTCCTGATCCGCTGCCTGCCAGGTCCGCACCGAGCCATATCAGAACAGCGAATCGCTCTACGCTTTCTTCGGACGATAAATGTCCGTTGCCTGACCATAAAACACTTCCGCCGACTCCATCATCGTTTCGGAGAGAGTGGGATGGGGGTGAATGGTCATGCCGACATCGGCGGCAAGCGCGCACATTTCGATGGCCAGCACGCCTTCGGCAATCAACTCGCCGGCGCCCGGGCCCACGATGCCGACGCCCAGCACGCGTTCTGTCTTGGGATCAACAAGAAGTTTGGTGAGACCCTCGGGACGATCGAGCGTGATTGCGCGTCCCGACGCCGCCCATGGAAACTTGGCGACGCTGATGGCGCGCCCCTGCTCTTTGGCTTGGGTTTCAGTGAGACCGGCCCAGGCAATTTCAGGATCAGTAAAGACTACCGCAGGGATCGCGTTCGGCTCGAAAGCGACTTTATGTCCGGCGATAGCTTCAACCGCGGTGCGGCCCTCGTGCATTGCTTTGTGAGCCAGCATTGGTTCTCCGGCAACATCTCCGATCGCATAGATCGATGGATCAGCGGTCTGGCGCTGGCCATTGATTTCGAGGAAGCCCTTGGCGTTTACTTTCACTTGCGTCTTGTCGAGACCGGGAATTTCGGAGTTCGGACGGCGCCCGACCGACATCAACACGCGGTCGAAGACCTGCTCCTTTTCTTTGACGTCGGCACCGTCGAAGACCACACGGATGCCGTTCTTCTCTTCTTTGAGAGACTTCACGGTGGTGTTGAGCAAAATTGAGGTGAAGAGCTTTTCCAGGCGCTTGTGAAGTGGCAACACCAGATCGCGATCTGCACCGGGCAGCAGTCCAGACAACATTTCGACGCAAGTCACTTTCGTGCCGAGGGTGGCATAGACCGAGCCGAGTTCCAGTCCGATGTAGCCACCGCCGATCACGAGCAGAGACTTTGGAATATCTGGGAGATCAAGCGCGCTGGTGGAGTCCATCATGCGCGCGCTGTCAAGCTTAAGACTCGGAACGACGCTAGGACGCGATCCGGTCGCTATGATGATGCGGTCAAACGTCAGATTCTCTTCGCCGCCGCCAGTTTTGGTCACTTTCAGCGTGGTGGAATTCACGAATCCGGCCTTGCCCGAAACGAACTGAACGGAGCGTTGCTTCGACAATTGTCCGAGGCCGCCGGTGAGCTTTTTCACGACGCTCTCTTTCCAGCTGCGAAGTTTGTTGAGATCGACTTTGGGTTCGCCGAATTCAACGCCCCAGTTCTTCGCTTGCTGAGCTTCTTCGAGCAGTTTGGCAACATGCAACAGGGCTTTAGATGGAATGCAGCCACGATAAAGGCACACGCCGCCCGGGTTCACTTCCGGATCGATCATAGTGACCTTCATGCCCAGGTCGGCGGCGAGGAATGCGGCGGCATATCCGCCCGGTCCGCCGCCGATTACGGCGACGCGTAAGTTCGGTGTGTTCGACATTGTCGTTTTCTTATCCTTGGACGGACAGCAGGAATGGTTGCTCGAAGGCTTCCGCGATCCAGCGCAGGAAACGCGCGGCGTCGGCGCCATCAATCAACCGGTGATCGTACGAGAGCGAGAGCGGCAGAATCAAGCGCGGCTCAAATTTGTTGTTGACCCATTCGGGCTCCATCCGCGAACGCGAAAGGCCGAGAATCGCAACCTCGGGATGATTCACAATCGGCGAAAATCCGGTGCCGCCGATTCCACCGAGATTCGTGATCGTAAACGTGCCGCCCGACATTTCTTCGGGTGTCAGCTTCTTGTCTTTGGCCTTCTTCGAGATCTGCGTGAGTTCGGCAGCCAGTTCCACGATGTTCTTCTTGTCCACATCGCGAATGACCGGGACCAGCAAACCGCGGTCGGTGTCCACTGCAACCCCGATGTTGATGTACTGCTTGTAGACAATTTCCTCTTTTCCCATGTCAATCGACGCATTGAACTGGGGAAAAACTTTCAGAGCCGACGCGACTACCTTGAGGGCAATCGCGGTGACGGTCATCTTGCCGCCCGCTTCTTCCGCGCGCGGTGCAAATTTGGCGCGCAGTTGCTCGAGTTCCGTGATGTCGGAACGATCCTGCTGGGTGACGTGCGGGATTGTATTCCACGCCTGCCGGAGATGCTCGGCCGTCCTCCGCCGCACTCCGCGCATCGAGACGCGCTCGATCTTGCCCCACTTTGAGAAATCGGGAAGCTCGGGCTCGACGAAGCCGACGGCAGGAGTCTGGGCGGCGACCGCTGCTGCGGCCAGCATGCTTTTGGCGTGCAGCTTCACGTCATCATCGCTGATGCGACCGCCCGGCCCGCTGCCTTGCACGCTGTGGATGTCCACTCCGATTTCGCGGGCCAGCCTGCGAACGCTGGGGGCAGCTGGAACCGGATCACGATGTTCCGTGCCCGCAACCTTGCCGAGCTGAACGGGCATTGTGAATGAAGGAAGAGTGGAAGATGGGTGATCGGGAGGTAAAGCCTCCTGTTCGGTCTTGCCCTCCGCCTGCATCGCCATCTGGAATGAAAGCCGGGCCGCTTGCTGTCCGGAAATGTGTTCGACCGGTGCGTGCCGCTTCGGAGGCGCGGCAGGAGACGCGGGACCACTTTCGAGCGTGAAAATGACTTGCCCGACTGTGATTTTCTCGCCTTCTTTGACATTTACTTCGCGCACCACACCACTTACGGTCGATGGAACTTCGACCACCGCTTTGTCGGTCTCCAGTTCCAGGACCGGCTGGCCTTCTGCGACACGATCGCCGGGAGAGATCAGAAGTCGAACCAGATCTCCCGAAGAAATATTCTCCCCAAGTTCCTGAAGTTTGAATTGGCTGGTGCCGGAAGCTTGCGGCGCAGGAGCCGCAGATACCGAAGCCGCGGCGGAAGCTTCAATCCGGGGAGCAACCGCCGATGTCGGCGGAGGCGGTTCGGGCCGCGGCTGTGCTGCGGGTTGCGCCGCTTTTGGTTGCGGCGGGGTGGTTGCTTCGGACTTCTTCGTGGCGGCTGCGCCTGCGCCGTTTTCTACAGTGAAAATCACCTGCCCGACGCGAAGTTTGTCACCTTCCTTGACGCGAACTTCTCCGACTGTTCCGCTGACCGAAGACGGCACTTCGATCACCGCCTTGTCCGTCTCCAGTTCCATGACTGCCTGACCCTCGGCGATGCTCGCACCGGGGCTGATCATCAGGCGCACCAGGTCGCCGCTATCGATGTTTTCCCCGAGTTCGGGCAGTTTGAATTCCGTTGCCATTCTTTCTCTTTCTTCTTCCTTGCTCAGCTGATCGCTGGGTTCAGTTTCTCTGGATTGATGCCGAGATCGCGAATGGCTTTCTCGAGCACGTCGGGTCCAACCTGGCTCTCGCGGGCGAGCGCGGTCAATGTTCCGAGCACGATGTGTTTTGCGTCGACTTCGAAGAAGTCTCGAAGCGCAGCGCGATTCTCGCTACGCCCGAAGCCATCCGTGCCAAGCGAAAGGAGTTTCCCTGGTACCCATTGCGAAATGCTCTCTGGCAACACTTTCATGTAATCCGAAGCGGCAATGAACGGCCCCTGCGCCCCTTGCAGAGCTTGCGTGACGTAGGGAACTCTAGGAGTTTCCTTTGGATGCAGCATGTTCCATCGCACGCAGTCGTTGGCGTCGCGATAGAGTTCCTTGTAGCTGGTTACGCTCCAGACGTCCGCGGCTACGCCATAGTTCTTTTCGAGAATTTCCTGCGCTTTCAACACTTCGTACATGATGGTGCCGCTGCCGAAAATCTGAGCGCGCAGCTTTGCATCTTTCTTTTCCGAGGTGCGGTATCGGTACAGCCCCTTCAGAATGCCTTCGCGAATTCCCGGTTGGTTGGGCATTTCGGGCATCGGAAGCGGTTCGTTCGTCACCGTCAAGTAATAGAAGATCGATTCGCCATCAACGTACATTCGCTTGATGCCATCCTGAATGATGATGGCAATCTCGTAGGCGAATGCCGGGTCGTAGGCCATCAGATTCGGTACCGGAAGCGCCAGCACGTGACTGTGACCGTCCTGATGCTGTAAACCTTCCCCGGCCAGAGTCGTTCGGCCCGCTGTGCCGCCAACCAGAAATCCGCGACAGCGCATGTCGGCTGCCGCCCAGATCAGATCGCCGATCCTTTGGAACCCGAACATCGAGTAATAGATGAAGAAGGGGATGGTGTTAATGCCATGATTGGCATAAGCAGTGCCCGCCGAGATGAACGAGCACATCGATCCTGCTTCGGTAATGCCTTCTTCAAGAATCTGTCCATTCTTCGCTTCTTTATAGTAAAGAAGCGTGTCCATATCGACCGGTTCGTAGAGTTGGCCGACGCTGGAGTAAATGCCGACCTGCCGGAACAAAGCTTCCATACCGAACGTCCGGGCCTCGTCGGGAACGACCGGCACAATGAACTTGCCGATCTCTGGATCGCGGAGCAGTTTCGACAGCATACGCACGAACACCATAGTGGTCGAGGCTTCTCGGCCGTCGGTGCCTTTGTAGAACTCTTCGAAGTGCGACTCGGGAACCGACTTCAGAGGCGTCGCGCGATTCTTGCGAGTGGGCATGTAACCACCCAACTGTTTACGACGTTCCTGCATGTATCGGATTTCAGGACTGTCGTCGGCGGGACGATAAAACGGAGCGTTGTGTAATTCGTCGTCAGGAATCGGAATGCCGAAGCGAGAACGAAAAACCTGGAGCTCGTCGTCATTCAGCTTCTTTTGCTGGTGAGTGATGTTCTTGCCTTCGCCCGCTTCCCCGAGTCCGTAACCTTTGATGGTCTTGGCCAGAATTATGGTCGGTGCCCCGGTGTGCTCCACTGCCGCTTTGTAGGCGGCATGCACCTTGATCGGATCGTGTCCGCCGAGTCGCAGACGCGCGAGTTGTTCGTCGGACAGGTGCTCAACCATTTTGAGTAGGCGCGGATCGGTGCCGAAAAAGTTCTGCCGGAAGTAAGCGCCGCTTTCGACGAAATATTTCTGGTACTGGCCGTCGGTGATTTCGCCCATGCGCTTGACGAGTAAGCCGTCGCGGTCGTTCTGGAGAAGCGAATCCCAGTCGCCACCCCAAATACACTTGATGACATTCCATCCGGCGCCACGGAAGATCGCTTCCAATTCCTGAATGATCTTGCCATTCCCGCGGACGGGACCATCGAGCCGCTGGAGATTGCAGTTCACGACGAAAATCAGGTTGTCGAGCCGTTCGCGCGAGGCCAGAGTGATGGAACCAAGCGATTCTGGTTCGTCCATTTCGCCGTCGCCCAGGAACGCCCAGACTTTACCGCCGGTCGAAGTTTTCAGGCCACGATTTTCCAGATACCTGATGAAGCGCGCGTGATAAATCGCCTGGATCGGGCCCAGTCCCATCGAAACCGTCGGAAACTCCCAGAACTCGGGCATCAGCCAGGGATGCGGATACGAACAAAGTCCCCCGCCGGGATTCAGCTCCCGCCGGAAATTCTTCAGCTTTTCTTTTGAAATTCGCCCTTCGAGATAGGCCCGGGAGTAAATTCCAGGCGCGGCGTGTCCCTGGAAATAAACGATGTCGCGGTCGCCGCTCTCGTTGGAAGCTCTGAAAAAGTGATTGAAAGCGACTTCATAAAGAGTGGCGGCCGAAGCGAATGTTGATATATGTCCGCCGATGCCCTCCTGAAGCTTGTTCGCCTTCACGACCATCGCCAATGCGTTCCAGCGCACCAGACTCTTGATCCGGCGCTCCATC
>QIAJ01000044.1 GCA_003225495.1 Acidobacteriota bacterium
CTTTTCTAACGACGCGTGGTTCTTCACCAGGCCCTCTGCTGCGAGTACATGGTGAAGAACCACGCGTCGTTAGAAAAGCGCGTCTACACCGTGCCCGTCGACCTCGACAAGCGCGTCGCCAAACTGAAACTCGAATCCATGGGCATCAAGATTGACCGCCTGACGCCGGAACAGGAAGAGTATCTGGCGAGCTGGAATGAAGGAACATAGGTTGTGTAGCGCGGGCACTCTTGCCCGCGGCTTTAATTTTGACAGGGGCGGCGTAAGCCGCCCCGTTTGTTTTTCTAACACTGCAATCTTCTAACGCGGTCGTCATGGTCGGAGTGGGACTTCACGGCGGTCGGGTTGGCCGGTGAATGCCGAATGACTAAGTCGTCTCCTTCAGCTTCTTGAGAGTCGCTTCAAAACCAGCGGTTCGGCTGACCATGTTGGCGGGAACATTGTGCAAAACAATCTCCCAGTTGGCGATGGCATTTTTCTTGTCGCCGAGGGCGGTGTACCCGCGGGCCAGGCCCAAGTAGGTCCAGAATTTTTCTTCCGGATGTTGCTGACGGTTGAAGGTAAAGATTTCCATGGCTTTCGTATTCTTGCCATTGCGGAGCAGACCCATGGCATAGGCATAGACCAGCACCGCGTCGTTGCCCGGAAGATGCAGCGCTTTCTGCATGACGGCATCGGCGTCGGCACTGCGGCCCATGGCTTCTAGCACGGCGGCTTTGGTGGAGAGGTTGGTGAAGGTTTCTTGTCCGATGGTGGCGCCGCGAAAGGGCGCATTGATCGCTTTGTCGGCCCAGGTCAGGGCTTCTTCGAGGTTGATCTTGTGGTCGGCACAGAATTGCGCGGCGGTCTGCCAGTCTTCATTGCGGAAGCCCGCCCATGATTGCAGTTCCTGGCGCATCCTGGCGACGTACAACTCATTCACGTTGGCCACTTCGATCTTGAATGGAATCCGCTTCTTCTCCCACTGCAGAAACGCGACGGCAGAGTCGGGACGGCGTTCGTCGAATCCGTAGGTCAGGAATTCCGTGAAGGGCGCGTCTTGTGGCGTGACCGGCAGGCGCATCACATCGTCCTTGGGGTCATACTGAAAACTCCCCCACCCGAGATGGTTCGAGAAGACCCAATTCCACTGGCCGGTTTGCTCGACGTCGAGGAAAAGTGCATAGGTGCCGGCCTTCAGGTCTTTGCCTTCGACTTTCACGTCGTTGGAGAAGGTGATCGCAGTGCTCTCATTCGCGCCGGCGCGCCAGGGTGCGCCCTTCGTCGGGCCGAAGCCTTCGTCGAAGAAACCGTAGTGCACGAGTTCGCCCCAGATGTGTCCGGTGCGATCGTTGGTCGCAGGATTGTGCACGCGGGGGCTGTGATATTCGATCGAAATCCGGACCGGTCCAATCCACTGTGACACCTCTGCCCTCTCGTTGTCTCCGTTGGGCGGCGTAGACAGCTCCGACGTTTCCTGACTGAAAGCCGTCGAAGACAAAATCATAAGCATGACAGCCGCGAATACGTACTTCATCGTGCTCTCCTTCTCGCAGGGCGGATCTGGATCATCTGCAGTTCAGGGATGACCTAATTCCACGGTACGGATACAAGATTGTGAGGTGGTTTCACGCCCTAAATAGACTCGGATGTAGGGGAAGGGTTAGCGGGCAGACGTTCTGATCACGAAGCGCACGCTGCCGAAGGTCCCAACATCAGTAATGGACATGAGCTCGCCGACCAGGCTCTCTGCTGCGAATACATGGTGAAGAACCACGCGTCACTAGAAAAACGCGTCTACACCGTGCCCGTCGACCTCGACAAGTGCGTCGCGAAACTGAAACTCGAATCCATGGGGATCGAGATCGATCGCCTGAGGCCGGAGCAGGAAGAGTATCTGGCGAGCTGGAATGAAGGGACATAGATTGTGTAGCGTGGGCACTCTGCCCGCGGCTTTTTACTTTCTCTAGGGCGGCGCAAACCGTCCCGTTTGTTTGTAGGCGAACTTTCCCGCAAAGTAATAAATCAGCGTCTTCAACCAGCGCAGAACTCAAGTCTGAGCCAACTCACGATTCCTCGCGGAACACAAGCCGATAGTTGAGAATGATCACAATCATGGCCGCAAGCAAAAGTGATGCCGCTTTCATCAAAGCATGAGACGGATCCAAAGCTCCTTCCAATGCCCACTTGTCAACATTACCGCTCTTTACATCGATGAATGAGAGGCCGCGGAGCCGGAAAAGATGATCCCGTAAAATCCTTCTTAACATTAGAAAACGCACCGCTTCTTCCACCTGAGTCTTTACTTCTGCAAGCGGAGGAATGCCAGCCCTTTTGTGTTCTATTACTTTTAAAATTAAGTACCCCTGTCTGGTGAAAATCTCGTCAGAGACTCCACCCCGGGGCAACGAAAATGCAATATCTTCCAAAGGTTGTGCTAGCGTACCTCGTTTGAACCAGCCAATATCCCCGCCTTCCTTTGCAGATGGACCATTGGACTCATCCCTAGCCAGATCTTTGAAGCTGGCGCCTTTGCGGATTTGTTCCAATAACTTCCGAGCCTTGTCGCGTGCAGCCACTAGTCTCGAATCGCGCATTCCCTGTCGGGGAATGAGTCCGCCGGCGAGGTGCGGCGCAATAAGGATTTCTGACAAATGCACTTGTTCTGCCTCTTCGAATCCTGACCCGAACTTTTTGTAATATTCTTGCTCCTCGTAGTCGGTAACAACTATTGGCTCCCCTACAATTTCGCGAGCGATTGCTCGGCCAATTAATGATGTCTTAAGATTTGCCTTGTAAAGGTCGAAATTAATCCCGTCTGCAGTGATAATACCTTTGAGTTGCTCTTCGTCTTTTACCCTTGCGGCTTTGCTAATTTCGTTTATTAAATCGCTGAGGTCCTTGTCCACGTCGATCTCAAACAGCGGAGCCTCCTGCAAAAGAAGTTTGCAATCGATGATATTTCCGAGTAAAGAGGTCGGATCATTCGAAATACTCGGCATCTCCCGCTTCCAACGGTCCAGCATCCGGTTCGCAAAATTCGATTGCTCCTGCAATTCTGCCACTGTAATCACTGACTCGTTTACCCGTGCTACAACACGAGGGCGCAACGTGTCGCTTCCCAACCAGTAGAACCGCTTGACGACCAGAGCAATTGAAGGTACCGACAATGCACCTAGCGCGACGACCAACCAACGTGAATGCTTCATGTCATCACCATTAGCGAAATATTTGCTTCAGTATCAGGCGTAGTGCGCCCCGAATCGTAGCGATACGTGGTCCTAACGCAACATTCAATAAAGTGATGCCTAGCGTGCCGAGCAATAACTTGCTATCAATGATTCTGACCCGCTGCGCAACGTATAACGGCCTGAGAACAGTTGGCCAACAAATACGATGGACAAGCATGACTACTGCGACCAGAAATGGGCATAACAACAATAATCCCGACCAAACGTTCATGAATGCTAGCTTCATCAAAAAAGGCAGTTGAATGGTGAGGCCAAGGTAATACGGTATTAAAACCACCAAACTCACAGCCATGAGGTTTGCGGCCAGGAGCTGAAAAAAACTGCCTGGCGAGACAACATTTGACACCTTCTTTAGGACCCGACGTGTCAGTGGTAAAGCGAGAAGTTCAGATCCGTATGCCGTGCTGAACGGAATGTTGGAGGAGTAGTAGTACCAGGCAATGAAAAGGACGCCACCGTTGGCGATGATGAGCAGGCAGATCGCGACGATCGGTATCCAGGACAATTTTGGTTTGAGCATCGGTAGGGTTCCCACGACGGCCAAGCACAAATTGAAGGCCCAGGCAATCGGGACAATATGCGGGGGTTGGTCTTCTTCAATTGAGCGGCGAAACAGCACCAGCGCGGTTCCGGAAGCTGTACAGAGCGAATAACAAACTGAAATTGCAATAGCTCGAAGCGATAGAAGATCACTCCCGAGAACACGATCCAGGAAACGATCTACTGAACGGGCAATCTCGCGAGCAAATAGTGTCTGTCGGCTCAGGGCGGCTTGTCTTTGATCTTCCAGTCTGATCCACCAATCTTCCAGACTGCTCTGCACTCGCACATTCTCGTCTTCATATAGGAAGATCGAATAAAAGAGTAGCGTGCCTACACAGAAAGCAATCGTGCGCAGACCGATTTCTGAAATGGTCATTGTTGGCTTCCAAGTATAGGACCGGCGGGTGGCCCAGCCTAGCGCATCTCCAACGTCATCCAGGTTGCGGCGTCCACGCTTTGTTTGGGCGGGGTTTTTGTTGATGGCTTTCCGGGTCGTCTCCATCGAGAAATCCCTTCGGAATTCTTGATGGTGTGCGGCGAAATCAAAATCCCCACCCTAACGTCGCACAAAACGCGACGTTAGGATGGGGCACCCAAGCTCGGCATTTTTGTCGGATCTCAGATGATCGCGATACCAGTCCTCAAAAGCGCTTCCGGTTTGTACGGCACCATCCGCAGGTTTTCAATGTGAACGTCATACCTCTGCATGCCCGTATTAGTTTTGCTCCTTGCAACAAGTTTCACCAGTTTGCCTTCGGCTCGCTTCTCCTCGTCCTTGCTCAGCAGCACCACCTTACATCCGGGAGGAATCAGCGGAATGAAAAGACGAGGGATTGCATATTCATCGCCGATTGATGAGGCGAACGTATTCTGGAAGCTCCTCTTGTTCTCTATTTGTACTTTCTCGTAGGGCGCGTGAATCACCAATGTAGACATGGTTACTCCTCATTAGGAAACCAAGAGAGCGGCTCATTTTACTTCCAAAGTAATGCAACATCAATGGTCATTGAATCAGCGGCGGGTGGCCCAGCCTAGCGCCTCAAACACTATCGAGATGCCACGTCCAAGCTTGCTTGGGCGCGGGTTTTCGTTGGTGGTTTTCCGGGTCGCCTCCATCTAGAAATCCTTTCGGAATTCTTGATAGTGTCGAGCGAAATCAAAATCCCCACCCTCGACTGATGTATCCTCTAATACATTTCGGCGCGTCCCACGTTGACACTCGCGACTTTCAATATAGAAGCAACCTTGGAGCGGTTGCGTACAAATCATCGCATCAAAGCGGCCAACGCTTCCTAAGGAGAAACGGGCCCGTGACAACACCATGTAAGTTAAATCGGCATTGGCAGGAGGGTCTGTCGACTGCGTTCAGGGCAGGCTTCTTCTCGCGGCTTAAGGCCGACGGGTCAGAGACCCGTCGCTACATAGCTGGCAATTCATTTTTTCGGAAAGTTGGGGTCGGCTTTGATTTCGCGAATCTGCTGGATATGACGCTCGGAGATTTCGAGCATCCATTGCCAACTGTCGATTGGCTCTCTTGTTCCGAAGCTATGGGCACGTAAGTCGTCGTTGGTGGTTTTGATGTAGTCGATCATGGTCGCACGCAGCGCCTGGAACTTTGCCAGCGCTTCTCCGAGATCTTTGTAGGTGTCGACTTTCTCGTGCCCGCCACCGGTTTTCGTGTGCACCACGCGATCGATTCCATACCACATGATGTCGGCGTCGGTGTTCGATGACTTTTTGCTCTGCATATCCGGTGGCGCTTTGACGGCGTCTTTCAGTTCACGCCAGTAGTCTGGCTCGGCAACCGCCAGATGCGAAACGCATTCACGGATCGTCCACCGGTCGGGCGAGGCGCGGTATTCAAGTTGAGCAGGAGAAAGCCCGCGCGCCTGCTCGGCCAACATTTGTCCGGTCATTTGAAAGTGTACGAGCAGGTGCTCGCGGTCTTGATCCGTCATGCCCGCGGCTTTGGCAACGGAAGAAAGGCAGAGGGCAAGCACAATTAATGGCAGGCATCGAAGGATTCTCATGGCCCGCATGCTAGCAAACGGCGCTCAGTGAGTCCATGAAAACGAAGGAATTAGATAGAGAATAACCGCAACACGAATTGACTGAGCTCAACAAATGTTTATGTGAGTCACCGAGTGCTCAGGGTCCATGGTTTCATTACAGTGCTTGACGGGTCAGAGACCCGTCGCTACACGTTCCCGAAATGGAACAATGCTCTTATTGCTTATAGCTATTGATAGAAATATTCGTTGTTTCTTTTAGTATGTTGTGGGATAGTGAATGAAGAGTAGTGTTACTCGCGACGCGGTCCTCTGTGAGGGCCGCGTTTTTCATTTTATCGGGTTCATTGAGGAGAACGATATCGATAGTTACTCATAATTAATCGCCGCGGGGGAGCAAGCATGTGATTCGGAAGAGAAAGTAAGGCTAACTCCTTATTCCGGAATATTTTGCATATAAGTCCTTTGCAAGGAAGATTTTAGCGCGAGTCAACGATCTAACTTCATGATTCCAAAGATCAGAGGGGGGGCTACCCGATACTAATTAGTTAATGGCGGTTCATTCAGGATAGTAGCTTCAGGCTTGCGCGGACAGTTTGTTCTCGTCCTGCGTTGTTCATGAGTTGGGCGGCGATTTCCAGCCGCTCGGCGGCTAAATCGAACCGTGTCCCCACCCTTCCACTCCCAGGAAGGGTGGGGACCCCGGCACGCCCCGCTTGCATCACGTCACGGCAAAACGGAAACTCCGGTTAGCGGCGTCCGCCGTGGAAGCCGTTGCCATGGGAATCGCGGCCGCGATTGCGGCTATCGAATCGACGGTCGTCTCGATCGCGGTCTCCGAAGCGGCGATTGTCGAATCGGCGGTCGTCAAAGCGACGATTGTCATAGGAGCGGCCATAGTACGAAGGTCCGTAATACGAGCGGCCGTAGTATGGGGTGGAGTAGTAGGAGCGGGAATATCCGTGGTACCAGGGGCCCGCGCCGATGAAGATCCCGTTCACGAAATAGCTGGGACCGTAATACCCGTAGGGTGCGCAGGTATAGGGATAGTCTGAGTAGTAGCCGTAGGCGCAAGATGGAGGTCCGGCGACATACCCCGGCCCGAATCCGATGCCCACACCAAATCTGACTTCAGCCTGCGAATAAGCCAGGGGCAGCATCAACAAGCTGAGCAGCGCCATATATCTTAGATACTTCATAAGTGAACCTCCTCGTCGTCCGATCCGGTTCTCGCTTCAGGAGAGGCCGGATTCAGGGCTTCTTCAGTTTTCCTTTTCTGAAGCGCCTACATAATTTGAACGCGTGGGAAGGGAAATAGTTGTGTGGCTCATTTCAGCCATCCTGCGTGAAATCAGCCACTTGGCAGGAAATGGGAGCGATCAGGCGCGATCTGTGACTAGCGCTCGCGACCCGGGGTTTCCGGGGAGCGCCCAAGACTCGCCATTGTAAGAATCCGACCAGTTTCGTTTGATTGCGTACGCAATTGTTTGCGCAGCTTTCGGAAAAATTCTCAAAATCCGACTGGTTGTTCTTGACCGGGATACAGGCACGCGTTACTCTCCGCACACCTCCCCACGCCAGGAGATTCAACACTCCTGCCGACTTTCAAAATGGACCATCTAATTTATGAAAATGATTCGACTCTTCGCTGTGGCTGCGCTTGTCGTGGTGTGCTCGATCGCGACGCAAGCACGAATTAAAGATCCGAAAATTATCATCCACAATGTGGGAACGGGCGCCGCGCCCACTCCCTTATCGCGATGTCCGATTGACGGATGTACGCCGGTGGGCGTCAACTTCAGTTTCTCTGTCAATCACAATGGCGGGCGTCCGCTGATGTTCAACAATGCGTCCGGTCAGGATTGGACCTCGTTGACGCTTACAGAAACGGGTGTGCCGGCAGAGCAAGTAACCTGCGTTCAGACGGTGTTCCTCAGTTGCACTGTTACGGGACATGAGGACGGCTCGGTACAAATTGTGTTGTCGGGACTCGCCGGACTGAATCCGCGAGTTGGGATTCCTGCGGGGACGAATTTCTCGATCGGATTCGGGTGCGTGAATCGCGTTTGCTGGCCGCGCGGCTTGAACTTCCAGGCACAGGCCGGCACTGCGTTTCGAACGGTCGACTTTCCGGGCGCGATCAGTACCTTTCTGTATGGCATCAATAACGCCGGAGATATGGTGGGAGCCTATGTGGACGACGGGGAACATACTCATGGGTTCCTGTTGATCGATGGAACATTTACGACCATCGATTATCCGGACAGCGCTTTGAGTGTGGCGGCCGGCATCAACAACAACGGCGTCATCACGGGTCAATACAATGATAGTGATGGAATCGGTCATGGTTTCGTCTTTAGTGACAACCATTTCACCACCAAGGATCTGGGGGAGGGATATCAGACATTTCCCACGGCGATCGATGACGTTGGCGATCTGGTGGGATTCTGCACCGACTCCGAATCTAATTTCCATGGTTGCGTGGCGTTCGATGGGCCTTTTCAGATACTGGACTATCCGGACGCGACGGCGTCGGTGACCTTGGGGATAAATTTCCAGGGTAACCAGATCGTCGGCGGCTTCGGAACTCAAAACGGATCCAGCTTCGAGCATGGATTCTTGTACCAGGACGGAGAGTTCTCCCAAATCGACTTCGCTGACAGCGCGGCGACCGTGCCGTTTGGCATCAGCGTGACCACCGTGGCATTTGGCATCAACGACAGCCAGGAAATCGTGGGAACTTATTCGTCGGGTGGCGTGAATAACGGATTTTCTCTGAAATCGGGAACGTTTACTACGCGTAATGTCCCGGGAGCGCTGCAGACGAATCCCGTCAATCTCAACGACTCCGGACAGGTGGTTGGGTGGTATGTGGACTCCAGCAACGTGACACACGGATACGTAATGAACGAATGAGCGCGTCGGGCACCCGCCCGTTCGAGGGCGGGTGCCCGACGTGGATTAGAGATGCAGCTTACGGAACCCCTTTAACAGACACCTGAGTTCAGTTGCCCATTTCCAAGAGAGCATGAATGCCTCCTACACTCGCAAACGGCAAGATTTGCTACATCGAAATACCGGCTACTGATATCCCGAGATCTTCTGAGTTTTACCGAAGCGTCTTCGGATGGAACATTCGAAAGCGCGGCGATGGCAGCGTCGCGTTCGATGATGGCGTCGGACAGGTGAGCGGTGTGTGGGTGTTAGGGCGGCCGCCGGCTGCGACGCCGGGACTGCTGGTGTATGTCATGGTCGATAATGCGGCCGCGACTCTGGAGGCGATTGTCGCTAAGGGTGGCGAGATTGTGCAGCAAATCGGGGCGGATGCGCCGGAGATCACGGCGAGATTCCGTGATCCGGGGGGAAACGTCATCGGACTGTACCAGCAACCGTCCTAGGTTTCTCAAAGAGCAGCAAAAGGCAAATTTGAAACGCCGGATCGCTTTCCCGAGACAATCATTTGACAACTCTGGGCGGGGATCAGGCGTACAATTCCGGGAACGCTGTTGCCTGGGGGCGTTCCATGAGGACCCTGCTCGTTTGTGCCTGCCTGCTCTCGATTTCCGGTGTCACAGCTTTCGGACAAACCGGAGGGGGTGGTGGTGGTGGCGGTCGACGCATTGGCAATACGCGACCGCGCATTCCGTCGCCTGACCTTTCTCCCAATAACAATATTTTTCTGAGCGGTAGAGTTGTGGTCGACGATGGCAGTGTGCTCACTGACGTGGTTGATATCCAAACCGTCTGTAAAGGCCAGAAGCGCACCGAAACGCACACCGACTCGCATGGCGGTTTCAGCTTCCAGTTTGGAAGCTTCTCGAACACATCGAGCGGGATTGATTTTGAGGCTGATACGCCCTCACGCGGCAGCGCCGCCGGCCGGCCAGAACGCCGCGATCTTCGGGATTGCGAGCTGCGGGCGTCGCTCGCGGGATTTACGTCGGAATCCATCGTGCTAGGCGGCCGATTTTCCGGCGACCAGAGCGCGGACATTGGCCGCATCGTGCTGCATCGTCTGGTAAGTGTCGAGGGTTACACGCTGAGCGCGACCACAGCACAGGCTCCATCCGATGCCAGAAAGTCGCTCGAAAAAGGACAGGAGCAGCAAAAGAAGGAAAAGTGGGACGACGCGCAGAAATCATTCGAGAAGGCGGTAGGAATTTATCCGAGGTTCGCGGTAGCCTGGTTTGAGCTGGGCAGAGTGCAACTGCATAAGAATGATGCCGCCGGTGCGCGCCATTCCTTTGAGCAATCGCTTGCGGCGGACTCGAAATATATCAATCCTTATCAGGCGCTCACCCAACTTGCCATGCATGATCGAAACTGGAAGGAACTCACGGACTTCAGCGAAAAGTTGCTGGCTCTGAATCCAGTGAACTTTCCGGACGTCTGGCTTTCGAATGCGTTGGGCCACTACTGCCTGAAGAATTATGCCGCCGCTGAGAAGAGCGCCCGGCGCGGGCTACAGATGGACTTCGAACATCATGTGCCCAAACTCGAATACCTGCTCGGCATCACGCTCATCCAAAAACCCGACTATCCGGAAGCGGCCCAGCATCTCCGTACTTTTCTGAGCCTCGCTACCAAGCCCGTGGACGTTGAGGAAGCTAAGAAACAACTGGATGATATCGCCCGGCTTTCGGCAACCGCGACCTTGAGTAGCGACAAAAAGTAGCGACGTCGCCGTCAACCGGCAACAGGTTTCCTGGCGAAGATGTATGCGCGCCGACTCTGGTGCTCGACGTCGGGCGAATACGGATCTCGCTCGACGATCTCTTCCACTGAGAACCCGGCTCCTTCAAGAAGACGTTGAATTTCCGCAGGCTGAAAAAAGAAGAAGTCCATCGATAGCGGATGCCCCCACAATTCCTGTTCATGAGTTGTGCCATCCCCCATGTGAAAGGCCAGTAGAAGCGAACCACCGGGTTGCAACACTCTTTGCATCTCCCCAAAAACCACGGGCAGGAATTCGTTCGGAATGTTCGCGATGGAGTAGAACGCAACAATTCCGGCCAGGATGCCATCCGGCAGATTCAGAGCCATCATGTTGCCTTCCCGGAAAATGAGGCCCGGGTTCAGCTTCCGTGCCTGCTTCAGCATGCCTGGTGAGAGATCGAGTCCAAAAATGGTTGTGCCGGCATCGTGCAGATAGCGAGCCACATGACCGGGGCCGCAGCCGATATCGCACACATCGCCACGTCCGTTGACATCGGCCGCGAAGCGATTGAGCAATTCGCGGTCTAGTGGTTTGCCCTGGAGTTCGTCAAAAATTCTTCGGGCGTACTCTTCAGCAAGCCGATCGTAGTCGTTGCGAATGGAGAGGATGACGTTGTCCTGCATAAGTAGGACTATTGGTTCCCTAGAGGTTTTCGCCCGCCTTGCGCGCAATAAGCTTCGGCACCGTGCCAGTGACCAAACCAGCGAAGCATAGGACCGAGGCTTGCCGCGTCAAGCTTGTAAAGTTGCCCGCGATATTGCCGATCAGCAACGTGGGGCCGGTGTGACGATACCCAATTCCAAAGTTCTGTTGGTCGAGGATAGCAAGTTCCTGCGATTATCGAATGAGCGCGTTCTCACCAAGGCTGGTTACGAAGTCAGCACCGCCGCCGACGGAGAGGAGGCGCTTCGAATCGCCGGTGAACAGCTTCCGGACCTCATCCTGCTCGATATGATGTTACCCAAACTCAGCGGTCCAGACGTGCTGCGCAAGTTGAAAGAGAATCCCACGACCTCAGCAATTCCGGTGATCGTACTGAGTAGCCTGTCGCAAAAAAACGAAGAGAAGCTCATTCAAGATGGCGCGGCCGCGTACTTCGAGAAGTCGGCGCTCGATCTGGACAAGAATTCCGATCGCCTCGCGGCGACCGTAGAGACGGTGCTTTGCCGGCTCAACCGCCCGATGCACAGGTTCTAGGTCGCTGCGCACCGGCGTTAGAATGGTTGGATGTATCACTACAATCCGTCGACGGCTCTTGAAGAATTGAATGAAGACGCTACCTTGCCGAATCCGGTCCATGTGCGCGACATGTTGCTGCGTCATAAATTGACTCCGGATGAGTCAATTGAACTGAACCGGTTGTTCGTCGAATACCAGAAATCTTTCGGAGAAACGCAAAAGCTCGGCAAGGAAATTCTCAAGCGGCTGGCAGTTTAATTTTGCCGTGAACCCCAGATTGCGAACGACATCCCCTCGGGATCGAGCAGTACTGCCATCTCGTCACCTTCGGGCAGCACGGTCGCGGGAATGATCACCCTGGCGCCTAATTTTTCGGCGCTCTGAATCGCTTCCTTAACATTCTGCACGCTTACAAAGAGTTGAACGAAATTCGGCGCCTGCGGAGGTGCGGGCCAGATGCCTCCTTGGATACCATCTTTCGAGCCAGTGCGGATCTGGCGATATCCGAGAGCGTTATTAGAGTCGATCGACCAGAACAGGTGCGAATAGAACTTGGCGGTGCGTTCGGGATCTTTGGAAAGAATCTGGAATTGCGTGACTGCGTTGGCCATCGATGATCTCCAATTTGAATTCAGTTCCCTGAGGGGGGCATTGTAAGAACGGCTTAGGCGGCCCTGAAGGGCCGCTCTTCCATGGTTATGTCGGCTGCGTGCTCTCTTACTCGGGCTAGCGCGATTTTCCTAAAAGAACCTTCGGTAAGGTTCGACACGCCAGTGCCATCGAACCATGCGCCGCTAGGACCTACATTCAGCAAGCGCAGTCTTAGAAGGCGGCTGAGTGCAAGATTCACTTCGTCCGTGGTCACGCCCAGAGTGGCGGCGACGTGCCGGCTGTCAGCATGGAACTCTGGTTTGCGGCAGAGGCGCAGCATTTTCCAATGAACGGGTTGCGAGAGTATGGCCATGGCCTCTGCCGTCCAGTGCTTCAGATGGTGTTGGCGGGCGGCCGTCCGCAAGCCTTGCATTTGCTCGGCTGCGACGTAGGCCAACGTTTCTTCGCGATCGAGTCCGAGCTTTTTGCCCCAGGCGCGAATGCTCGCAACGGGTACCGGCCTCTTTGCGCGGATCACTTGCGAGAGAGTGGAATGGTCGGCCCCCAGGAACGCAGCGAAGGCGCGGAGTGAATAGCGCGGGTTGCGAGTGCGGCGGGATTGGAACTCTGTTTGGAGCCGGGATGCGAATTTCTGGATCTGCATGACCGAAGCATCGTAACGTCAGGCCGCCGCGAAGACAACAACGCAACCGCGAAAGTGGGGCGTTGAATTGCCCCAGCATCAGTGACTTGCAGAACTCTGTAGTAGTTTCTGCGCGTTAGTCCGCGGACTGCGGCTGCTGCTGCGCGATCATTTACAATCAAGAATTCTCTCTTCACTGGAAGACATCACTATGCAACGCTGGTCTCAACTCTTTATTCCTACTCTGCGCGAGGCTCCGGCTGACGCTGAGGTTGCGAGTCACAAACTGCTGGTGCGGTCAGGGTATATCCGGCAACTGGGCGCGGGAATTTACTCGTTTCTTTTTCTGGGGAACCGCACGATCAACAAGATCATGGGAATTGTCCGCGAGGAGATGGACAAGATTGGGCAGGAGTTTTATCTTCCTACGCTCCATCCGCGCGATCTCTGGGAGGAGAGCGGGCGGTGGACGGTGATGGGCGACAACATGTTTCGGCTCAAAGACCGCAAAGGCGCCGATTTGTGTCTCGGCATGACGCATGAAGAGGTGATGACGGACATTGCGCGCAAGGAACTGCGCAGCTACAAACAACTGCCGCAGATCTGGTATCAGATCCAGACCAAGTTTCGGGATGAGCCTCGACCGAAGGCGGGCCTGTTGCGGGTGCGGCAGTTCATCATGAAGGACGCTTATTCGTTCGATATCGATGCGGACGGGCTCGATGTGTCTTACAAGAAGCACGACAAGGCCTATCGGGCAATTTTTGACCGCTGCGGGCTGAAGTACATGGTCGTGGAGGCGCACTCGGGCGCGATGGGCGGATCGCAGTCGCATGAGTTCATGGTGCGGACGCCGGCGGGTGAAGATCAGATTGTCAGTTGCGATTCATGCCACTACGCAGCGAATCTGGAGAAGGCGGTTTCAAAACTCGAGGTGGTCGCGGACCTGACATCCGAAGGCGACGGCTCGCCCATCGAAGTGCACACTCCGGGGCAGAAGACGATTGAGGATGTGGCGCGGTTTCTGGGAGTTTCTCCAAAGAACAAGATCAAGACGCTGGCGTTGATGATCTCGGAGAACGATGAGAAGACGGGCAAGGCTCGCTCGCGAGCGGTGATCTTGCTGATGCGCGGCGATCATCAGATGAACGAAGCGAAGCTCTCGACGGCAGTGGGCGGCAAAGAGGCGCGGCCCATGCAGGAAGAGGAGATTCGCGAGCTGTTTAAGTCTCCTGCAGGATACCTTGGGCCTCTGGGAATCGAGTGGGCGAAGGATATGAAGGATTCGGGCAAGCCGATTCTGCTGGTGGACAAGGCGCTCGAAGGCCGCACGAATCTGATTGGTGGCGCGAATAAAGAGGACTATCACGTCAAGAATCTGACGGCTGGGAAGAACTTTCATCCCACGGGATATGCGGACTTGCGTGCCGTGACTGCGGGTGAGGCCTGCTCGAATTGCGGCGCTGCGTTGCGGATTGATACTGCGGTCGAAATCGGACACATCTTCAAGCTTGGGTACAAGTATTCGGAGTCGATGGGCGCGCGGGTGCTCGATCGCAATGGCAAGGAAGTGGCTCCGATCATGGGGAGCTACGGGATCGGGATCGAGAGGATTCTGACGGCGGCGGTGGAACAGTCGAATGACGAGAATGGATTCTGGCTGCCGCCTTCGGTCGCGCCGTTTGAGGTAGTGGTGGTGGCGACGAATCCGGGGGACGAGAAGATCCGGGCGGCGGCGGAGTCAATCGCTCGCGCTCTAGAAGAAGCGGGGATTGATGTACTGCTCGACGATCGGGACGAACGTCCGGGAGTGAAGTTTAAGGATGCGGATCTGGTGGGTATCCCGTTTAGAATCAATGTAGGAAAGAAAGTTACCGACGATACTGTGGAAGTTGTTCAGCGCTCGACTCGCCAGTCCAGTGACGTTAAGATTTCAGCGATAAGGGAACATTTCCAAGCCCTCCTACCTCGCTAGATCGTTCGGTGGGCCGCACGGCAAGGAGCTGAAAACTGACGTTATGGGATCGATGAAGGCAATTCTCGGCATAGTGTTGATGGTGGCCGTCGCCATCGTGTGCATCAAGCTCATTCCGCCCTACTTTTCGAATTACGAGTTCGAAGACTCCATCAAGAATGAAGCGCTGCAGTCGACTTATGGCAGCCGGACGGAAAACGACATCCGGGACTCAGTGATCAAGCATGCGCGCGAATACGACATTCAGCTTACGATTCAACAGGTGAAGGTCTCGCGCAGCGGAAACAGCGGCACGGGGACTTTGTCGATCGAGGCCAACTATACCGTGCCCCTCAGTTTTCCTGGTTACAGCACTACGCTGGAGTTCCATCCTTCGTCCTCCAATAAAGGAATTTATTAGCGCCGGAATGGCTCATGCTCGGCCGGTCCTCTTCCTGCTGCATTCCTATATTTCTGTTGATTTATTGTTGGGTGCACCTGTCCGGAGTTGTGGCCAGATCCACACCCCGTCTATTCTTTGACACGGCATCTAATGATGGTAGCGGCTTGCTTCTGGTTTAGAATCAAGGCAGTGACACGCTTCCAACTGATAATAGTTTCGGACAGAAAATTGCTTTTCTGAAGCCATCCTGTGGCCATTCGACTGAGAATCCCGAGTGCGGTGCGCGGCTCCAAGGGCGGAAGCGGCCTGTTGCCGCGCGATCCTATTCTCCGGGCGGCGCTGCTGGCCTTTTTGGCGCTGTCGATGTTTGTGGTCGGCTTTTTCTCGTATTTCTACGTCAAGTACGACCGGATTATTGAGCAGCGCTTCCGCGATCCGGTGTTCACCAACTCAGCGAAGATTTATGCCGGGCCGCGAATGGTGCGTGTGGGATCGGCTTTCACAGTGCGGGAGATCGCGGCTGAATTGCGGCATGCAGGGTATGGCGAAAAAGATGGCGAGTCTCTGCTCGGCAGCTACCACGTTCGCAGCGGCTCGATTGAAGTGTTGCCGGGGCCAGAGTCGTATCACAGCCCAGAGCCGGCGACGATTACGGTCTCCGATGGCAAGGTTTCGCAGATCCGGAGTCGCTCGACCGGCGATCTGTCAGCGTATGAACTCGAACCACAACTTGTCACTTCCCTGTTTGACGCCGAGCAGCGCTCGAAGCGGACGATGGTGAAGTACGACAACATTCCCAAAGTCATGGTGGATGCTGTCATTTC
>QIAJ01000045.1 GCA_003225495.1 Acidobacteriota bacterium
TATGGCCTCCGGTGAGACCGTAGGTATCTTCGAAATCTTTTGGCGTGATGATCTGGTGGCGAAGAATTTTCTGCGGCAGCGAGGGCGCGTATTGCGCAATAGTTTTTACGACCGCTTCGCCGAGCGCGGTTCGCTGGCTTTCCCAGTCGCTGTTCTTCAGCTTGAACGGGGCATACTGCATGTAAACGGACATCACATGCTGTCCTGCCGGAGCTAACGATGGATCTGTAAGCGAAGGGAACGTGATCTCCAGATAAGGCTGGCGCGAGAAATTGCCATACTTCGATTCATCGAAAGCGCGTTCGAGGTAATCAATCTCGGGACTGATCTGGATGCGGCCTTTCAGAAGACTGCCATTTTCGCTCGCCTTGAGGGCGGGGAACTCCGGCATTCCCGAGAGTGCGAGATTAATTTTTGCGACTGTCCCCAGGGAGCGGTAGTTCTTGATTTTCTGAACGAAGTCAGGCGCGAGGTGAGTTGGATCAATCAGCTTCATCAGAGTGCGTTTGGGGTCGGCATTCGACACAACGGCTTTCGCGGAGATTTCTTCTCCCGACGCGAGCACGACTCCGGTTGCGACGCCATCTTTCACGCGAATTTCGGCGACATCAACGTTGGCGCGGACCTCTGCGCCCGCCTGCTTGGCTGCAGCGGCCATGGCTTGCGTGACGGCGCCAGCGCCTCCAGCGGAAAATTGCACGGTGCCGACCGGGGTCGGATCGGATGCGGCGCGCAGCAGCAGGACCAGGGCGCTGCCCGCGGACCATGGCCCCAGAAAAGTTCCGAAGATACCGCGGGCGGCGACGGTGGCACGCAACGGTTCGGTGTCAAAAAATTCGGACACAAGATCGGCAGCAGCCATCGGTCCCCAGCGCAGCACCCGGTACATATCTTTCTTGCCGAGGTTGCGGATGGAGCGGCCGGTTTTGAGCATGCCCCAGAGATCGCTACTGCTGGGGCTGTCGATATTTGGAGGCGTGAGCGTGAGCGCCTGGCCGATCACTTTGCCGATCTTGCCGAGGGCTGCGCCAAAGTCGGAGTATCCGGTGGCGTCTTTCTGGGACCAGCGCGAGATTTCCTGAGCTGCCTTCTTGGTGTCGGCGTACAAGATGAGCGCGCGACCATCGGGAGCGAGCGAGACAGCGCTTACTTCGGGCGTTACAAGTTGCAGGCCGTGCTGCTGCAGTTGCATGTCGCGCACGACATCCGGGCGTAGGGATCCTGTATTGTGCGCCAGCGTCGAGCAGCGGAAGCCGGGATGAAATTCTTCCGTGATCGCCGCACCACCCACTTGCGCACGTCGCTCGAGCACGAGAGGCCTGAGACGATGATTACATCGCGAGTTTCGGCCATCTATGCGGCCTTTCCGTCTTTGAGAATTTCGAGCGCTGCCAGGCGTCCGGGCGCGCCCATGATTCCGCCGCCGGGATGTGTCGCCGAGCCGCACAGGTAAAGATTCTTGATCGGCGTGCGAAATGCAGCCCATCCCGCCACCGGCCGCAAGAAAAACAACTGTTCGAGAGAAAGCTCGCCCTGGAAGATGTTGCCTTCGGTCAGTCCCCACTCGCGTTCAAGATCGAGAGGCGTGACGACCTGGCGGTGCAGGATGATGTCTTTGATATTGGGCGCGTATTCGGCAATCGTATTAATGACGGCGTCGCCGAATTTTTCTTTCTCTGTATCCCAATTCAACCCTGGTGCGAGCTTGTAGGGCGCATACTGCACGAAGCAGGACATCACGTGCTTGCCCGGAGGCGCGACCGAAGGGTCGGTCAGCGTCGGAATCACCATGTCGATGTAGGGATGCGAAGACCAGTGCCCGTACTTCTCCATGTATTCGACGCTGGGAGAGATCGACATCGCGCCGCGCAAATGCGCGCCCACGCCCGGCAAGCACTTGAAATTCGGCAGCCCGTCGAGCGCGAGATTCACTTTGCCGGATGACCCGCGGAATTTGTAGCGCTTCACGCCGTCCATGAATTCGTCGGGCAGATTGCCGGGCTCGATCATCTTCACGAACGTTAGCCGCGGGTCGACGCTCGAAGAAATTACATCCGCGAAAATCTCGTCTCCATTTTCGAGAGCAACACCGACCGCGCGATTATTCTTTACCAGGATTTTTGCAATCGGAGTTTGCGTCCGAATTTCGACGCCTGCCTCGCGGGCCGCGCCAGCAATCGCATTCGAGATGGCCCCAGTTCCGCCGCGCGCGAATCCCCAGGCGCGAAACGCGCCATCGATCTCGCCCATGTAGTGGTGCAGCAGAACATAGGCAGTGCCGGGTGAACGCACGCCAAGAAATGTCCCGATGATGCCCGACGCCGACATCGTCGCCTTGAGCACATCGGTTTCGAACCACTGATCGAGGAAATCGATCGCGCTCATGGTCATGAGCTGGACCTGGTTATATTTATCTTCGCTGGTCATGCCCTGAAATCGGCGGCCGAGGAAAAGCATCTTCATCAGCTCTTTCGGGTTCAATGTCGCCGGATCGGGCGGGACCATGCTCAGGATCGGTTTTACAAAGCGGCACATGGCCTGCATAGCCTTGCCGAATTCGTCATACGCCTCGGCGTCAACCCGCGAGTGGCGGGCGATCTCGCGATGCGTCTTGCCGTGATCGTTAACGCGCCAGAGATAGTCGCCACTCGGCATCGGAGTAAACGTTCCGTCGAGGGGCAGAATTTCCAAACCATGTCGCGGCAAGTCAAGATCGCGAATGATCTCCGGCCGCAACAACGACACGACATAGGAGCAGACCGAGAACTTGAATCCGGGGAAGACTTCTTCGGTGCATGCCGCGCCGCCCAGGATGTGCCGGCGCTCGAGCACGAGCACCTTGCGGCCTGCTTTGGCCAGATAAGCGGCAGTGGTGAGGCCGTTATGGCCGCCGCCGATGACGATAACGTCGTACTTAGTAGCGTTTGCAACTGCAGGCATAGTTCGATCCAGAGGGGCAGGGAAACGCTGCGAAAGTGACTCGCCATTCTATCGGGAAACTATCTTTTTGTCTCTATACTTACAAGAAGTGTCTGACCCAAGGTCAGAGCATCTGAGAGCTTGCTGAGATGCTGACCGACTGCATATAATCCCGGCTGAGAAAAGAAGACCACACGAGGTCGTCCTTTGCCTGTTGGAACTGCCTTTCATGAGAGAACGCTTGCACTCTGCCACAGCCTGAGCTACCGGGAGTGGTCGGGATACTACACGGTCAGCGTGTATGAAGTGCATCACGAGCACGAGTACAACGCGATTCGCAATGCGTGCGCGCTCATCGATATCTCGCCGCTTTACAAGTATCTGGTCACGGGCAAAGACGCCACGAAGCTGGTCAATCGCATCATCACCCGCGACGTCAACAAAGTCGCAATCGGGCAGGTGATCTATTGCTGCTGGTGCGATGAAGATGGCAAGGTCATCGACGATGGCACAATCACGCGCCTGGAAGAAAATAAATACCGCTGGACTGCTGCCGATCCCAGCCTGCGATGGCTCCGCCAGAACGGCCTGAACATGGATGTTCAGATCGAAGACATCTCCGAGCAGACAGCCGCGCTCGCACTCCAGGGCCCTACTTCGGCCAAGTTGCTCAAGGCCATTACCGACGCCGATATTGCGAACCTGAAATATTTCCGCAAGACGAGCGGCAAGATTGCCGGCGTCCCCGTTGACATATCGCGAACCGGTTACACGGGCGACCTGGGATATGAGATCTGGATCCCGTGGAACGATGCCGTCAAGGTGTGGGACGAGTTGATGGCCAAGGGCAAGCAGTTCGACATCCACGCCGCGGGCATGCTGGCGCTCGACGTGTCACGTGTGGAAGCTGGATTGCTCTTGATTGAAGTCGACTACTCGAGTTCGAAGAAGGCGCTCATTCCGTCTCAGAAGTATTCGCCATACGAACTGGGCTTCGGGAAGATGGTGCATCTCGACAAAGAAAACTTTATCGGCAAGCATGCTCTGGCACGCGATGCCAAGAACGGAGTTGGCCGGCAACTTGTCGGACTGGAAGTGGACTGGGTAGAAGTAGAAGAGGAGTTCGATAAATTCGGATTGTCCCCCGCCGCCCCCAGCCAGGCATCACGCGTGGCAGTACCGGTTTATTCCGGCGAGCGGCAGGTAGGGAAGGCCACGACGACAGCCTTCTCACCGCTGTTGAAGAAACTGATTGCCCTGGCGAGCGTGAGCACGGAGTTCTCGAAGGTCGGGACGAAATTGCAGATGGAGTTGACGATCGAAGCGCAGCGGAAGCAGACGACGGCGACTGTGGTGCCGCTGCCGTTTTTCAATCCGAAGAGGAAGACAGCGCTCCCGGTGTAGCAAGCGACGCGGGACCTTCCATCGACTCGCGCGCTCCAATCAGAATCACGGTGGCGTCGTCGCGCAAACCAGTTCCGTTCACAAACTTTCTCACATCCAGCAGCAGGCTTTCGGGCGTCGTGTCAGATGACTGCATCTTTGCGAGCAGCCGCTCAGGGCCGTACTCTTCGCCAGAGTCGAGGGCAGCTTCGGTGATTCCGTCGGAGTAAATGGCAAGGCGGGCCTGCGGCCCCAGCGTAACCTCCGTCTCGGAAAACTTGCTAGTTGCGATACCGAGAGGCAGGCCATCTTGATTGGTGATCCAGCGATAGCCTTCCGGGTCCACCAGGAGCGGCGGAAGATGTCCGGCGCTGGCGACACGCAACTTGCGGGTGCCGGGATCAAATTCCGCGTAGACCATGGTGACGAAACGCCCGCAGGGGAAATCCTCCACCATTAATTTGTTCAGGCGGGTGAGTACCTCGCCCGGCCCGGAACCGGTCTGCGCAAGAGAACGCAACATACCGCGAGTGGCGGACATGAGCAGTGCAGCTGCGGTCCCTTTACCCGACACATCGGCGAGAACCAGCCCCCAGCGGCCATTTTCGAGGGGGATGAAGTCGTACCAATCACCTCCGATGGCGCCCGCGGGAGTCGACAAACCTGACACTCGGAAGCCCGGAATGAGTGGAGAACTGCGCGGCAGCAGAGCCTCCTGAATCGAGCGCGCTTCTTCCGCCTCGCGGCTCATGAGTTCACGCTGTTCGCGTTCGTCGTGAAAACGGCGGGCATTGTGCACGGCGACTGCGAGGTGCGAACACAATCCTTGCAGCAAACGAAGCTGCGCGATGGAGAATGCGTCCAGTTCACAATGCGAGGCGGTGAATACGCCGATCAGATCACTCTCGACGTGAAGCGGGATGGCAACTTCCGAGCGCGTGTCAGGCTCGCAGGCTTTGTAATACGGATCGAGCGATACGTCCGGTGCGTAGCGCATTTTGCGGGTCGCGGCCACATGCCCGACCATTCCCTCGGTACCGACCTTCAGACGATGACCCTTGCCGTGGAGCGAGCACCCACAACTTCCCGACAGAACTAATTCCTGATTGCTGGTGTCGTGGAGGTAGATGTTGATTTCGACGCAGCCGAGCGAGGCGGCAACTTCATCCGTAATGCGCTGGACAATTTCGTCCAGATCGAGGCTGGCAGTGATGCGCTGTGCGAATTTCTGCAGGCGCAATAACTCGGCGATCTTCACGTCCGAAACGTCGGGCGCGGGCAAATCGAGAAAGTTAAAATCGGTGCGCGGACTGGCAGCCAAAGCCGTAACCTCCTGACCTTGAGATCGAGTAGAGTTACAGTAAGAGATTCCGGAAATCAGGTTTCCGATTCTGTTTTTGTTCGCCTGGATGGCGCTTGGCGGAGCTTCTTGATCTCTTCCAGACGCTCACGAATCCGCTTCTCCAGTCCCTCGCCGGTGGGATGGTAATAGGTGCGATCACGCAGGCTATCGGGAAGGGACTGCATCGCAGCGACTTTGCCTTCCACGTTGTGGGCGTACTGATAGTCCTTGCCGTAACCCAACCCTTTCATCAGGCCGGTCGGCGCGTTGCGAAGGTGGAGCGGAACGGGTTCGGCTGAAGTGCTCTCGACATCTTGCTGAACGGCTCCATAGGCCGTGTAGAGCGCGTTCGACTTCGGCGCAACGCTCAAATAGACGACCGCTTGCGCCAAGGCGAGATTGCCTTCCGGCATGCCGATGAAATCCACCGCATCGCGAGCGGCCATGCAGAGCGCGAGGGCGCCGGGTTCGGCGAGTCCGATGTCTTCGACGGCCATGCGGACCACGCGTCGCGCGACGTAGAGCGGATCTTCTCCGGCTTCGAGCATGCGAGCAAGCCAGTAAAGGGCGGCATCGGGGTCGCTGTTGCGGACCGACTTGTGCAGCGCGGAGATCAGGTTGTAGTGCTCTTCGCCAGACTTGTCGTAGAGCAGGATGCGCTTTTGAACAGCCTCCTGGACGATGGCGTCGGTGATGGTGTTCGACTTTGCGGATTGCGCAAGGGAAGCGGCGACTTCTAGTACGTTGTAGGCGCTCCGGGCGTCGCCGCTGGAGTAGGCGGCTATTTTCTGGAATGCTTCGTCGGACGCTTCGAGATGGAGCGAGCCTAAGCCTCGTTCCGCGTCGGTGAGCGCGCGGCGGAGAAGAACCACAAGTTGTTCTTCGGTGAGTTGTTTGAGCACGTAAACGCGGCAACGCGATAAGAGCGCGGAGATAATTTCG
>QIAJ01000046.1 GCA_003225495.1 Acidobacteriota bacterium
ACCAACCTGGCGCAGCAGGTGGCTGATGAACTGAAGAAATATTTCGGAGAAAAGTTGTGCACGACTACGATTCCCCGCAACATCCGGCTGGCGGAGGCGCCCAGTCATGGCAAGCCGGCGCTGCTGTACGATCCGCGGTCGCGCGGGGCGGAGAGCTACATCCGGTTAGCGAAGGAGATGCTTGACCGGTATGCGGCGGAGAGTCAGGCGGGCACGGCGGGAGCCGCTTAGATTGATGTGCGTAAATATTTATGTATATCGATATAACAGTTAAAGATTTTGGCTGAAGGGCTCGTCTCGACAACAATTTATCGCGCGCGAGCAGGACAGGTCAGAGACCTGTCCCTACACGAGCAAATAATGGAGCGATGACCACTATGGCGATTCCGGCGGAGAAGGTGTTTGAGAAGGTGCTTGAAAAGCGCAGGGCTTTGGGGCGAGGGCTGGAATCGTTGTTGCCTGGTCCGCGGGTGGTGCCATCGAACGACCCCGCCCTTGCGCAAAGTACGCGCAAGGATGGGGCACCCTCCGGGGCGGTAGAGACGCGGGCGGCGGAAATACCGTCGGCAGAAGGTGCTGGTGCGGTGGAGGGTAATGGACGGGTCAAAGACCCGTCCCCACACCCGTCCCCACACCCGTCCCTACACGAGACGGTGGATTTGCAGGCTTCGGCGGCGCGGCGAAGTCCCGACGGGGCGCAGACTTTAGAACTCGCGATCGAGAGTGTTGAAGGCAATCCTCATCAGACGCGAATGGATTTTGATGATGAGCTGCTGAAGGAACTGGCACGATCGATCCAGGTGCAGGGCGTGATTCAGCCGATTGTAGTGCGCCCCGGGATCGATGGGAAATATGTGCTGATCCTGGGCGAACGGCGGCTGCGAGCTTCCAAGCTGGCGGGGAAGACGACGATTCCGGCGATCGTGAAGCGCGTCTCTGAGCAGCAGGCGGCCGAGATGACGATCGTCGAGAACCTGCAACGGCAGGATCTCGATTGTCTGGAGCAGGCGGAGGCGTTTGCCCATCTCAGCACGATGTTCAATCTGACGCAGGACGAAATTGGCAAGCGGGTGGGGGCGTCGCGGGAAACGGTTTCCAATTATTTGCGCTTGTTAAAACTGCCGGCGGATGTGCAGAACTATCTAAGCCGCGGCGATCTTACTTATAGCCACGCGCGGGAATTACTCGTGCTGCACGATGAGACGCAGGTGTCGAAGCTGGCGGAACTGGCAGTGAAAAAGAAGATGTCGGTGCTACAGCTGGAAGATGAAGTGCTGAATCTGAATATGCCGATGGAGGGTTCGGAGCCGGAGAAATCCGGAGGCGGGGCACGGTGGGTGGACCCGAACGTAAGGGCGGCACAGCGAACACTCGAGACCATACTCGGGATGCGGGTGCGGATCCGGGATCGTCGCGGCAAAGGCAAGATCACAATCGAGTACGGAACAATCGACGATTTTGATCGCGTGGTCGGAATGTTGAAGGGGAAGTGAACGGCAATCAGGGATAAAGATTATTTGGCGGAGAGGCTCCGGCCTTTCGCTTCCGACATATTTCGCGCGTACACTTCCTGGGCTGCCCGCACTGCAGATCCGAATTTCACCGCCTTGCCGGTGGTTTCCGCGATTACCAGCTCCAGGGCGGCCAGTACTCCAACGGTATCCAGGTAATCGTAATAACCAATGTGGGCCATACGGAAGAGCTGGCCTTTCATTTCGGCCTGGCCATTCGCGACCACTGCGCCGAAGCGGTCGCGAAAAAGTTTGCAGATCGTGGTCGAGTCCGTTCCCGCGGGCGCCCCGACTGCTGTTAAGGCCGCCGCCGGACATGACGGAGCAAATAACTTGAGGCCGAGGGCCGCTACTCCCGCGCGAGTCATGGCTGCGCAGAGTTCGGCATTGTCGATTAAAGCGCGGCGTCCTGCCACCATGTCTCCATTTCCCAACTGACGAACGTACTCCAGAGCAGCCGCTAGTCCGGCAAATAAAGATGTGGCCGGGGTGTATGACGTCTCGACCTTGGCTGCTGCGGCGCGCTCCTTGCGGAGATCGAAATAATATCGCGGAGATTTCGCCGATTCCATGCGACGCCAGGCACGCTCGCTGACTGCGCCGTAGGCTAAGCCCGGCGGGATCATCAGCGCTTTCTGTGATCCTCCAATGATGACGTCGATTCCCCAGCCATCCACATCGAGATGAGTGGTTCCGAGTCCGGTGATGCCATCGACGATGAGCAGCGCGTCGGGCAGCGCCCGGAGGAGTTTTGCAATCGCCGCGATATCATGCCGCGCACCGGTAGAACTCTCGGTGGCCTGGACATAGACGCAGCGAATCTCCGGAGTGAGCCGGGCGCGGATGTCATCGAGCGAAAACGTGGATCCGTAAGGGGCGGTCGCGGTTTCGACCGAGCATCCGAAGGCTTTCGCAACTGAGATCCAGCGCTCGCCGAATTTCCCGGCCGTGAGTACCAGCACCTTGTCTCCGGGAGAAGTCAGGTTCGAAACGGACGCTTCCATGAAACCGGTGCCCGAGGCGGTCAGCACCAGCACGTCATTCTGGGTGCCGATGAATTCCTTTAGATCCGAGAGTACGCGCGCGAAGACTGCCCGAAAATCGGTGGTGCGGTGGTGAGCCGTGTAGGAAGCCATGGCTACCTGGGCGGACGGCAGCAGGGGAGTGGGGCCGGGAGTGAAGAGGCGGTTCTTCTTGAGCATGGACAACACAGGATATTCGAAAGTGATGGGAATCGGAAATGAGAGCGGGGCAGAGGTCACAGGGCACAGGTCACAGGTCAGATGGCAGATCGCAGAAGTGAAAAGCGTATGGGCTGCCGGCAAAAAGTAAGGGCGACTGCAACGGCGTCGGACAAGAGTGTCCGACGTACACGTTCTATAATCGGCGGATGCCTCTCATCGACCAGATTCAGAAAGATATCGTCAGCGCCATGAAGGCGCGTGAAGAGCAACGACTCTCGACTCTGCGCATGGTGAAGACTGCGCTCAAGAATAAAGAGATAGACAAGATGGCACCGCTCGACGACAAGGAGTCGCAGCAAGTTCTCGCGACGCTCATCAAGCAGCGGAAAGATTCCGTCGAGCAATTCACCAAGGGCGGACGCCAGGAGATGGCCGACAAGGAAGCGGCCGAAATCAAACTGATCGAAACCTATCTGCCCAAAGCCGCCGGAGAAGAAGAGATTCAAGCCGGAGTTCGTGCGGCCATCGCCGAGATGTCTCCCGCCCCTACGATGAAAGAGATGGGCAACGTGATGAAGGCTGCTATGGCGCGCTTTGCGGCGGCTGGAATGCGGGTGGATGGGAAGGTGGTCAGCGAGGCCGTGAAGAAGGAGTTGAGCAAAGGCTAGGGCGCGAATTTTCCTGTGATGAGTCCATGCCGAAGCACAGAGTGCGCTTTTTGACTTGATCAAGCACTGAGGCGAATGATCCCTCCCGCTCAACCGGCAAAGCCGCTGCCGGATTGTCCTACATCGGCCGCACAGTGAGAATGCCCTGAGACGCCCGTCTCTCTGTTTTCATTGTGGGGGCCCTTCGACAATATTCCGCTCAGGATGACACTTCCGAGGCAGTTACATTGGAAGATCGCCAGCAAAAATGGTCAGCTCACCAACAACCCAGATCACTTACTTCTCTGCCACTCCCGATACGCCTCGCTCTTGCCGATCCCGCGCTCTTTTGCGACTTTCTTCAGCGCGGCTTTTTCGTCGACCTTGTCTTCGGACATGATCTGCTTCACGCGGTGACCAACGCTGAGTTCAGAGCTCGCGGCTCGCAGCTCGGAGCTCTCGGCTTTTGCGATCAACAGTGTGATTTCGCCTTTTACTTCGCCGCGCGATTTCAATTCGTCCAGTACCTCTGCCGCTCGTCCGCGTAAAAACTCTTCGTGGAGCTTGGTTACTTCGCGCGCTACTACGATGTGGCGGTCGCTTCCCAGGATTTCGACTACATCCGTGAGTGTCTCGAGCAAGCGATGGGGCGCTTCGTAAAAGACTTGTGTCCGTGGGGATTCCCGGACGGTCTCGAATAACTTCCGTCGCTGTCCCGACTTCGCGGGAAGAAATCCGCTGAAGCGGAAGGAGTCTGTGGGGAGGCCGCTTGCCACCAGGGCGGCCAGGAATGCTGAGGCGCCGGGAATTGGGACGACGGGCACGTGATGACGGATCGCGAGAGCGATCAGTCGGAATCCGGGATCGGAAATTCCGGGCATGCCTGCATCAGTCACGAGAGCGATCTTTGCGCCGCTTTCGAGGTCGACGACCAGTTCGGCGGCTTTGGTCATCTCGTTGTGTTCGTGATAGCTGACGGTGCGGGTCTGGATGCCATAGTGGCTGAGCAGCTTCTGGGTCTGGCGAGTGTCCTCGCAGGCGATCAGGTCGACCTCTTTCAGGACGCGCAGGGCGCGCAGCGTGATGTCTTCGAGATTGCCGATCGGCGTCGCGACCAGGTATAGCGCCGATCCGGGGCCAAGGCTGCCACGGCCATCGTTGGTTTCGCTGGGGACGCTGGTTTCGCTGGGGACGCTGGGTCGCATGTGGAGAGTCTAGCAAGAAGGGCGGCGGTCGTCTGTTTGGAAACCTCTGCGCGCGGTTGGGGCGAGGTGTTTATATAATCCAGAGTTACATCGGTTGGTCGATTCCATGCGGAGGGTTCTTGAAAGTACTGTTGCTGGAAAATATCAGCGGGGTCGCGGTCACGCAGTTTGAGGAAGCGGGATTTGAAGTCGAAGCGCTGAAGGGCGCGCTGGAAGAGAAAGAACTCGTCGGAAAGGTGCGCGGAGCTTCGATCCTGGGAGTGCGTTCGAAGACGCGGATTACACCGGCGGTGCTGGAGGCGGCTCCGGAGCTGGTGGCGGTGGGCGCGTATTGCATCGGCGTAGACAAGATTGATCGCGGGGCGTCGAGCGAGCAGGGGATTGCGGTGTTCAACGATCCCCATTCAAACAGCCGGTCGGTGGCGGAGTTGACGCTGGGCGAAATCATTCTGCTGCTGCGGCGGGCGTTTGAGGCAAGCAGCCAGATGCATCGCGGGGAGTGGAATAAATCGTCGGCGGGATCGCATGAAGTGCGCGGACTGACGCTGGGGATCGTCGGCTACGGGAAAATCGGGTCACAGGTTTCGGATCTGGCCGAGGCGCTGGGCATGCGGGTGATTTTTCACGATATTTCGCATGTGCTGGCGCGGGGCAATGCGCGCGCAGTTGGCTTTCGGGAGTTGCTGGAGAATTCGGATGTCATCACCCTGCACATCGATGGCAAACCGCAGAATCGCGACTTCTTTGGCGAAGAAGAATTTCAGCACATGAAAGATGGCGCGTGCCTGATCAATTTGAGCCGCGGGTTTGTGGTGGATCATGAGGCGCTGGCAAAACATTTGCGGAGCGGAAAGCTGGGGGGCGCGGCGGTGGATGTGTTTCCGCAGGAGCCAGAGAGTGGTGCCAAGTTTTCAAGTCCGCTGCAGGGGCTGGGCAATGTGATTTTGACGCCGCATATTGCGGGAAGCACGGAAGAAGCGCAGCAAAATATTGGGCAGTTTGTTTCGGCGCGCATGCTGGAGTATGTGCGCACGGGGAATTCGCTGCTGAGCGTAAATCTGCCGCATTGTCATCTGGAGTATGAGCCGGGATCGCATCGGCTGATGCATATCCATCACAATGTGCCGGGAATCTTGCGGGCGATTAACGACATACTGGCGGATCGCGAGATCAACATCGAGCGGCAGGTGCTGGATACGCAGGGGAATCTGGGATACGCGATCTATGACATCAATCGTCCGTGTGATGCGGACCTGATGCGGCAGTTGCGGGCGGTGCCGCAGACGATACGGGTGCGATCGGCGGGGGAGTGCAAGGGTTAGGTAGCTTGTCTTTTTTCCTCTTATGAAGTGCGGCCTCATTTTGCCGAATCTGTTTGTCGGACCTGCTCCGGTGCATGATGACGACTTTCGGGATATGAAGGCGTTGAATATCACGGCAATCCTCAGCCTTCAAACGGACGAGGATGACTCGGCAGCAGCGGTCGAAAAAGAGAGAGATACTGCGATGGCGGTTGGCATGAGTTTTACTCATCTGCCGGTAACTGATTTTGATCGGCTTGAACTCGCGCGGAAGTTGCCGCAGTGCGTGAAAATTTTGGAGGGACTCGTCGCCCAGGGAGATATTTTGTACCTCCATTGCACGGCGGGAGTGAATCGGTCGCCCACGGTCGCCGCGGCCTATTTGCACTGGTCTTTGGGATGGCCGCTGGAAAAGGCGCTGGAGCACATTGAAACGTGCCGTAATTGTTCTCCAGATGAAGTGGCTATCCGCTATGCGAGCCACGTGCGAGATGGAGTTACTTCTTAACTGGATGCGCGCCGAAGGCGGTCGTGAATTGCTTCCCACTCGGAAATTGTGGGGGGCGGATCGACGGCGATCCAGTCATAGTTATTGGCGTCGGCTTGGTGAAGTGTTTCGTAGAGAGTTGCGGCATAGGCGGCGGCGGTGGCTGGCATCTTTATGGTGGTGATGTCGGATCGGTGCGGTGGGTGATTGTGCTGCAGATAAATTCCCTTGCCCTGTTCGGGCACTTTCCCATTTTCAACCAATATCAGGCGCGTGCGCGGGCTGTAGTGGCGAGGATGCATCCCGGGAGAGGGGTGCGCGCTTTCGTTGACTTCGGTGGCGATTGCGACGGGTCCGATCTCGGCTTCGAGTTGGGGCCGTGAGATTGCGCCGGGACGGAGGAGGACTGGCTGGGGTCCAGCGAGTGAGAGCACTGTAGATTCGATGCCGACCTGGCAGGGGCCGCCGTCGAGAATGAGATCGACGTCAGATCCGAGCCTGCTGCGGACGTGATCGGCGGTGGTGGGAGAGAGTTGCGTGAACCGGTTGGCACTGGGCGCGGCGAGAGGAACGCCGGCGGCTTTGATCAGGGCTAGAGCGATCGGATGTGCGGGCATGCGCAGGCCGACGGTGGGGAGACCGGCAGTGACGATCGAAGGGATGGTCGGCTGCTTTTCGAGAACGAGGGTCAGCGGGCCGGGCCAGAATCGCGTGGCCAACTGCTCGGCGGTGTCGGGCCACTTCGTGACCAGCGACTTTGCCATCTCGATGGATGCGACGTGCACGATCAGAGGGCTTGAGGGTGGCCGGCGTTTCACTGCGTAGATGCGAGCTACGGCTTCGGGATCGAGCGCGTTAGCGCCGAGGCCGTACACGGTTTCGGTGGGGAATGCGACCAGACGTCCGGCGCGCAGGAGTCGGGCGGCGGCTTCGAGCTCGGCCGGTTTCGGATCGGGAGGCATTGATCTCGACTATTGTCTCAAGAGGCGGGCTGAGCGCCGACTTTCTCTTTTGCGTCCGTGAATTTCTTAACCACAGAGGTCAGGGACCGAAGAAAGGAAAGGGCCAGTTTATGGGCTGGCCCCTGGGGTCATCGCGAATGCAATTCTGGTTCGGGCAGGGATCACTTGCTACTAAAGGGATCACCGCTATTGCACGTCAATATCAAAAGCGACAACGGCACCAATGCCGTTTCTAATTATTTTTTGTCATCTTTTTCCTTTTTCTTGTCGTCTTTGTCTCCACCTTCTTCCACTTGCAAGTTGTTCTCGACCGAGAAGACACCGGACACTCCATTGGCTTGCATGCCAGCTATTTGCTTATCCATGGCGCGGGCTACGACACCCTCGAGCGCTACGTGACCGTTTTTTACGATGATGTGAATTGGAGGCACTGCGCGAAGCTGGTAAGGGGCCAGTACGCTGTTGCCATAGATGGCGCGATATACCGCGCGGCGGATGTTGTCATCGTTGATGGAAGTGGGAAGGACCTCGATGTTGTTGACGACTTTCTCCACGCCTTCAATGCGCTTCACGACATTTTCAGCGTCCGACTTGAGGGTGGGACGGGAAACCTGTCCTAAGAGGGTTACGGTGCCGTCGGGATCGACCTTGTAGGCCAGGTTGTCGAATACGCCGTAGAAAGGAAGCATGACAAGTTCGTGACGGACTTCCTTGGTGATGCGTTGGATGGCTTTCGGACTGAGGGCTTCGCGATTGCTCTGAGCCATCACTGAAAAGGACAGGGCAGAGACCAGAACCACGAACCAGAGTGACTTTTTCATCGACTTACCTCGGGGGAACTGAATTTTTCGTTTGGGAACCTAAATACACACACAGAAGACGAGATCGGTGAACGGAAGGTTGCTTGCCTACATCAGATCGGATCATTCCAGCGCGTCATCGTCATTATTGCCGGTTTGCGATGAAGCAATCATGTAGCAGGGGCTGTCCGAACCTGGAGACAACTTCGGGCGGTACATCTTTTTCGTCGAGCTGGTGAAAGCTGAAATCGATGGCTCCGCCGGGATGAACGGTTCCGAGCAGATAGCCGTAGACGTTGGTCCTGGCGGTCTTCGCGTCTCCGGCATTTGGAGGTAATGCGTAGCGGACGGCCCCAGCGGTACCGACGATCCACCCCGGGAGGACGCCCCCGTTGGTACGCCAGTAGTCGGTGTTGAAGATCCCTTCCATGAAGAAGTGAGAGTGGCTGGCGAGGACGTATACATTTTTGTGAGCGTTGTTCTGGGCAGCGATCAACTGCTGGTAAATGGCGCGGCCGGTGGCCTCGCCCTGCGCGCTTTCACTCATGCTGTGACTCTTGCTGATGCTGTCGGGCAGGGCTTCATGCATGCCGACGACGATGGTATGGATGGAGGGATTGCCGGTATCGGCTTTCAGTACGCCAGCGAACCATGCCATTTGATTGGCGTCGAATTGGTCGATGGAAGCGTTATCGAGGTTGATGAAGTCCACGCCGGTTCGCTGCCAGTGGTAGTAAGTATGCAGACGGTGATCCTTGGGATCGTCCTTAAGGCGCTGCTTCTGAAGTTCGGGGGTATCAAGCCAGTCGGCGAACTGGATGGTGAATTCCGGGCGCGTCTTGGGCGGAATGGTTTCGTGATTCCCGATTCCGAGAAAGAACGGCATGTCACCGAAGGGGACGATCTGATTTTGGATAAAGTCATCCCAGGCGCGATTTTCGTAGTCGATGATAAGGAGCGGCGCTCCGCTGGCGGTGGCGAGTTGCTTGAAGTCCTGATCGAAGGTGTAGATGGCGCGCAGGTCGCCGAGGTGCCAATAAAAGGCGGCTTGATCGTGGCGAGCGCCGGCTGCGATTGCGGGCATGACAATGTCTCCGCAATTACGGGAGTCGCCGGAGACGGCGAAGGTCCAGGTCGGCTGGGCACGGGCGAGGAGAGATAGCGTTGTGCAGAGCAGGAGCAGTGCGCCAAACTTTGAAATCATGGCGAAATGATAACGCTTACAGCATGAATGCTGCCTGGACGGGTCAGAGACCCGTCCCTACACGTTCTCAGGCTGATTTGGTCTTGCGGCGTTCGCGAAAGCCTTCGATCAGAAGATAAAGGACCGGAATGAAGAACAGGTTCAGGATCGTGCTCATGATCATGCCGCCGAAGACGGTGGTGCCGACCGAGTGGCGTCCATTTTCGCCGGCTCCGCTGGCGGCGACCAGCGGAACAACTCCCAGAATAAAGGCGAACGAGGTCATGAGAATTGGCCGGAGGCGGATCCGGGCCGCCTCGACGGCGGAGTCCACGATGGTCATGCCGCGTTTGCGAAGCTGCTCGGCAAATTCAACGATCAAGATCGCGTTCTTCGATGACAGACCGACCAGCATGACGAGTCCTACCTGGCAGTACACGTCGTTCTGCTGTCCGCGGATCCATTGTGCAGAAAGTGCGCCCAGCAGCGCCATCGGTACCGCCAGCAGAATGATGAAGGGGAGCACGAAACTTTCATATTGCGCCGACAGCGTGAGGTAGACGACCACCACTCCGAGTCCGAACAGAATGACGGTGGTGCTGCCGGATTGCAATTCTTCCAGCGAGATTCCCGACCATTCATAGGTGAAGCCCTGGGGCAAGACCTTGGCGGAGGTTTGTTGCATGGCATCGATGGCCTGGCCGGAACTGAAGCCGGGGGCGGCAACACCGGTGATTTCGGTTGCGCGAAACAGGTTGTAGTGGCTGATGACCTGGGGGGCGGCGGTCTGGCCAATCGCGAGCAAATTCTCAAGCGGAATCATGGCGCCGGAATCGGAGCGGACGTAGTACTCCTTGATGTCCTGCGGCCGCGCGCGAAATTGTTTGTCGGCCTGCACGTACACGCGATAGGAACGGTTGTTGAAGTCGAAGTCGTTAATGTAGGCTGACCCCATGTAAACGCTGAGGGTATCCGTGATCTGGCTAAGCGGAACATGCAGGCTCTTGGCTTTTTCGCGGTCGATGGTCACGACAAACTGCGGATCTCCAGCGGTGTAGGTGCTGAACAGGCTGACCAGATCCTTCTCTTTGCGGGCGCCACCTTCGCGAATGAGGTCGTGTGTGGCTTTGTCCAATTCCTGGAGGGTATGGTTGCCCTGGTCCTGCACTTCGAATTGGAATCCACCGAACGCGCCGAGGCCCTGGACGGCGGGCGGTTCAACAGCAATCACAAGGGCTCCCGATATTCCGAACATGCGGCCGCGAATGCGGTTGAGGATGGCCGCGGCACTCTGGTCCTTTCCCTGACGCTTGGAATACGGTTGAAGCGTCACAAAAACCAAACCGCGATTGGGCGCGCTTCCGCCAAAACTGAAGCCCGAGACCGCGAACGTACCGCGAATTTCAGGGACGGTTTTGGTGATAGCTGTAACCTGCTGGCCAATCTTGCTGGTGTACTCGAGCGACGCGCCCGAGGGAGCCTGCACAATCACGATCAGATAGCCCTGGTCTTCATTCGGAACGAAACCTTTCGGGACGCGTTGAAATACGAAGTACGCGAGCCCGAGGCCGGCGGCGAAGAGGATGAGGGCCACCGGTTCGTAGCGCAGGAAAGTGCGCAGCGCATGGACGTATCCGTTCGTGATCGTTTCGATGACGCGGTCGACGCGACGGAAAAACCAGTTCTCCCCGCCGTGCTTGCGGCCCAGCAGCAGCGCGGACAAAGCGGGAGTCAATGTCAGAGCGTTGAAGGCTGAGATCGCGATGGAGAATGCGATCGTCAGCGCGAACTGCCGGAAAAGAATTCCGGTGGTGCCGGGAAAGAAGGCGACCGGTACGAACACTGCGACCAGCACCAGCGAGGTGGCAATCACGGCGCCGGTGACTTCCCGCATCGCGTCAGAAGCGGCTTTGGTTGGATCGTGCTCACCTTCCTGCAGGTGACGCTCGATGTTTTCGATGACGACGATGGCGTCGTCAACCACCAGCCCGGTGGCGAGGGTGATACCAAAAAGTGTCAGCGTATTGACGGAGAATCCCAATAGCTTGACGAACGCGAAGGTTCCGATCAGCGAGACGGGGATGGTCACAGCCGGAATGACGGTGGAGCGCCAATCCTGAAGAAATATGAAGATGACTAGAATGACGAGCAGGATTGCCTCGCCCAAGGTGGAGATCACGTCGCGGATCGATTCGCTGACGGCATCGGTGGTGTCGAAGGCGACTTCGACCTTCATGCCGGGCGGAAAGCGTTTCGAGAGGCGGTCCAATTCGGCGAGGCAGCGGCGGTGGACGTCGAGGGCATTGGCGGTAGAGAGTTGCGTGACGCCGATGCCGACAGCTTGCTGTCCGTTGTAATCGAGATTGGAGCCGTAGTCTTCGGCACCGAGTTCGGCGCGACCCACATCGCGCAGGCGTACCAGAGTGCCGTCGTTGTTGCTCTTGAGGATGATGTTGTCAAACTGCGAGGCTTCGGAAAGGCGGCCGACGGCGCGGACACTGATCTGAAATTGCTGGCCTGGAATTGCGGGCTGCGAACCGACCTGTCCGGCGGCGACTTCGACGTTCTGCTCGGAGAGCGCGCTCACGACATCGGGCGCGGTCAGGGCGCGGCTGGCCATTTTTTCGGGATCGAGCCAGAGGCGCATGGAATACTTGCGCTCTCCGAAGATGAAAACTTCGGCCACGCCGGGAACACGCTTGAGGCTGTCGCGAACGTAAACATCAAGATAATTGCTCATGAAGAGCGGAGAGTAGCGTCCATCAGGCGCGAAGACGGCGCCGCCAAAGACAAAATTCTGCGAACTCTTCTGAACGGTAATTCCGACTTGCTTGACTGCATTGGGGAGGCGTCCCTGGGCGGTATTGACGCGGTTCTGAATATCTACCGAGGCAAGGTCGGGGTTGCGGGTGAGATCGAAGGTGGCGGTAATCGAACTCACGCCATCGTTGGTAGAGGACGAAGTTATGTACTTCATCCCTTCGGCGCCGTTGATCTGCTGCTCGAGGGGTGTGGTGACAGCCGATTCGACTGTCTGCGCGCTGGCTCCAGTATAGAAACTGCTCACGGTGACTTGCGGCGGAGCGAGATCGGGGAACTGGGCGATTGGGAGCGTGGGGATAACGGCGGCGCCCGCAAGAATGATGAGCAGCGCGCAGACGGTCGAGAAAACGGGGCGGTGAATGAAGAAATCAACCATAGGGGAAATCTTCGGTCGCTAGTCGCTAGTCGCTGGTCGTTAGTCGTTGCTCATTATTGTTGTCGTTATCGTTCTTATTACGTTCGCGGGCAGGCAATGTCCACACCCCTGTGTCCGCGGGTTCGCTGCTCATTATCGCCATTACGAGGTAGTTTCTTGCGGAACAACGGGGATGCCGTCAATCAGGAACTGGGTTCCGGTGACGACAACTTTGTCTCCGGCCTTGATTCCGTCCAGTACAACATAGTCGTTGCCTACGATTTCGCCAACCTGCAAGGGCTTCTGGTGGACTACGTATCCGCCCTTGGAATCGGACTCGGCGACGAAAGCGAAATAGAGTCCGCCGATACGGGAGACGGCGATCACCGGGACGACGGGATGTTGCTGGCGGCCCCAGACGACACGCGCGCGAATGAACTGGGCGTTGCGCAGGGCATCATTGTTATTCGGTACCTGGGCCTTCACCAGCACGGTTTGAGTTGTGTTATCTACCTGGGGCGAGATGAAACTGACGTGGCTGGAGGCTAGCCGTTTGCCGGAGGCGTCCACGAGTTCGACGGGAAGGTTCATTTTCAATTGCGCGCTCTTCTCAACCGGGATATAGACATAGGCTTCGAGGGTACCGGGACGATCCACGGTGGTGAGGAGGGTGGTGGTCTGGACGCGGTCGCCGACGCGGACAGGAATGTCGCCAACGATCCCCGCGCGGGGCGCGACCACCTGATAGTAGTTCAGCTGCACCTGCTGCTCCCGGACGTTGGCGCCGAGGGCCTGAAGCTGCGATTGGGCTGCATCGAGGGCGGCACGCGCCTGGTCAAGATCCTGGCGGCTCACCACTCCGGCATTTGCTAGCCCGCTGATGCGAGTGTAATTCTGTTGGGCCCACTTGACCTGGGCCTCCTGGGCGGCGCGGGCGTCTTCCTGGCTTTTGACGGCAGCTTGCTGCTTGGCAGGATCGATCTGGATCAACCGCGTGCCGGGCGCTACGTGCTGTCCGGAGTGCACATAGATCTGCGTGATGATGCCGTCGACCTGCGGCATGATGGCGGCGGTGTCGCGGGATTTCAGGGTGGCGACATAGTCGGTGGTGTCATTCACGTTCGCGGGGTGAGCCGTCTTCACCTGCACCGGCATGGCTTGCGGAGCTCCTGCTTGCGCGCCTTTTTTTTCGGAGCAGGCGGTGGTGAAGAGAAAGAGTGCGCTCAAAAAAAGAGCGGGAGTTAAAGTCAAAACAGATCCAGCAGGCAGTCGTTGCATATCACGTCTCTCATGAAACGGGCGGCGGGGCTGGTCGAGGCAACATGAACTGGGCAGCCCAACCCCAGCTAAGGAGTTTAGTAGATTCCCGACAAGGTTGCAGGATCCCAGGAATTAGATGGTCTGCTAGGCTGTTTTGTCATGAAACCAAGCCGGAGTTTTGCCAGCGACAACAATGCGGTGGTCCATCCGGAGGTAATGGAGGCGATCGCGCGGGTCAATCAGGGGCATGCGGTCGGGTATGGGGATGATCCGCAGACGGATTCGGCAGTGCGGAAGTTTCGGGAACACTTTGGGGAGCGTGTGGAAGTCTTCTTCGTCTTCAACGGTACGGCGGCGAATTGTTTGAGTTTGCAGGCGCTGACCCAGCCATATCATGCGGTGCTTTGTTCGGAGATATCGCACATTTATACGGATGAGTGCGGCGCGCCTGAGCGGCTCACCGGATGCAAGCTGCTTCCGCTGGCGGCGGCGGTTGGGAAGTTAACGGTGGAAACGGTGTCGCATGCGTATCACGGGATCGGCGACCAGCATCATGTCCAGCCGAAGGTGATTTCGATTACGCAGACTACCGAGATGGGCACGATTTACCGTACGGCGGAGGTTGAGGCGCTGTCGCGGTTTGCGCATGACCGGGATATGTTTCTGCACATGGATGGAGCGCGGATTTCAAACGCCGCGGTGGCACAGGGACTGACGCTGCGTCAGGCGACGCGCGACCTGGGAGTCGATGTCTTGTCATTCGGCGGCACCAAGAACGGGGTGATGGGCGCGGAAGCGGTGGTGTTCTTCCGTCCGCAGCTGGCGCGGAATTTTTTGTTTACGCGGAAGCAGGGAATGCAACTGGCATCGAAGATGCGCTATCTGTCAGTGCAGATGGAAGCTTTGCTGACGGATGATCTGTGGCGGCGCAATGCCGAGCACGCCAACCGGATGGCAAAGCTGCTCGAGCAGGAGATTAAGAAGATCAAGAATGCGAAGATCGTCTATCCGGTGGAAGCGAATGGAGTGTTCGCGAAGATTCCGCGGGACGCGGTTGCGAAGATTCAGGAGCGGTACTTCTTCTATGTCTGGAATGAGGAGGAATCCGTCGTGCGCTGGATGTGCTCGTTCGATACGACGGAGGAAGATGTCCGGCAATTTGCGGCATTCGTTAGAGACGGTCGGTAACTGAAATATGGAGCGCGAGAAGTTCGTTGGGCTGGTGGAAGAGGTGCTGGATTCGCTGCCGCAGCGATTTCGGGAGCGAGTCCACAATGTCGCGGTTCTGGTAGAAGACCGGCCGCCGTCGAACGCGCTTAGGGACGGTCGACGTGGACTGGTGATGGGAATTTTTCAGGGAGTACCAGCAACTCGAAAGAGCGTGTTTGACATTTCGCAGGGGCCAAACCACATCGTGCTATATCAGAAGAATATTGAGGCCGTGTGTTCGGATGAGGCGGAAATCCGCCAGCAGGTCCGGCAAACGGTGCTGCATGAGCTTGGGCACTATTTTGGGATGGATGAAGAGCAGTTGAAGGACGTCTAGCTGTGCGCTCATTCTTGCGCTGTCTTTATTATCGCGAGGACGACCGGAAACAGTCGCCGAAAAGTGTCTCCCAGTTTGCGAAAATCGAACGCCGCCGCCGAGAAGAGATAAAGCCGTAGCGGGATTCCAGTCGCGCCCGTCACCAGAGCTACGATCACGATCAGGCGAGCGCTCCACTCGGGGAGAGAGTTACTGGCCACATGGTCCACATCACTCAGGCGGTGAAGCGCATTCAGGTAAAACGCGAGATACATGATCTGAATCAGAACGAACAAGCCGCGAACCATTCCTCGATGGGGCGCAGGAATGTGCAGGTCAGGAAGCAAACTGGCATCGGCCGCGACCGGAGCGCCGCCGGCATTTCGATTGAATAACTCTGATGGATTCGCTCCCATCCCATTCAGGGGTGCAATGAAGCGGTATCCGCGCCGGGCCAGAGTTTCCACGAAACGCGGACTCGTCGCGGAGTCCCCGAGCGCTTCTCTAATCTTGTTTATCGCTGTATTCAGGCTGTGATCGAAATCGACAAAAGTATCTGCGGGCCAGACTCTTTGCCGGAGATCTTCGCGAGTTACGATCTTGCCCGCGTGATCGAGCAACATGGCCAGAACCTGAAAGGGTTGCTCCTGAAGGCGCAGCCGGGCGCCACTCTTGCGAAGTTCTCCAGTCGCAATGTCGAGTTCAAAGACGCCAAAGCGCACAAGTCTGGTTTCGCTGCTCGAAGGTTGCGGCGGCATGACTAAATGTCCGCTAGTTTACACTGCGCCGGAAAGGGAAACTGATCGCGTGGGAAGGGGATACAATATCGGCGTGGCTAGTCCCGCCCACAAACCTGTCTCGGACCCCAAACAGCAGCACCGCCACCGCGCATATGCTGCGGAGGCTACTGGACTGATCCTGATGGCGGTAGTCCTGCTGGTCGTGACGATCGTCCGCTACTGGTCCTACATCAACTGGAGCATGCGCTGACGTTGCAGCCTCGCGAACCGCTGCTGATCGTAGTACTCGGTCCGACTGCGAGCGGGAAAACTGCGCTGGCGCTGGCAATTGCCCGCCGATTCCACGGTGAAATCGTCAATTGCGATTCGGTCGCGATGTATCGTGATTTTGAAATTGGCACTGCCAAACCGACCGCGGCGGAACGAGCCGAAGTCCCGCATTACTTGCTGGATTTTGTTGACCCCAAAACCAACGTGACCGCCGGCGACTACGCTCGCCAGGCGCGGCAGGCACTCGCTGAAATTAACGGTCGGGGCCGCCTGCCAATCATCAGCGGAGGCACCGGGCTCTATCTACGCGCGTTGCTGGAGGGAATATTCGCAGGCCCGCAACGCTCGGAAGAGCTACGAGACGACTTGCGCCGGCGCGCCGAGACGGGCGGTCCGGAACGACTGCACCGAATTCTCCGGCGGCTCGATCCTTCTGCTGCCAACCGGATTCACGCCAACGATCTTCCGAAAGTCATCCGCGCGATCGAGGTGTGCGTGTCCGCGAGGCGGCCCATGACGGAAATCTTGCAGCATGGCCGCGAGCCATTGCGAGGGTTTCGCATTCTGCGAATTGGGCTCAATCCGGAACGCGAGGCGCTGTACGCGCGCATCAATCAACGCGCGGCGAAGATGTTCGATGACGGCCTGATCGCCGAAACAGAACAGCTGCGAAAGAAGTATGGCGATGAAGCACGACCATTGACGTCGCTTGGCTATAGACAAGTCATGCAGTTCCTTCGAGGCGAGATCGATCGGAAGTACGCCTTGGAAGCGGCTCAACAGGCGCACCGCTATTACGCGAAGCGGCAAATGACATGGTTCCGACGTGAGCCTGACGTGCACTGGTTCACCGGGTTTGGAAACGACACCGGCGTTCAAGCAGAAGCGTTGGCCATCGTGAAGAAACAAGAGTAGAAACTGGCGTGTCGCCGCGTCGCTTCAGGTTGTGGGCCACAACATCATCTTCACCACAAGAATGGCAAGCAGCACGATACAGCCGATGATCGCGTTGTATTCCCGGTGCTTCCAATAACGCTCGGAGGAAAATTCTCCCCGCTGATTTCCGTAGCGTGTGAAACGCATCAGGAAACGTGGAACCTGACGGGCGTAGTCGTCATATTCGGGAAATGTGTTTCGCAGATAACGTTCTTCTCCGGCAATCACAGGGACATATATGACAACGAACAGCACCAGCAAAATCGCGGGAATCCACCCACTCCGTGCTGCCACCACAAATCCGGCTGCGAGAATCAGCGAGCCAAGATAAAGCGGATTGCGCGTGTAGCTATAGGGTCCGCTGGTAGTGAGCTGTTTATCTTTTTGGACGTGTCCCGAGGCAAGGCCTCGCAGCACTAATCCCGGCACTAGTAGCAGAGCGCCCGCCAATAGCGACTCTCGCGTCGGGTGCGCCAGCCACACATACGCGATCGCAAAAGCGAAGCTCAACGGCACGCGGATGCGCCGAGCAACGCGGGACCATGTCGACACTGGCGGATTTGCTTCGATGCGTACTGGCTCAATCATGACTGGATCCCAAAAGCTTTCGTGCCGCGGCGATGACTTCCTCAGGGGTAATGGCGAGCATCCCCTTTTCCGGTTCCCGACGACGAGCGTGACTCGTCAAGCTGCCGGCGCTGCGCAACACAATCGAAGATGTGCCAAACGGACCATTGCGCGCCGGATTTGTCGGACCGAAGATGGCAACGACCGGGACCTGCAGCGCCGCCGCGAGATGCATCGGCCCAGTGTCGCCGCCAATAAATGACCGGGCACGCCGCGTGAGGGCGATCAAGTCGGCAATTGAACACGATATTTTTTGTGCCGAACCGCGGCTGGCGGTCTCAACTGCGACCGCCAACTCTTCTTCTCCTGGACCGTAATTGATCAGCGACCGGATGCCATCTTTCGAGAGTTCGCGCGCCACAAAACCGTAGCGGTCGGCGGGCCACTGCTTCGCTCCCCATCCAGCGCCGGGGTTGAGAATCGCGAAGCCCCCCACGTCTCTGATCAACGTGTTGACTCGGACTTCCGCATCCGGATCTACCGGAAACTCGGCTTGAGGTGCGGGCTCCGAACGCCGTGTGACGGCTTCCGCCAGCGCGAGTGCCTGCTCAACGACATGGGCTCCAGTCGTCTTGACCCGCCGCGTGTACAACATGCTGGCGACGTTCTCCCGCGGATGGATGTCCCCATACACCACCGATGCCCCTGACCATCGCGCCATCAGCGCTGTACGCACCGCTCCCTGAAAATCGACCGCTATCTCATATCCAGGGCCGCGTAATTCGTTCCGTTTGACTGCTATCTCTTGCCAGGTACTGAATGAGAGCGGCGATCGCCGCCAGGCCTTCGTATTCACCGCGTGTACTTGATCAACCAGCGGCCGTTGTAGCGAGCGCGGTCCCGAGCGCGGGTACTGCAACGTGCAAAGTAATTCGGCCCATCGCTCTTCGACCACCCATCCGATTGTGGCAGTCGGAAAAGCCGTGCGCAGTGCCGCGACCGCGGGCAAGGTGTGGATGATATCTCCCATGGCGCTCAGGCGCACAACCAGGAGGCGCTGGACTGCCGGCGACTCGGAAGAATGTGGGACTTCGGCAGTCATCCGGCCTCACGTACTCCGCGGTGTGAGCCGCGTGCGGATGATTTCGGTAGCCGAGTGATCTTTGGGATCGCCGACAATCGCCACCCGCCCGCCGTCGCGTTCAGGGACGCTCTCGGCAGTGTAGTCGGTTCCCTTGGCCTGGAAGTCGGGACGAATCTCGCGGATGATGGCGCGCACGTCGTGCTCGGGGAAGATCACAACCGCATCCACGTCGGCGAGAGCCGCAAGGATTTCTGCGCGCTCTTCGGCCGGCATCAGGGGACGGCCGGCACCCTTCAATCCACGCACGGAGTCGTCCGAGTTCACGGCAACCACAAGTTTTCCGCCGAGTTCGCGGGCCGCATGTAGGTAACGCACATGCCCGACATGCAGCAGATCGAAGCATCCGTTGGCGAGCGTAACGCGCGCGCCCCCGCGACGCCACTCGGCGACACGCTGCTTGAGTTGTTCGCGCGAGAGAATCTTTGGCTGGACGGATGTGCTCAATGCGGTCGGGTCACGGGCGCTGCCTGATCAAGCGCTTGCAGCAATTCCTGTTGGCTGACGGTGGCTGTGCCCCGCTTCATCACCACGATGCCGCCCGCGTAATTGGCTAGGTGGGCTGCCTCCTCTGTGTCGGCTCCGGCCGCCAGGGCCGCAGTGAATGTCGCGATGACTGTGTCGCCCGCGCCGGTCACGTCGGCCACCTCATCGCTGCCGCGAATGGGGATGTCGATCGCTCGGTGACGTCTCGGGAATGCTACCAGCCCATCTTTGCCGCGCGTGATCAAAAGCGATTCGAGTTTCATTTCGCCGACGATCTGTTCGCCCGCCGCGACCAGCCGGTTCCAATCGTTCCCAACGCGAATGCCGAGTATCTCCTCAACTTCCGCCTCGTTGGGCGTCGCGGCTGTAATGCCGGAGAACTGAAGCATGCGATGCCGCGAGTCGAGCGTGACTGGTACCTTGTCGATACCGCGTTTTTCCCGGACTGCATTCAACAGAGCAGGAGTTGCCGCGCCATAACCGTAATCGGAAACCAGCAGCGCATCGGAAGCGCGCGCGTATTCGCGAGTGGCCAGCACCAACTCACGCCGAAGATGGGAATTCGGTCCCTCGGCAGGCTCGCGATCAAGGCGGACAACTTGCTGTCCGGCAGTATGCGCGAAGCCCGCGATGATCCGCGTCTTGGTCACCGTGGTATAACTCTTGTCCTTCTGCACGCCGCTCACCGGGATGCGGCGGTGGCGAAACGCGCGGAGAAGGAGCCTCCCAGGTTCGTCATCGCCGACAACGCCAACGGGAAGTACAGTCACTCCCAGATCGGCAAGGTTATAGATAGCATTGGCTCCGCCACCCGGAACGATTTTGCGGTCACGGTGCTTAAGGATGAGCACCGGCGCTTCGCGCGAGACGCGCGAGATCTCACCAAAGACAAATTCATCGGCGACCAAGTCACCCAACACGGTGACGGTGGTCTTCGGAAACGCCTCCACGATTTTGCGCAGGCGGTCGTTCTCTCTGACTATCTTGGCCATGATGGAATCTAAGATTTTCTCATGAGCGCGGCTTTCGGTCCGCAATTCTCGTGAGAATTGTATTCACAAGCTCGGCTGAACGGTCGATCGTAAGTTTTAAGGTAGCGACGGCCAGGTGTTCCAGGCGCGCTTGCAGTGGACCGAGGTTGATGGCGTCTTTTTCTGTGGTGAGGAATCCTCCGGCGCCGAGTTCGCGCCGAGCGCCGAGTAACGCCTGAACATCGTCCATGTCATATGCATGGTGATCCCGAAAAACGATCTCGGCAGCGGGGGTCACACCAGCGCTACGTACTTGGGCGAAGAACTGATCCGGCCGGCCCAAGCCACAGAACACGACCGGAGATGGACACACACCCGAAAGCGAGATCTCCCGCGTCATCCGCCATGTTGACTTTCCTGCTGGAACAGATTTCTCGGAAGCCACATCTTGTGGCATCACAATCGCATCCGCCCTGTTCAACGATGAGAACGGCTCGCGCAGGCGTCCAGATGGCAAAAGGCGGTCTTGAAGATCCCCGGGAGCGATGAGGACGATATCGAAGTCGCGAGCAAGCGAACGATGCTGAAACCCGTCGTCGAGTATGTGTAGCTCACTGTCGAATCTCTGCTCGGCGGTCCGGCCCGCATCGTAACGGCTCTCACCTACGACCACCGGGACCCCGAGCCGGCGCGCAAGCAGTAGCGGTTCATCACCGAATTCAGACGCGCTTCCTTTCGGATCGACGACCCGCACGCCGCGAGTCTTCCGGCCATATCCCCGAGAGAGAATATCAAACCGACGGCCGCGCTCTTTCAGCAACTCCCCGAGCGCAATCACAAATGGCGTCTTACCCGTTCCACCTGCGGACAGGTTCCCGACGCTGACCACCGGACGCTGCAAGAGCGCCGATGCTAGCACTCTATGATCGAAGAGCGTGTTCCGCAAAGCGATGCCGGCTCCGTAGAGTCCCGTGAGCGGATTCATACGGAGCCTTTGCTCATCAATTCCTCGAGTGCGTTCACGGTTCTGGAAGTCGCCCCGCGCTGGAATTCGAGCGCCGCCAAGGCATTGCGCCCGAGCGTCTCGCGTGCATTTTGGTTCTCAATCAGCTCTATGAAGACCAATGGCAACTCCGCGACCCCGACGACACGAACGGCATTTCGTTGGCGAAAATAGTTCACGATCTCGCGAAAATTCTCATAGTGATTTCCGGTAACGACCGCAACTCCACAGAGCGCGGGCTCAAGGATATTGTGTCCGCCACGGGGCACGAGACTGCCGCCCACAAAAGCCACAGTCGCCAAAGAATAGAGCGCAGCCAACTCTCCGATGCTATCGACGAGAAAAACTCCTCCCGCGGGCGACTCGCCGCTCCACAACGAGCGCCGCAACATGCGGAAGCCGAGCTTCTCCACCAATTCGCCGACCGCTACAAAACGTTCGGGATGGCGCGGCGCGAGGATCATAACTGCCTTGGGATGATTCGCCAGAATGTTCCTGAACGCGGACAGCAGCGCGCCCTCTTCATCCTCCAACGTGCTGCCACAAACCAGAACCGGCCCGACGCCGGACTGGATGAAACTCTCGCGCAGGCTGCCGACAATCGCGGGGGACGGCGGCGGCGCGACATCAAACTTCAAATTGCCGCTTACCGAGATTCGGGCCTCGGGAGCGCCGATTTCCATCAGCCTGCGGCGATCTTCCTCCGTCTGCGCGAGGAACAGATCAACATTGTCCAGAACTTTCGGCAGCCAGAAATAAAAACGTTTGTAGCCCGGTAGCGACCGGTCGGAGATCCGGCAATTGATGACGGCGATGCTCGCGCCGCTCCGCCTTGCCAGACGCAGAAAATTTGGCCAGAACTCAGTTTCAGCAATCACCACCAACGCCGGACGCAAGGCCTCAAGATAGGGACGGATGGCGAACGCAAAGTCCAGCGGGAAATGGAAGACATTCTCGGTACCAAAACGATGGGCAGCAAGTTTCTGCCCCGTGTCCGTGGTCGTGGAGACAACAACCCGATAGCTCGGGAATTTTCGTTGCAAAGCCTCAACTACAGCGCTCACAGCGACGACTTCTCCGACCGAGACGGCATGAAGCCAAATCGCAGGCTTCCCACCCAGCGCCGTCAAGTGCTGTGGAACGCTTCCGACTCGCTGGCGCAGCCCGGCACGATACTTGCCATGGCGCATCATCTGTAACAGCCAATAGGGCACCGTTACCAGAAGAAAGACTGCGAGCAGCGCGCTGTAGAGCACATACATAGCGAGGTCACATTCTAAATGGACGGAACGGCGGTTTTGATTGCCGCGCGCATCCTATAATTTAGCTATGCGCAATTCACACTGTATGCAGGCGCCGGGATCGAAGGCCATTTCGGAAGTCCTTGCGTTTGTTTTATTGTCTTGTCTAGCCGCCGTGGCCGGTAAAGATTTCGTCATGCCCACCGCACAAGCGGCCCGAAATTATCCCGCGCACGATGACCATCCAACTGAAAAAGTGACGATGGCGGTCGACCCCTATGACATGGCCGACAAAGCGCAGATCTTTAATACGAACTTCAGCGGCTACGGCTACCTGCCGATTTTTTTCGTCGTTACGAATGACGGCGACCAGCCAGTCGCATTGAGTGGGATGAAGGCACAGTTGATCACCGTAAACCGCACCAAGTTGTTGCCGGCCAACACTGACGACCTGGTTCGGCGGCTGTCGCATCCTTCGCGGAACGACCGTCCGGGCGTGCAGCTGCCGATTCCCCTGCCGCAAAGCAAGAAAGTGAAGGGTGCCGTCAGCGGCAAGACCATGGACGAAATCAACATGGCGCAGTTTGGAGCGCGTTCCGTGGAACCCCACTCAACCGCCTCGGGTTTTCTATTCTTCGATGTAGCCGGTATTTCGACGCCGCTCGCCGGCGCCAATTTTTATGTCACCGGAGTCCGCGATACGGGCGGAAATGAATTGATGTACTTCGAAATACCGATGGAGAAATATCTGAGCGCGCCGGAAGCGAAGAAACCGTAAGCACCAATTGGCAGGTAACTCCACCCCCTATGAGAATCTGATCGAGTTGCCTGCGCGAAACCGGCGAGCGACAAGACAATGGCGACGATAGCCTTGCGCCGGGATGGATGATCCGGGCGAGCGAATCTTCCGCCTTCTCTAAGCAGCTATAATCGCTCGTTATGGCGACCACTCCGGTCATCACCGACGAGATTCTCGCTAAGTATGAGCCTGTAATTGGGCTTGAAGTGCACGTCCAGTTGCTGACCGCTTCGAAGATTTTTTGTTCCTGTTCCACACGCTTTGGAGATCCCCCGAACTCGAACGTGTGTCCGGTATGCCTTGGAATGCCGGGCGCACTGCCGGTTCTGAACCGTAAGGCGGTGGAATTTGCCACACTGGCGGCGATGGCGCTCGGTTGCCGCGTCAATGAAACTTCGATATTTGCCCGCAAGAATTATTTTTATCCCGACCTGCCCAAGGGATACCAGATTTCGCAGTATGACAAGCCGCTGGCGGAATTTGGGGCTATCGAGATTCCCGCCGGCAATGGAACGAAAAAAATCGGCATCACGCGTCTCCATCTGGAAGAGGACGCCGGCAAGAGCCTGCACGACGGCTTTCCCGACGCAGCCGATAAGACTGCCATCGATCTCAACCGCACGGGCGTGCCTCTGGCTGAAATCGTCAGCGAACCTGACATACGGTCGCCGGACGAGGCTTACGAATACCTGACGCGGCTGAAGGAGATCATCCTGTATACCGGCGTCAGCGATTGCAACATGGAAGAAGGCTCGCTGCGCTGCGACGCCAACATCAGTGTGCGTCCGCGCGGGCAAAAAGAGTTTGGAACTAAGACTGAAGTTAAGAACGTCAACTCCTTCCGGTTTATCCAGCTGGCGCTCGAGCACGAAATCGAACGGCATATCGGAGTCATTGAAGCGGGCGGAAAGATTACTCAGGAGACTCGCCTCTACAACGCCAATGAAGGACGAACCTACGGAATGCGGTCCAAAGAACACGCGCATGATTATCGATATTTCCCGGAGCCTGACTTACTTCCGTTAGTCGTGAATGAGGCATGGCAGGATCAAATTCGCGCGGGCTTGCCGGAACTTCCAGAAGCGCGGCGTGAGCGGATGCGAAAAGAATATGGGATCACCGCTGGAGATGCTCAGACCCTGACTCGAAGCCGCGCGATGGCCGATCAGTTCGAATCCGCGGCGCAGGCAGCGAAAAATCCCAAGCGCGTTGCAAATCTCGTCCAGAGCGAATTGCTCGGCAGGCTCAAGGCAAAGGGCCTGGAACTGGAGCAGTCGCCGGTTTCCATGGCAGGCGTGGCGTCGTCGGCCGATCTGGTCGAGTCCGGAGAAATTTCAGGAAAGATGCTGAAAGATCTCTATGACCTGAGCTTTGAACGCAACAAAGACTTCCCCGCGGTCTACGACGAAGAAGGCCGGCCGAAGCAGTCCCGCGATACCTCCGCGCTCGAGAAGTTAGCCGATGAAGTCATTACGGCTAATCCCAAACAAGTCGAACAATATCGGGCGGGCAAGAAAACAATGCTGGGATTTTTCGTAGGGCAAGTCATGAAAGCTTCGAAAGGCCAGGGCAACCCACAACTGGTAAATGAAGTCGTAACGAAGAAGTTGGAGGGTGGCAACTCTTGATCGATACGTAAAGATGGAGCGCTCCGTCTCCGTCGCGATTGGCAATGCTGGTATCTGGAGACGCCGCACACAACCTCTCACCTGACAACTATTGGGCTGTTCCCGCGTTCGTCAGCACTTCTCGCGCGTAATAATTTGTGATCTTCGCCTCGTTGCGCAAAGTCTCGGAATAGGCGGCTTTCAGCAATTGTTCTCGCCGGTCGTGTAATTGCTGGCGGAAGGACTGCTGCACGCGAGGATCGCTCAGGTCGCGCTGCCCTGCCGGCTCCTTCGAAACCAGCTTCACGATCATGTACCCATAAGGCTGATGGTTGGCGGGATTCAGCAATGGCAATACCGGCGTGTACTGGCCCGGCTTGAGCTTGAGGACTGCATCCCGAGTCACAGGGTCGGCATTCTTTAGCGCCGACTCGGGAGCCAGTCCCAGATCGCCGCCGTTGCTGCTGGTCTCCGGGTCCTCGGAGAAACCCATTGCCAGAGTGGCGAATTCGTCGCCGCTGTCGAGACGGTTAGCGATCATCTGAATTTTCTTGCGTGCGTCCGCATCGTTCTGCGCCTTGCTGTTCTGCAAGTTATGTACCTGCTGATTCGGCATCCCAGTCACCATGATCTTGGACAAGCGGTACTGAGGTTCGATGTAGTTGAACTCCGCCTTGTGCGCATTGTAGTAGTTGGCTACATCCTGGTCGGTGATGGTAATGCGCGAGGTGACTTCTTTGTTCAGCACCTTTTCGCGCGTGAGCGAGCGCCGCAGTTCGTGCTTGAAGTCGTCGACCGTAAGCTTCTTTTCCGCCAGGCGCTGGTTGAACTGTTCCGCCGTGAACGGAGACTTCATCTCATTGAGCTTGCGGTCCACTTCTTCGTCGCTCGCCAGAAGCCCTAGTTTTTCGGCGCGCTTCATCAGAATTTCGGTTTCGATCAGCGTATCGAGAATGCTCAGCCGGAGACTCACGGCCTGCTCGCCGGTCGGTTGCTGGTCGGATCCAGCGGTCTGGTTGGCAAAGTATTTGTCGACTTCGCTGCGGTAGATTTTCCGTCCATTGACAGAGGCCATCACGTCGCCACTGCTGCCCTCGCGATTGCAGGCTGCCAGCTGCAACATGAAAAACACACACAACAGGCCGAGACCGGCTTCGATCAGATGAACACGTTTCAAGTTTTCCTCCAGACACATCACTTAGCAGTTAAGCATTTTGGCACTAAACTTGGCATTCGCCGAACGGGCATAGCTAAGCCGACGTGCTTTGGCTAATTGTTAATTGTTAAGTGTTAAGAGCTACTTTGTATCCCTCTTCTTCTCATCCTTCTCATCCGGTGCGGGCTTGTGTTGCGGAGGCGTTACACCCGCATCCGTGAGCGCGCGGTCAAGAACCGCTCGCAAATCGTCGATCGGCACCGCCCCGTCCACCTTCTGGCCGTTTACGAACATCGCAGGAGTGGCACTCACGCCGATCTTGTCGCCTTCACTCTGCGAGGCGCGAACGGCCTTATCGTCCTGCGCTTTCACGCAAGCCTGTAATTTCGCTTCGTCCACGTTGTGCTTCTGGCCTTGCAGCGTGGTGAGCTTATCCAGAGCGGCATTCTGAGCCGGGGAACCTTTTGCCTCGTTAATCTCTTTCTGGTTGCTATGCACGTAATCGGCGAAATCCCAATATGCATCGTTGTTCTGCGCGGCCAGGCAGTTCGCGTTCACAGCCGCATGAATCGCCCATGGGTGAATCTCGTCGAGCGGGTAATCTTTATAAATAAATAAGACTTTATCGCCGTACTCTTTCAAAAGCGTAGGGAACAGCGCCGAGTGCATGCGCGAACAGAACGGACACTCGAAATCGTCGTAATTTATGGCGACAACTTTGGCGTCCTTGTTGCCGCGAGTGGGCCGCCCATTCACATCAATCTTCTTCATGACCTCAGCATAGGGATCTTTTGTCAGATCGATGCGGGTCATGCGCAACAGCGTCTTGCGGTCTTTCGCGAGCAGGAATTCGTAGTCCTGCTTCTTCGACGAATTATCGAATGTGACGGTCAGCGCTTCGTAGTTGGGGAACTCGCTGGCACGTAGAGGCCCCATGGTGACCTTGACCTCGGGTGGAACAGAATACGTTGCGCGCACCTGCCGCTCGACCAGCTTCACCACATCCGCAGGCGCGGACGCAGCACCCGGAGCGGACTGAGAGGGCTGAGCGGAACATCCGAGACAGACCAGTAAAAGAACAAAAAAAGTACGCCGTATGAACATCACTAAAAACCGCCTGAACATGAGGATTTGCTCGATTATCTCACGGCGATGGGCGCTGATCAGGGTCATCAGCGTGTCACTCTTTACGCCAATCTGCGGTTCAGCTCCTCGACCGACAGCAACGAATTCATGGAACCCGATCGAAATCCTTCCAGGTCGAGTGTCACGAACTTGAATCCCAGTTTTCTGAAGATCGATGTGAACTCGCGAGCCATCTCGACCGACATCGCACGAGGCAGTTCTTCGCGGGCAATTTCAATCCGTACAATGTCGCCGTGATGCCGTACCCGTAACTGGCGGAAGCCCAGCGCGCGCAAAGAGTTTTCTCCGCGTTCCACAACCTGCAATGCTTCGGCGGTCACGAGCCGCCCATATTCAATGCGCGACGACAGACAAGCCGATGCCGGTTTGTCCCACACCCTGAGGCCCGCTTGCCGGGCCATTTCCCGGATCTCAGCCTTGCCAAGCTCCGCTTCGAGAAGCGGAGCGAGTACCTGATGCTGGCGTGCCGCCTGCTGTCCGGGTCGGAAATCGCCCTGGTCGTCTTTGTTTACGCCGTATGCGATGGAATCAAAAGCGTGGGCCGCGCGGTATTGCTCCATGACCGTGAAGAGTTCGTCCTTGCAATGGAAACAGCGCATTGAGTCGTTGCGTTGGTAGTCGGGATTGTCGAGTTCCCGCGTCTCAACAACTTCTACCGGGATTCTTGATTCGCGAGCGAAGGTCAAGGCCTCTTCAAGATGAGTTCGGGCCAGACTGGGAGAATCAGCAATCACCGCCAACATCTTGTCGCCGAGCGCTTCGTGGGCGGCCCAGGCCAGGAACGCTGAATCGACTCCGCCCGAGTAAGCCACCAGCAGGCGTCCGCAGCCGGCCAGAGCCTGATTCAGCCGCGCAAGTTTGCGATCAACCTGAATAGAAGAAGCCACATCTCATTGTAGTGAAAGAGTAGCCCCGCCGTCCCGGCGACTATCGAGGCCGCGTTCCTGCCCACCTTCAAACGGACGCTCTCGCAATTCCGGCGAGATGTCTACTCTAGTAGAGCCGCTCCTGCCGCTTGAGATTTCCGAAAGCGCCCACATTCGCCAGCGAGAATGCGAAACGGAATTGATTCTCGTTTCGCACGAGGCCAAGAGCGAAACGCCGGTATTCGACGCTCAGACCACAGCAATCCCAGTTGTGCGTGATTTGCGCGGTGGAATATTGAAGGAATCCCTGGTTCTGGTCGAATCCGAAACTGGCCGCGCCGCTGAACCCGCGCTTCTGCGGCTGCCCATAGCCGAACAAAAGACGGTACTGGTTATAGTCGCGCTGCGGCGGGTTCGCTTCGCCCTGGGTAAAATCGGTCACTCGCAGGAATGCGTCTCCACCGCCCACAGTGAAGGGACCATAGTGATAGTTTACGAGCGCAGTGCTGGCATTGATGCGCCCGGTTTTCAGGTCATAGTCGAGATCCCATTCCGTATTAGTTCGCGGGCTCGTTTCAATCCGCAAGCGCGAGATGATCGGGGAGAAGCGGCGCGCGTTATTCAGGAACGCGATTCCCGTGAAGTCCGCAGTTGAGGTAAACACATTGCGATGCCCGGGGACGAGGGCATTTCCGAAAGTTTCGTCAAAGTAGTATTTCTGCCCGACTTCCCAGGTCAGCACTTCCCTCGGACCTGTCGGGCAGGGCTGAGCAGTGGCAATATTTGAAGTCTCCCACGGAACTACAGCTGGTGGCGGTGCGGCCCCTATGGTCAACGAACTCATGCCTTGCCGCTCGCACTGTTTGGCGTCATCGTCGGGATTGACGCGTTTGGCATACAGCCGGTTCACGATCGAGTATTCAATGTTATTGGTGTCGCTCAGGATGTCGGTGGCATCGAACCGCAGAACGTTCGCGAAGTTGTTCACGCCGGTGACATAGTCATAGCGCATTCTCGACTCGATAACGTGTTTCCACTTTCGTCCCAGCCATGGATGTTCGAAGACTCTCGAGAGAGCTGGCGGTCTTAGTTCAAACGACATCTCCAGAGCTTTACGATTGAGGGCATTGTCTTCCGCGCTGCTGGCAAGCGTGCCGTCCGGTTGCATGGTGAAGATTTGTCTCTGGGTATACAACGTATCCCGCAGTGTCAACTCCGGGCGGGCTGACCAGCCTTTCCACTGAAGAGGCATCGTCAGCGAAGGCGACAGGTCAAGGCGTCCAACAAGGCCCGCCGTTCTGAATCCTAGAATGGGAGGATCAAGCGAATCGACCCTCAAATCGCGGCGCTGTAACCCCTCCGCCGCACTTTGGAAAGACCAGAACAGCGGAGTCTTCCCAAGCCTCTGCTCTTCGCCGGAAAGGAAAAAACTTGGCGTATGCAGGATGCGAATCAGTTCCGTCTGCGTAAGCGTGGTGCATGCCGCATTGAAAACAGCAGGATTACAGACCTCGAAGTTCTGGTAGCGCTCCGCCAGCACGTTGAAGTGAAAGCCATCAGTCGTATTGGAGAGGAAGATTTGTGACTTGACCTCCGAGTTGACAGCCTGGGTGTAGACCTCGGTGAAAGCGATGCGAAAAACGAAGGAGCTCAGATAGTCGACGTTGGCAACACCTCGAAAATTGTTGAACCGTCCTTCAGCCGTGAAGTGAGCGTCTTCGCCACCCTGATTCTGAACCGGATTTCCAATACCCCGGTCGAGCACTCCGAAATAGTTGAAGTCAATGAATGACGTATCACTCGGGCGAGCGCGGAACTCCCCTCGCTGCGACCAGCCGCGCTTCGAGTAATATTCGGCGCCAATCGTAATGTCCATGCTGCGATTCACGGCCAAGTAGACTGATTCGCCAATAATCTTCCCCTTGCGCGAGGAATTTCCGAAGCTCGGAATCAAGAACCCGGACTGCCGCTGCTGCTTCTGTACCGGGTGGGTGACGAACGGAAAATAAACAACCGGTATGCCTCCGAGTTGGAAGGTACTGTTGTAGATCTTCGCGCTGCCGTCCACGTCCACGGTGATGCGGCTGGCTTCAAACCGCCATTTCGGCTTCGGCAGTTCGCAAGTGGTCACGGTGCCCTGTCTCACTAAATAGTGGTCGGGTCCCTGCTTCTCGACGATCTTGCCGGTGAATGCAAATGGGTTGGACGTCGTAAGAACGTAACCCGACCGGCGCAACCGGAATCCTGCGGTTCCGATTACGTCATAGAACGTGCCTGCTTGGGCTCGAACGTTGAAGTTTCCATGACTGGCTTCTACGTGCTCGTCGTAAGGTCCACCGTCCAGAACCACGTGGCCCTCCACGCTCGCATCTCCGCTTGCGGAGTTGTAGGTGATCTCATCCGCGTACAATACGTAATTGCGATAGTGGATCTCCGCTTGTCCACGCAATTTGTAGACCGTGCCGTCTCTTTCCTGCTGTACCGCGCGAATGGTCACCTCTTCCTGGGTCAGGCTCGACGACGGAGCCGAAGGCGCAGCGGAAACAGACTTGGGGGGCGGGGTCTGGCTGGTTACTATCGCAGCAGCGAGAAGGAGATGACAAAGCGAAAGGGCCGTGATAATGATTCGGTAGCGGAAGATCATTTGCAGGAGCACGTGCGCTCCGCCGGCCGTCGCCAACGGGAACCTCGGTTGACCTTAGCATGCGGCTGGTATGGAAGCAAAATTGTGCCCGCGTGTGTTCGCCGCTCTGTGCCTGGCCTGGCTCTGGCTGCTGGCATTCTCCGATGACCGCGCCGTATGGATAGTCCCATGGACGCCGATGCCTCCGCATCCGCCCACGATTCCTGCGTAGAAAACGCCGCCGCCCAACAAGTGGCCGCCGCGGGAATTGCCGCGTTCGAACTCGACGCTGACGACCGGCGCCGCGAGATTGCATCGCGCCTCGAGCGCTATCGTGCGCGTCGCAAACCGCGTCCCCCTCGTTACCCGTCGCTGCGCTTGCCGTTCGATTCTTCTGACAAATGGATGCCCGTCAGTGGATCGGCACTGGCGAGGTCGGCGGAAATTCCCGCGGAATTGGCGTCGCAGAACTCGCGCGAGCAAAACGCACCGCAACTGGTCGAGTCTCGCACTCGCATCATCGAGGAGCAGGAGCTCTTTGCCAATGTGATTGAGTTTCCGCGATCCGCCGCCCTGCCGGTGTATCAGCCCAACGAACTGGCTGAGCCGATATTCGAGCGCCCGCGCATCGTCGAAGCCCCGGAGATCCTTCCTCCCCCGCCCGCATTGGGCGGAATGATGCTGGAAGCGTCCCGCGCTGGGGAGGCGGACCGGAAAACAGGCGCCGACCTGGCGCTGCCATTGGCCTCATTGCCCAGAAGAATCTGGGCCGGATTTCTCGACGCTGCGATTCTCATTGCCGCGCTCGCCGGATTCGGCGCGATTTTCGGTTGGATAAATCCCGATCGCCCGCCGATCCAAATCATGGCGACCGCGGTGTCGATCGTCGCAGTCGCGTCGTGGGCCGCGTATCACTTTCTATTCATGGTTTACACCGGCTCGACCCCGGGACTGCGTCTTGCCCGGCTCCAACTGGTCAGGTTTGACGGCTCGATGACGAAACGCCGGGTTCGCCGCTGGCGCGTACTCGCTTCGTATGTCTCCGCCTTTTCTCTCGGACTCGGCTATCTATGGAGCATTCTCGACGAAGATGGCCTGTGCTGGCACGACCGCATTACCCACACCCACCTTACTTGAACGAGCCACGCAGAAATGCGGGGATCGCAGCTCAGTCTCGACATTTGCGGTCCCAGAGCCGGCGTTCTACCGCAAACATGCAAACTGTTTCAGCTTGCCGGTCATTTTTCAGAAATCCTTTCTGCTCTCTGCGGAATCTGTGGTCCCCACGCGTGGTTCGATGCTACACTCCGCAACGTTGCAACTCGGGTTCCTGTCGCTTCCCCAAAACCCATTTCCGTCAAGTAGTCGTCTGAAAATTCTATTTCAAGAGGATACAAATGAAGGCATGGCACGCGCTTGGAATTACCTGTGTGGTTCTGATCGCTGCGTTGGGCACGATCAGCGCACAGACCTGGACGCCGCTCGCGAACCAACCATCTTTCTCTGCCAGCACAGCCATGCTGCTGACCGATGGAACCGTCATCGTGCACGACGCCGGCGCGCAGGATTGGTGGAAGCTGACTCCAGATGCTACCGGAAGTTATGTCAACGGAACATGGTCACAGCTCGCATCGCTATCGGCCGCGTATAGCCCGCTTTACTACGCATCCGCCGTGCTCAAAGATGGCCGCGTCATCGTCATGGGTGGAGAGTACAACTTCTTCAACCCCGTATGGACGACGCTCGGGGCGATCTACAATCCGCTGACCAATAAATGGAAATCTATGGGTCACCCCGGCGGCTGGAGCTCAATCGGAGACGCGCAGAGCACAGTTCTCGCGAACGGAATCTTCATGCTGGCGAATTGCTGCACGAATGAAGCGGCTCTTCTCGATGCCAAGACCCTGTCCTGGGCGGCGGTCGGAACCGGTAAAGCAGACATCAACGACGAAGAAGGTTGGACGCTGCTCCCGGGCGGAAAAATTTTGACGGTCGATGCCTCCACTGGAACAAATTCCGAATTGTTCGATCCGAGCACCGGCGTCTGGGCCTCCGCCGGCAGTACCGGAGTTGGATTAGTGGACCCACGATCATCGGAGCTTGGTCCGGCCGTGCTGCGCCCTGACGGAACGGTATTTGCGACCGGCGCAACCGGGCACAATGCCATTTACAACACCGCTACCGGAACATGGTCGGCAGGTCCCGACTTCCCCAAAGTAAACGGAATTTTTCTGGACATTGCGGATGGCCCGGCCGCACTCCTGCCAAATGGCAACGTATTGTGCGGCGCTAGTCCGGGCGTTTTCAAGCCGAATACACGCTTTTTCGAATTCGATGGCACAAACCTGACCCAGGTTCCTGCGACACCGAATGCTCCGAACTTTTCTTCCTTCGAAGGCCGCATGCTGGTGCTGCCTACCGGGCAGGTCCTATTCACGGACGGAACATCCGACGTGGAGATCTACACCTCCGCAGGAGTCCCGAACCCGGCTTGGGCGCCGGCCATCACGCATGTGCCTGCCACGCTCGTACATGGCAAGGGCTACGCAGCTAAGGGAACTCAGTTCAACGGCTTGTCACAAGCTGGAGCATACGGTGACGATGCCCAGGCAGCGACGAATTATCCGCTGGTAAGGATCACCAACGCGGCCAGCGGTCACGTCTTCTACGCCCGCACCAAGAATCACAGCTCGATGGGCGTAGCGACGGGAAATGCCATTATCACGACGCATTTCAACGTTCCCACCGGCATCGAACTCGGCGCCAGCCGGTTGCAGGTTGTCGCCAATGGGATCGCTTCTAATTCTGTGAACGTCACGATCAATTAGGTTTTCTTCAGCCCAAAAAGATGGCCGGACAGATTTCGTCCGGCCTTTTTATTTTCTTAACTTCATCCCAGCAGGTCTTCCAGCGCCGCCCGGAGTTCTGCGAAGCGGAATGAATATCCATTCTCGCGCAGCTTTGCCGGGTCGACTCGCGCGCTGTTCAGCAACAGTTCTTCTGCCGCTTGCCGGCCAAAAGCGAGGCGCGCCGCGAACGCCGGGACGCGAAAAAACGACGGACGTCTCAGCACCGAAGCCAGTAGCTGCGTGAACTCAACGTTGCGTGCAGGGTTCGGCGCCACCATGTTCACCGCTCCGGATGTGGAAGCATTCTGAATCGCCTGATGGATGCCACCGACGAGGTCATCGATATGAATCCAGCTCCACCATTGCTGCCCGGAACCGATCTTGCCGCCAAGGCCCAGCTTGAATGGCGTTAGCATTTTTGCCAACGCGCCACCCTTGGGGCTCAAAACCATCCCGATGCGAAGATTTACGGTCCGGACTCCTGTGCTAGCTGCGATCCGGCTGGCGGCTTCCCACTCCTGGCAGACTTCAGGCAGAAAGCCCCGCCCCGCGGAACTGGACTCCGTCAGTAACTCATCGCCGCGGTTGCCGTAAAAACCGATTGCGGAAGCGCAGATAAATACGCGCGGAGGAATTTCAGTCGTGGCCAATGCTGTCGTGAGATGCGTCGTCCCCTGAACCCGGCTCTCGCGAATAGCTTTCTTCTTCGCGTCAGACCATCGTCCAGCTACCGTCTCGCCGGCTAGATGAATCACTGCTTCAAACCCCGAAACCGCACCCGGAGTCAGCGGTCGCATGGGATCCCACGAGATTTGATCGGGTCCCTGCGCCGGACCACGAACGAGCCGCGTAATGCGCGCTCCCTGCGATTCGAGGTAAGGAAGCAACGCATCCCCGATTGGCCCAGAAACTCCACTAACCAGAACACGTTCCAAGATGTCTCCAATGCGTACTCTAGCAGGCTCAAGGGTGGAGAGGGCCTGCCGCGCCCCCCCCGCCGATCGCGCCACTATGAGGCATTTAAGAAGGGTTACGTTCCTTCTCCGGCTCCGCCGTTCAATCTCTGCCATCCGGCGCTGTCTTGGCTAATGCTTGCGCCTAAAGGTGGAGATACCGCTAACCCGCAGCAAGCCGTTCCCGGCTGGGTTAAAATCCTTCATGGCGACGTTGCGTCAGCAGATCGCGACCAACGTGCTCACGGTGACCCGCTTCCGCGAGCTCATGAAAAAGCTCCGCGAGAACCGTCCCAACGAAGATCTCGAACTGGTCAAAAAAGCCTACGACTTTTCTCAGAGGCACCATGCCGGGCAGAGCCGGGCTTCGGGCGAGCCTTACCTAGTCCATCCCCTGGAAGTAGCCAACGTCCTCGCCGACATGCAGATGGACCCGGTTTCAATCGCGGCCGGACTGCTCCACGATTCCGTCGAAGATACGTCCGTTACAGCCGTCGAAATTCGCCAGGAGTTCGGCGAGCAGGTGGCGCACATCGTCGAGGGCGTCACCAAGATCAGCAAGATCGATTTCTCGACCACAGAAGAAGCACAGGCCGAAAACCTTCGCAAGATGATGCTGGCGATGGTCGACGACATTCGCGTCATCATGATCAAGCTGGCGGACCGCCTTCACAATATGAGGACGCTCGAGCATCTTCAGCCCGATCGACAACAGAAAATTGCCCGCGAAACACTCGACATCTACGCCCCGATTGCCCACCGCCTTGGCATGGGTAAAGTCCGCGGTGAACTCGAAGACCTCGGCTTCCGCTATGTGGACCCGATCGGATACGAGCAGGTGCAGGCCGCCGTGGAATCGCGCCGCAAGAAGGGCGAAGCCTTCATGGTGCGCGTGGAAGGGGTACTGCGAGACGGATTGAAGGAAGCGGGCATCTCCGCCCGGGTCGAGAGTCGCATCAAACGCCTCTTCAGCATCCACAAAAAACTGCAACGCCAGCGCATCAGCGTGGACCAGGTCTATGACCTCTTCGCGATGCGGGTCATCACCAATTCCGTACAGGACTGTTACGCCGTTCTCGGCATCATCCACAATCTTTGGCGACCGGTGCCGGGCCGCATTAAGGATTTCATCGCTATGCCGCGGCCGAATCTATACCAGTCGCTGCACACCTCGGTAATCACGGAAACAGGCGAGACCTTCGAAATCCAGATTCGCACTGAAGAAATGCACAAGATGTGTGAAGAGGGCATCGCCGCCCACTGGAAGTACAAAGACGGGCCAGTCTCCGCACAGGACGAGCAGCGGCTCGCGTGGTTGCGGCAAGTAGTGGAGTGGCAGCGCGACGTATCCGATCCCAACGAATTTCTTTCGACTCTCAAAATCGACCTGTATCCCGAAGAGGTGTACACGTTCACGCCCAAGGGCAAAGTGATCGTGTTGCCTCGCGAATCGACGCCCATCGACTTCGCCTACACCATTCACACCGAAGTAGGACACAGTTGCGTCGGGGCGAAAGTTAATGGACGCATGGTCCCACTGCGCCACAAACTGCACTCCGGGGATATCGTTGAAATCCTTACCCAGCCGGGGCACAAGCCCAGTCGCGACTGGCTGGCGATCGTCAAATCATCGCGCTCCCGCAACAAGATTAAGCACTGGCTCAACCTGCATCAGCAGGAGCGTGCCATTGAAATCGGGAAGAAGCTGATCGAAAAAGAAGCTCGTAAGTACCGCATGTCACTGAAATCGATCAAGGACCCCGACCTGCTGAGGGCCGCCGGTGAGTACGGACTGGGTCGCGCTGACGATCTGCTCGCCGCCATTGGCTATGGCAAGTATTCGGCTCGGCAGGTACTGGCCAAACTCGCGCCCGCCGGTAGCGAACCGTTGCCGGAGGGCGGCGAGCTCTCCGCGAGCGGCTTCACGAGCGTGGTCCGCCGTGTCTTCGGCGGCGATAACAATGCAATCATCGTAAAAGGCCACGGCGATATGTGACGCGCGGCAAAGGTGTCGCAGTCCATTCCATCAACTGTCCGAATGTCACCAACCTGATGTACGAGCCAGACCGCCGCATTGACGTCCAGTGGGCCAGCAAGGACAAAGAAGGCCAGCCAATTTCATATCCAGTCAAACTGACTCTGTTCTGCGACGACCGCTTCGGCATGCTGAAGCAAATCACCTCCGTAATCACCGACCAGAGCACCAACATCCGCAACATCGAAGCCCGCACCACATTTGCAGACAATCATCAACGGCGTGCGCCAGATTCCTGGCGTGCATGACGTGCAGAGATTGCAAAAAATTTAGCCCTACAATCCGCTACGCCAGCGTCATCACCAGCCGGGTTACCGATGCCGGCGGGAATCCGTATCGCACGGGGGTGCCCTTGATCTCAACCGTCGAGTTCGCCGGGACTACGGCCTTGCGCTCTGCAAATGTGTTATGCGCGTGAATGTCGGAATTCGTCAGCACGGTGGCTGTTGCGGAACGGATGGTCGCTCCTGGAACTGCGATCTCGGCCTCGCGGCGCTCAGTCACATGGGGGTTCACGACTGTCAGCACAAGCTCTTTCCCATGCAATGAAGCCGATCCACTGAGTCCGTCGAGCGTAGCCGGCTGCCCGTCGCGGTCATAGTGGACGCTGGGTCCAGTGAGGACTGTGCGCAATGATTGCCCTCCCTGATGCGCTGCGTAGAGTTCAAACACATGTCCCACGGGAGTCACACAAAACTTATCTTCATGTGCCAGATACAGGCTGTTCAGGCAATTGATCAACTGCGCGCAGTTGGCCATTGCGATCTTGGTGGGATGCCGCTGGAAGATGTCGAGAGTCATGGCGCTCAACACCGCGTCACGAAGGGTTGGCATCTGCTCGAGAGTATGACCCGGCACCGCCTCGCTCCCCGGCCGGTACCATGGACCCCACTCATCCACCACCAGCTTGATCTGATGTTGCGGGTCGAACTCGCCCATCACCTTCCAATGCCCGTCAATCAGCGAGTCGATCACATTGCCTTGCCGTAAGAGCTCATACCAATCCACCACGTCGAATTTCACAGCGTCGCCTTTGCCTTTATCCCAATCGGTCGTTCGACCGCGGCTCAGATTCCATGTGTAGTAGTGCAGGGCCAGGCCATAGATCGAGCGCAGCTGTCCCGGCCCTTTGCGGACGATTTCTTCCAGAAACTCTCTTGTCCACGCCCAACCGTCGTCGCTAGGGCCAGAAGCGACAAAGGACAGGTCCTGCCCGTAAGTTGGAACCCACGTTGCAAAACGGCGGAACTCGACCGCATATTCCTGGGGCGTGAAGTTGCCGCCACAGCCCCACGATTCGTTTCCCACTCCCCAGTAGCGGACTTGGAAAGGATCTTTGTATCCCGCCGCTGCTCTCATATCTGCCAGAGTCGTCGATCCGGCGGGAGAGTTGCAGTATTCCACCCACTGATAGAAATCCCTGGCCGGCAGGCTGCGAACATTGGCTGCGAGGTAAGGCTCCGCCCCCACCAGCTTGCAGAAATGAACGAACTCATTGGTCCCAAATTGGTTGGGATCGCTGCCGCCCCAGAAATTCGTGCGCTTCGGCCGCCGCTCAGCCGGCCCAATGCCGTCGCGCCAGTCGTAGCTGTCGGCAAAACATCCTCCGGGATAGCGAATCACGGGCGCTTTGATCTTCCGTAACTCGTCGATGAGATCCTTGCGAATGCCATCGACATTCGGAATCTTTGAATTCGGGCCTACCCACACTCCGTCGTAAATTACGGCACCCAGGTTTTCGGTAAAGTGACCGTAGATGTTCGGCGAGATTGTCCCCAGAGGCTCGTGCAGGAGCACCTCAATCCGCGAATCGCCCGCACCCGCCCCGGACGCGCCGGCGGAAGAATACCTGAATAGCAGGAATGCGCCTGCCCCAAGACTGCTCGTGCGAAGAAACTCCCTGCGTCCGATCATGATTGCTCCTTTGTGGCCCCCGATTGTAACCAACAGGTTGGCATGACGGCGCTCCTCTGACACCAGTTCGATATGCTCTAACAGGCCCTTTGGTGCCAGAATCCGGTATCATAGAGCTACGTTCCGGAGGTTGAATGGCAGTTCCCGTATCTCAGATGTGGACGGTTGCAACCTACGTCCTGCGGCAAAAGATTGCCGGGCGCAAGCGCTATCCTCTCGTCCTGATGCTCGAACCCTTATTCCGCTGCAATCTGGCATGCGCGGGATGCGGCAAGATTCAGTATCCAGCGCACATTCTGAAGCGCGACCTCACGCCGGAAGAATGCTTCAACGCTGTCGAAGAGTGCGGCGCCCCGATGGTCTCAATCCCCGGCGGCGAGCCGTTGATGCACCCGGAGATTGACAAGATTGTCGAAGGGCTCGTCGCCCGCAAGAAATATATCTATCTCTGCACGAACGCTCTCCTGCTCAAAGAGAAGCTGCATCTCTTCAAGCCTAGCAAGTATTTGAGCTTCTCCGTTCACATGGACGGGCAAAAAGAGCATCACGATTTCTCGGTGTGCCGCGAAGGCGGATTCGACATCGCGCTGGAAGGGATCCGCGCGGCGATTGACGCCGGCTTCCGCGTGACTACGAACACGACTCTGTTCGACGGTGCTGACCCCAATAGCGTGCGCCAGTTTTTCGACGAGATGATGGAAGTGGGCGTCGAGAGCATGATGGTCTCGCCGGGATATTCTTACGACAAGGCTCCCGACCAGAAACACTTCATGGGACGCGTCCGCACCCGCCGCCTGTTCCGCGCCATGATGTCGAATCGCAAGAAGACTTGGCGCTTCAACCAGTCGCCGCTCTTTCTTGAATACCTGATGGGCAAGCGCACCTACAACTGCACGCCGTGGGGCATGCCCACCTACAACCTGTTCGGATGGCAGAAGCCCTGCTACCTGCTCCAGGACGGTTATGCCGAGTCGTACAAAGAGCTGATGGAAACCACCGAGTGGGATGGCTACGGCACGCAGTCCGGCAATCCGCAATGAGCGAACTGCATGGTGCATTGTGGCTACGAGCCCAGTTCCGTCGATGACACCTTCGGATCATTGCGTGGATTCGTTGATACCGTCAAGGCGACGTTCTCGCTCTATCCCGATAAAGAAGCGCTCGCGGACCTCGATCGCGAAGTCCGTCCGGTGTATTCCTACAATCCGCTGGTGCAGATCGAAGCTCCGTCCTCCGAAGGCGTGGCCGTCGCCGAAGAAAGCCGCGCATGAGCGGTCGCGAACATGGGCACGATCCCGCTTTGCCGCACCACGTCGCAGTTCCCGTTCCACCAGCCAGTTCTACGGACGAATTAGAAGTTGTCCCCGGCTTCGAACGCGAGAACCTGCAAGGCTGGATTCCCGAGCTAGCTACTGAAGCTGACATCCGTGCCGTGATTGAAAAGGCTTTCGACTACCGTGGGGACGTCACTATATCCCGCAAGGATGGTTCGCATTCCGTAATCCGCCTGATGCTACCCGACACCAATCAACGTCCAGCGATCTCCTATTCCGAAATCGCAGGCCTCGCCTTCACCGGACGCGACACCGCCGCCGGCAAAAGTTACGAAGCCTGGGTGAAGAAATATTGGGAGAAGCGCCAGAAGGGCGAGAAGAACATTTCGATCGAGCCCGAATCGCTGGAATAGTTAGGCCGTCCGGATTTCCGTTCCGCCTCATCGCGAACCGCTTTTGCGGTGTCTAATCATTTAACAGGTGTCTCACATCAAGAGACCGGCTTGGTTCCCACTCCGACTTGCGTCGGCAGCCCTCGTAATTCTTGCGATCGCCTTCTTCCTCAGATTGCGTCCTGCCTCGCGATCGGCCACGAGCGAACAGTACGCCGTTTACTCTGCGTATTTCAACTCGGAAATCAACAAGAGTAACGGCAAGTACGGCCGCACCAACAGCTTCATTTTGCTCATTCAACAGAATTCTTCGACAGCCCATGCTGACCCCTCCCGACGGCAATTCGTTGAAGCGCAGGCCCCAATGCTCGAAGATGAGACCGTGGCAAGTTTCCTCGCGCAGAACGTGGTTTCTCAGAAGTTGGAACGCCATTTTGATTTGTCCGAGCCATACGAACTGATGCCAGAAGATGAACTGACACGGGCCGATTCGATTGATGCGCCGCCAGCGCACCCAGAATATTTCAGGTTATCGCGAGTTGGCTTTAACAAAGATCTGTCTCAAGCGCTCTTCTATACGGAACATCTGTGCCCACTTTGCGAAAGGGGTGGTTATGTAGTAATGGAGCGGCGATGGGGACGTTGGAGAGTCAAGACTTTCCTGGGAACTTGGATGTCTTGATAAACCGTCACCATCTGGCAACCGATGTCATGCTCTAGAATCAACCCTCATGCTGGTTCTCGCCTCCGCCTCGCCGCGTCGCCAGGAATTGCTACGTTATGCGGGTATTCCGTTTGAAGTCCAGGCGGCGGAAATCTCGGAAGAGGTGCTTCCGGAAGAGTTTGCGAAAAACTGTGCCGAACGACTGGCGCGTGAGAAGGCGTTGGCAGTGGCGAGGCAGCGTCCTAATGATGCGGTTCTTGGCGCCGACACAGTCGTGGCTGTCGATGGACAGATTCTGGGAAAGCCTGCGGACAGAGCCGACGCTGCTCGCATGCTGCGAATGCTGTCGGGGCGCGAGCATCAAGTAATTACGGGCGTGGCGCTGATCGTTGGTGGTCAGTGGTTCGTGTCTAGCGAAATCACGCGCGTAACGTTTTCGGACATCACCGAGAAAGAAATTATTGACTACGTGGCTACCGGCGAGCCGATGGACAAGGCGGGCGCGTATGCGATCCAAGGCATCGCGTCGCGCTGGATTCCTCGGATTGAAGGGGACTACAGCAACGTCGTGGGACTGCCCGTGGCGCTGGTCTACCGGATGCTGAGAGAAACGGCACTCTTGTAGCATCAATCAAGAGTGGCGGACAAGAATGGCCGCGCCACACTGTCGACTAGGATTTCTTTTCGGCTTCCTGCTCGCCGTCTTTTACGGACGACTTGAAATTCTTGATCCCCTCGCCCAAACCTTTGCCCAGATCGGCCAGCTTGCTCGGTCCGAATATGAGCAATGCGACGGCAAGAATCAACAGCAATTCCGGCAACCCAATTTTTCCACCAAACATAACTGCCTCCAAGGGGTTGCCCAACGCCCAAGCCCATCGTTAGCGGGCCCCTCCCTGGATTCTAGGGTACTGTCGACGCCGAGTCAAAGAAGGCTTCGTTCCTGTCTTCACGCCCGCTCAATCAATCCCGCCAGAAGTGCCGCCCGGCGTGGCAACTCCGCGATCACGATGTGCTCATGAACCGCGTGCCCCCCATCGCCAACTCCGCCAAGGCCGTCGAGAGTGGGAATCCCCAACCCGGCTGTGAAATTGCCATCCGAGCCCCCTCCGACTGCTGCCTCTCCCAGATTCCACCCTAACTCACGAGCAATCCCGAACGCGATCTCGTACAAACCTGCCACGCCCGCGGTGCGCTCCATCGGCGGACGATTCACTCCCCCGCTAACTTCGACTTTGCACTTGCGGTTGAATGGCCGCAGCCCGCGCATCTTCTTCTCGATGCCGCCGGCATCTTTCAAGCGTGCGATCCGGACATCCACCTGCGCTACCGCTTCCGCGGGAACCACGTTCGTCCGCGATCCGCCGCTGACGATCCCCACATTCACGGTCAACCCCTTTTTCAGATCCGTGAAGCCGGATATCTTCTCAATCTGTCGCGCCAACTCGACCACCGCGTTCGCGCCCTTTTCGAAATCCAGGCCCGCATGCGACGCTTTGCCAGTTACCTTGACTTGGTATTCGCCGACTCCCTTGCGCGCCGTCTTAACTTTCCCATCGAGGCCGTAAGAGGGTTCCAGCACGAGCACTCCGGCGGATTTCCTCGCCACAGCTTCCGTGATCGCGCGCGACGAATCGCTTCCCACCTCTTCGTCGGAAACCAGCAGCACCGTCACCGGACGAGGCAGCGTCCCATGCCAGTCTTTGAGTGCCGCGAGCGCGTGCAGCATCAGGCCAATGCCGGACTTCATGTCGAGCACGCCCGGTCCTGTCAGCTTTCCCCCCGCTACGCGGCAGGGCATCGAGGCCAACGTGCCGAGCGAGTATACCGTGTCATAGTGCCGCGAAGTCCACTCGCAAGTGATTGCCAAAATCGCGCGCTTGATGGAATCTCACCGACCCGCCCAGTGCCGCCAGCTTTACACCCACCAGGTCGCCGATTTGATCAACCGCAGCCTTGTTGTCGCTGGGCGATTCGATTTCAACCAGCTCGCGAATATTCGCAACCATCAAGTCGCGCCGCTCGCGAAAATAAGCGAGACGACGCTTTGCCTCGACCGGATCGTCAGCCGCAGTTCGGGAGGGCACAGCTTTAGCTGTGCCGCCGGACAACCTAACACTGTGGGCTTTAGCCCCCGTGGGACTCTCCAACCTCCGTCCAGTTTTCTTGTTCCAAGCTCTCGGCATGCTTCGACCCTGCAACGTGCGCTACAGTATAATCTTCGCTCTGAACTGATTGATGATGAATACGACGACTGAAGTGGAAACCCCTTCCAAGCCGGTGATGGAGATCGGCGACATCTTAAAGCTCCTGCCGCATCGCTACCCGTTTCTCCTGATCGACCGGGTCATCGAACTGGAGCACAAGAAGCGCATCGTGGCGCTGAAGAACGTCACCTTCAACGAGCCTTTCTTCCAGGGACACTTCCCCGACAAACCAATCATGCCCGGAGTGCTGATTGTCGAAGCGATTGCCCAGGCCGGTGGCGCGCTGCTTCTGACCGAGGTTCCGAACCGCGACGAACTGCTGATGGTCTTCACCGGCATCGAGCGAGCCCGCTTTCGGCGTCCAGTGGTCCCAGGAGACCAGTTGCGCATTGAGGTTGAAGTCCTCGCTTGGCGCATGACCGCCGCGCGGCTCGAAGGCAAAGCTTACGTCGGAGACAAAGTGGCGGCCGAAGCCGTCGTGACCTGCCGGCTAATACCGCGCGCGATGGGCACTCCCAACCAGGAGTCGCGGGAAGAAACGTAGATTTGCAGAATGTCCATTCACTCCACGGCCATCGTTGATCCGAAAGCCAAGATTCATCCCTCGTGCAAACTTGGGCCGTACTGCGTAATTGGCGCGGACGTCGAATTGGGCAAGGGCTGCCAGTTGATGTCGCACGTAGTCATGGAAGGATCGACGAAAATCGGCGTCAATAACCGATTCTTCCCATTCTCTTCAATTGGATTAGCTCCACAGGACATTACCTACGCGGGCGAGCGCACGAGACTTGAAATCGGCGACCACAACGAGATTCGCGAGTTTATCACCATCAATCGCGGAACGGTCAAGGGCGGTGGTTTAACCAAGATCGGCGATCACAACCTGATCATGGCCTACACGCACGTCGCCCATGATTGCCAAATCGGCAGCCACATCATCATGGCGAACGCAGCCACGCTCGGCGGACACGTCACCGTTGAAGACTGGGCAAACGTCGGCGCGCTCTGCCCTGTGCATCACTTCGTGCGCATTGGAACACATTCCATCATCGGCGGAGGCACAACCGTCACGCGCGACGTGCTGCCTTTTTCAAAAACATCCGCGGAGCGTGGAACGCACGCGTATGGGCTGAACGCCATCGGCCTCGAACGTCGCGGATTCAGCAAAGATCGGATCAAGAAGCTGCACCACGCCTATCGGTTGCTACTCGCCTCGAAATTGAATACGACACAAGCAGTCGCGAAAATGAAAGTAGAAACCGATCGCGGCGAAGACGTGGATTTGCTGATCCGGTTCATCGAGGCATCCGACCGCGGAGTGATCAAGTAGGGACGCCCGCACTCGGCTGTCCAGCCGCGCAGCGCGCGGTAGGAATTCTTATGGCGCGTCTGGGACTCATCGCGGGCAACGGAACATTCCCCTTTTTGGTGCTCGAGGCTGCGCGCGCCCAGGGCTACGAGGTCGTTGTTGCGGCCATTAGAGAAGAAGCGTCCCCCGAAATCGAGTCCAAGAGCGCCGCGGTTGTTCATTGGCTCTCGCTGGGCGAACTTTCCAAGCTGATCGACACCTTCAAGGCCGAAGGTGTCACCCGCGCCATCATGGCAGGACAAGTCAAGCACAAGCAGATTTTCTCCAGCATCAAGCCGGACTGGCGTCTCGCCAAACTTCTGCTCTCACTCGGTACACGCAATACCGACTCGTTGCTGGGCGCAGTAGCGAAAATTCTCGCTGACGAAGGCATCCTGCTCGAGAACTCGACCGCGTTGCTCGAACCGCTATTAGCGAAGTCGGGCGTGCTAACGACACGTGCTCCGACCGAACAGGAACGCAAGAACATCGAGTATGGTCGGATCGTGGCCCGTCATCTCGGGCAATACGATATCGGACAAACTGTCGTGATTGCGGAGAGCGCGTGCGTGGCCGTCGAAGCAATGGAAGGTACGGACGCGACCATCGCCCGGGCCGGCGATATCATGCGCTCGCTCGGTGGTCGCGAGTCGACCCTTAGCCGAGCACTGACCGTCGTCAAGATCGCAAAACCGAATCAGGATATGCGCTTCGACGTGCCCGTGGTCGGAGTGAAGACAATCGAGATCATGAAACAGGCCGGAGCAAGTTGTCTGTCACTAGATGCGGGACGGTGTTTGCTGCTGGACGGCTTGGCGATCATCCAGACCGCGGATGACGCGGGAATAAGCGTAAACGCGAGCTGATCAGTCTGCTCCGTGTGCTCGTCCTGCTCTCCCCTTCATCCTCACGACCGCACCGCCGGGTCTTTTTCGCATCCCTTCCCGAGCTTGGCTGAGATCGTGGGCCGCTTGCAGGTTCATCCAAAACTCGGGCGAGTTCCCGAAGTATGCGGCCAGCAGCAGCGCTGATTCGGGTGTGATGCCGCGCTTTCCTCGTATCATCTCGTTAACGCGATTCAGCGAAATCTGGAGCGATCGCGCCAGTTTGGCCTGGGTGATTCCCATCGGCTTCAGAAATTCCGCTTGCAGGATCGCACCAGGATGAGTCGCGATTCGAAATTTGGGTAGCATCCTCTTGTCCTCCGTTCAGTGGTAGTCAGTACAGCAAACATCGTGACAGTTTCCGTCGACGAACCGAAAAACGAGACGAAACTGGTCGTTGATACGAATGCTGTAAAAGCCTGCCCAGGCGCCTTTCAGCTTTTCCAATCGGTTTGCAGGCGGGATCTGCAGATCCTCGATCGATGTGGACGCGTTTAGCAAGTCCAGCTTTATCTGCATTCGCGCCCAAATCTCCCGCGGCAACTTACGGGCAGCTTTGCTATTGGTGCCATGATAGATGTCGGCTGTCGTTGTGTCCGCGAAGCTGACGATCACGATTCCCATTATACACGACAACCGTGTAAGCATGTATGATATGGACCGAGGTGACTCCCATGTCCGAAACCGCCCGCATAGCCGATCAGCTCCATCGCGCATTCCACGGAGACGCCTGGCACGGCGATTCGCTGCTGGAAATCCTCGACGGCATCGGTGCGGCCCAAGCTGCCGCGCGTCCCCTGAAGCGTGCTCACAGCATTTGGGAACTGGTCTTGCACATCGCAGCTTGGGACGGCGCGGTTCGCCGCCGACTGGATGGCATGGCAGTGGATCTTCCCGACGACCAGAATTTCCCTTCCGTCAAGGACACGAGTGAGGCTGCCTGGGGACGCGCCGTCGAGAACGCCAGGCGGGTTCACAACGATTTGATCGAGGCCGTGAAAGCATTCCCTGAAGAGCGTTTGTCCGATAAAGTGCCCGGCAAGAAAAACGAGCCCGATTGGTACGACTACTACTACATGCTTCACGGCGTGGCGCAGCACGAGCTCTATCACGCCGGCCAGATCGCGTTGCTGAAGAAGGGGGGGTAAACGATATTCGCGTGTGCGCAGTCCTTTGGGCGTTCCCATCCGCCCCGGAAACTGCGACAATACGGCGTTCCTCCTGCAAAGTTCCGGAGCGCTTCTGAGCAACGAATCACCCATCAATGTTGCAGTCGTCGGGGCGGGTGCCTTTGGACGCAACCATGCCCGCGTTTATCGCCAGCTCGAGCAGTCTGGTAGCGTGCGGCTTGTGGGAGTGGTGGATCCCGATACCGCCCGCGCGGACGCAGCCGCCCGCGAGTTTGACTGCAAAGCCTTTGGATCGATTGAGCAGATGCTGACCACCCACAGCGAAGTACAGGCGGCATCGGTGGCAGTTCCCACCGTGTTGCACCTTGACGTTGCCCGTAGGTTGATGGGGGCGGGTGTTGATGTACTCATAGAAAAGCCGCTCGCGTCTTCGCAAACGGAAGCAAATGAAATGCTGCTCCTGGCAAAGAAGCACAACCGGGTGGCACAGGTTGGACATCTGGAGCGCTTCAATCCCGCCGTGCGCGCCACTCTGCCGCTGATCACACAGCCGATGTTCTTCGAAATACACCGGCTCAGCGTGTTTACCCCCCGATCGCTCGACATCGACGTGGTCCTCGATCTGATGATCCACGATCTCGATATTGTGCTGGCATTCGTGCACTCGCCGGTCAAGGAAATACGCGCGGTTGGCCTGCCGATTCTTTCGGATAAGGTCGATATCGCGAATGTGCGGGTCGAATTCGAGTCCGGATGCGTGGCGAACTTTACGGCTAGCCGCGTTTCGACCGAGCGTGTCCGAAAACTGCGTCTTTTCCAGCCCGGACAGTACATTTCGATCGACTATGGCCGCCAGGATGTAATGGTTTTCTCGGTAGGCGATGCGGCCGGATTAGCCGCCACTCCGAGCGTGAATTCACAGATTCAGATAAGCAAACCTGCCATCACGGCGGAAGAACCTCTTTTGGCCGAGATTAGTTCGTTCCTGCAACGCGTTCGCGATCGGAGCAAGCCGGTCGTCTCACTGGAAGACGGAGCCCGAGCTCTGGAACTCGCACTCGCGATCCTGTCCGCCATCAAACGCCATGCCGGAAAGATCGGCATAGCAAAATGAAGCCGCAACTCACTGCGAATGTATTGCTGCCTTTAAACCGTTGCGATTTCTGTGACCCGTGACCTCTGACCCGTGACCTGCGATCCCGGACACCTGACCCCGTTTGGATCCTTACTCCCAAAGTACCCCGTCCACAGGTACTTACCATGGGCTTCAGAAAAATGCGACAATAGAGACAAGCTCAACCGCCGCAGCTCCCGCAATTTTACGTAACTTTACGCAACGCAGGGACTTGCGCGTGTCTCTAAGCTTTATAGTCGCAGTCTGATGCCGGTCACGCAAATCCCGCCGCGCGATCCTTTGGCTCCTCCCCGGGAGCCGCGCGATCTTTCGGATGCGCAGCACTGGGAAACCGCCTATCGCGGATTCAATCCCAATGCTGTACCGCATCTTCTCATCCAGCTCCAGGACGACCTCTCCCGGTCACGCAAGCGCGAAGCGGTCTGGCTCTCGGTAGTTTTGCACCTTCTGGTGGTCATTCTTCTGATCAATACGGAAAAGCTGCTCGGATTTTTGCCGCATCGGGCCCTGGTACTGCCCGCCACCATCGACCTGAATAAGCAGAAGGATGCCACCTATCTGGAACTACCTCCGGACGAACAGAAACTGACCCGCCGTCCCGATTCCAAGATCATCTCGGACAAAGATCGGATCGCTACCAGCAAGGCGCCCCAGATCAACCGTCAGGAACTCAAGAAGCTTCTGGAGAGTTCTCATCCGGGCAGGCCCGGGCCGCAGGCTCCTCAGCAGCCGACTCCGCCTCCTGTGGTGGCGCAGAACCAGCCTCCGCCCCAAGCGCAGGAGAGCCCGCAACAGAATCCCAACAACGGCTTCGTGCCCCCGGCTCAAACCAGTCAGCCGGCCCAGTTGCAAGCGCCCCCGAAAGGCAAGCCCAGCTTCACTACTCCGACCACAGCCGGATCAGCGATCGAGCAGGCCGCCCGCGCCGCCGCTTCTAATCGCGGCAATTACGGCGGCGGTGAAGCCGGCGACTACGGACTCAATCAGGGACGGAATGGCGCAAAGGCTCTCGACCAGGCAGAAATCCTTACCGACACCATGGGTGTGGATTTCGGGCCTTACCTCGCGCGTGTCGTCCAGGTCGTGCGCCAGAACTGGTATAACCTGATGCCGCCATCGGTCTATCCGCCGATCGCGAAACAAGGCAAGCTTTCAATCGAATTCGTCATTCTCAAGGACGGCAACGTCAGCGGCATGACGCTCCATACCGGCTCCGGAGACGTAGCGCTTGATCGCGCCGCTTGGGCGAGCATTACGGCGTCCAACCCATTCCCGCCCTTGCCAAAAGAGTTCCCCGGTAAAATCCTGGGTCTGCGTTTTTACTACTTCTACAACCTCGACAAGATCGACATGCAGTAACGTGCACGATGACCCGCGTTTCGCTACCATAGAGGCAAATCTCACTGAATTCGCATCCAAACTAAAGACTATGAAGATTTCACGACTTCTGTCCCTCATCCTTGTGCTTACCCTGACTGCCTTCACGCAGGAAGTGCCGAGTGTGCTTCGTCCACCGAAGGGTTCGCCGCTCGCGCTGGTCGTTTTTGAGGACCTCCAGTGTCCGCAATGCGCGCGTGCGGCGCCCCTGCTGGCGCAGGCGTCGCAGACCTACAAGATCCCGGTGGTGCAGCACGATTTTCCACTGCCGATGCACAACTGGTCGATGGATGCCGCCATCATCGCCAGGTATTTCGACACTCATTCCAAGACTGTCGGAAACGCATTTCGTGATTACGTCTTCGAGCACCAGCGGGAAATTCTGCCCGACAACCTCCGCGGCTTCGCCGAAAAATTCGCCGCCGAGCACAAGGTCGACCTGCCATTCGTCGTTGATCCGGCCGGCAAACTCAATGCGCTGGTCATCGCCGACCGCGAACTAGGCAAGTCCATCAACCTTGACCACACCCCGACAATCTACGTCGTGAGCGACAAGAAAACCGCGACTCCCTACCTGGAAGTGAAGGATCTCAGTCAGTTGTATGCAATGATCGACACGATGAAAAAGCAGTAAGGCGATTGCTGAGTTTAGAGGCCAGATGGCAGAAGTAAAACACGAGATTACGGCGCTCATCGCCAGGAGATTTTCAACTCTGCAATCGGACCTTTAACCTATGAACTTTTCTATTCGGTCCATCTCTTAAACAGCAGCGCCCCATTCGTTCCTCCGAAGCCGAAGGAATTTGACATAGCGTATTCAAAGCTGGCCTTGCGCGCATGGTTGGGAACGAAGTCCATCCCATCGGTCCCGGGATCCTGATTTTCCAGATTGACGGTAGGCGGCAGAATCTGATCGCGCAGCGCGAGTACCGTAACTCCCGCTTCCAACCCTCCCGCGCCGCCGAGCAAGTGACCGGTCATCGATTTGGTCGAACTGACCGGAACCTTGTTCCCGAACAAGTTTCGAATGGCATGCGCCTCGAGCGTATCGCCGATCGGAGTCGAAGTGCCGTGGGCATTCACATATCCGACCACGCTGGCCTCGAGCTTCGCATCGCGCAGAGCATTGCGCATCACGCGAAATCCGCCCTCGTGCTCGGGAGCGGGCTGAGTCATGTGGAACGCGTCGGAACTCATTCCATAACCGACAATTTCCGCCAGAATGGGAGCGCCCCGCTTCTGGGCGTGCTCCAACTCTTCCATGATGAGAATGCCCGCGCCTTCGCCAATCACAAAACCATCGCGGTCCTTGTCCCACGGACGGCTCGCATGGGCCGGATCGTCATTGCGTGTGGAAAGCGCGCGCATAGCGGCAAATCCGCCGACACCCATCGGAGTGATAGCGGCCTCGGAGCCGCCAGCGATCATCACATCAGCGTCGTCGTGCTGGATGATGCGAAAGGAATCGCCGACCGAGTGCGCGCTCGTGGTGCACGCCGTCGCGGTGGCCTCGTTCGGTCCCTTGGCGCCGTACCGCATGGAAACATGGCCAGCCGCCAGGTTGATGATCGAAGCCGGAATAAAAAAAGGCGAGATCTTGCGGGGACCGCCTTGCATGAGCGCCGTGTGTTCGCGCTCGATCACGTCGAACCCGCCAATCCCGGACCCGATGTGCACCCCGACACGCTCGGCGTTTTCGGGCGTGACTTGCAGCTGCGACATCTTCATCGCTTCATCCGACGCTGCCAGGGCGAAGTGGATAAAGCGGCCCATCTTCTTCACTTCTTTTTTCTCGATGAAGTCCAGCGGGTCAAAGGTCTTGACCTCGGCGGCAATCTGGCACGCGAACGCGGACGCATCAAAGCCGGTTATGCGGTCCACGCCATTCTTGCCCGACAGCAAGCCCGGCCACACCTCGGCAGTAGTATTGCCCACTGCGCAAAGCAGGCCCAGGCCCGTAATGACGACACGTCGCGCCAAACTACTTGCCTGCCTTCGCGTGCTTGCCGATGTACTCGATCGCATCCGATACGGTGCGGATCTTCTCGGCATCTTCGTCCGGAATCTCGATATCGAAGGCCTCTTCGAAAGCCATGACCAGTTCCACCGTATCGAGCGAGTCTGCTCCCAGGTCGTCCACAAACGAGGCGCTGGGCGTGACCTCGCCCTCGTCCACACCCAACTGCTCTACGATGATCTGCTTCACTTTTTCGTCAACGGCTGCCATTGTTTCTCCTCGTTTCCAAGTCTGGGATTATGCGCCCGCCGGCGCTTCACTGAATCATTGCCGCGTATTGCCAAAATCACCGAATGGGATCGAATTCACTAGTCTAAAAGGGATTGAGAAAGTATGCAAAGACTGCAACGGCAGTTCCAGGTTGTGGAAACCATGTGTTTTGTCGAAACTGAGAACTGAGAATTGCGAACTTTATTTTGAGTATTGATCCCGCAGCCACACTTGCCGGCTCGTCATCGGCACCGCGCGTCCTTCGATGTAGACCTGCTTGACATCGGTCTTCACATCCAGCGGATCGCCGTTCGCTACGACGACATTGGCCATCTTCCCGACATCGAGCGATCCCAGCTTATCGGCCACTCCCCAAACCTCGGCCGCGTTGAGCGTGACCGCCTTGAGCGCCTCGTCGTACGGCAAACCGAAAGCAGTCGCGTAGCCTGCCTGGTCTGGGAGGTTACGGACGTTATGTGCAGAATACGATGCGAAAACGACCTTGACGCCGCGCTTGTAGAGTTGTGCCGGCAGGCTATAGACCGCGTCGTAACGCTCGTGCTCTTTAGGGGCCTCGTAGATCGGACCGACGATCACCGGCACCTTCAGGCTGGCGACGTAATCGAGCATTGGCTGGGAGTGACTGATGTGGTTGAGCACAAACTTCAGCTTGAACTCATTCGCCAGGCTAACCGCAGTTTCCAGATCGCTGGGACCATTCGCCGCCAGCACAATAGTTTTCTTGCCTTCAAGATAAGGCAGCAGTGCTTCCAGTTTCAGGTCGCGCTTAGGTGCGGACGGCTCTGGCTTCTTGTCGCGGGCCGCATCCGATTTCTTGCGATCGTAGTCCCCCCATTTCGACTTGTAATCCTGCGCATCAAGAAATGCCTGCCGCAGTTGCGCAGCCAGTCCCATGCGTGTCGAGGGAAACTTGCGCTTATCGAAGCCGCCCTTGTTGCGGCGTTCGTCCCCCGTAAAATTCAGCGGCATGGCGAGGTCGCGGATCAGCAACATCTCAGTCGCCGAGGCGCCAGACAGTTGAATAAATGAATCCTGTCCAGGCAGAGTGTCTTCGCTGGTTGGAGCAACGACGGCGTTCGTGATGCCATTCATTCGAGCGACCGGAATGAGTGTGGACTCTGCGTGAAACGCTTCCGCCGTGTGCATGTGGGGCATGATCTCGTCGCTCATCTCGACCAGATCGTTGGTCATGTTTTCGGCGGAAATTTCCGTAAGGCCAAGATTGGTCTCGGAGTCGATCAGCCCCGGATAGACGGTCATTCCCGTGACATCGACAACCTGAGCGCCGCTCGGGACATTAACCGAAGCCGCCGGACCGACAGCTGTAATCTTCCCGCCCTGAAAGACCACTGCGCCGCTCTCAATCACTCCATGCGAGATAGTCAACAACTTCCCGCCCCTGAGTACGACAGCCTTGTCCTGACCCAAAGCTATTGCATTACCGAACAAAACCGTAACTCCGAGGAGCAAAGCGAGGCCGAATCTTCCAATCCCTGAGACCTGACACCTGAGATCTGAGACCTGGTTCTTCATTGTCCCTCCCGGTAATGCGTCATCCCAAATCCCGGCAACGAGCGATCGAAGTACACATCGCCATCGATCAGGACTTTCTCGGGAGCACCATAACTGGAGAGCGGGTAGCCATCCCAAATCACCAGATCGGCATCCTTGCCAACATCGATCGAACCGACGCGATCGTCGACGCCCACGATCCAGGCGGCATTCAGCGTAATCATTTTTAGGGCTTCTTCTTCAGTAGCGCCGCCGTAACGCATCGTCTTCGCTGCTTCCTGATTGAGCCGACGCGTGTAGTCCTCGGAATCGCTCTTGATCGCCACGCGTACACCCTTGCGCATCGCCATTACGGCATTCCACGGGATCGCATCCCAGACCTCCTGCTTGTATCCCCACCAGTCAGAGAAGGTCGCGATTCCGATGTTCTCCGCCGCCAGTTTCTCCGGCACCTTGTATGCCTCCAGCGCATGATGGAAGGCGCGAATCTTATAGCCGAATTCATGCGCCATCGCTATTTCAGTCAGAAATTCATCCGCGCGATAGCAGTGAATCTGCACCATCAGCTTGCCGCGCAGCACATCAGCCAGTGCCTCGAGTTTCAGGTCGTGCTTGGGAGCGGCAGCATCTTTATCTCCGCGCTTGACCTTCGCCTCATACGCGTCCCACTCGCGCATGTAGTCTTGCGCCTGCACTAGAGCTTCGCGCTGCACCGCAAAATTGCCCATGCGCGTCGAAGGCAATTGTTCCCGGCTTCCATATACGCGCTTGGGATTCTCGCCGCTGGCAAATTTGATCGAGCGCGGCGCATTAGGGAATAACATCTCATCGCGACCCGCGCCGTACTTATGTTTAATGACGACCGCCTGCCCCCCGATCATATTGGCCGATCCATGCAGCAGCAGCGACGTCGTCACCCCGCCGGCCAGCGCCCGGTAAATCGCCTTGTCCTGATAGTCGAAGGCGTCCTTCATCATCATCTGCGGCGTGATCGGACTGGTCGCCTCATTCACATCGTCGTCGAGCGCGATATGCGAATGCGAATCCACAATGCCGGGAGTAACGTACTTGCCGCCCGCGTCGATAGTGTTAACTCCAGCGGGAGCGTTGACGCTCGTGCGTTACTGTCATGACAACGGCATTCTTGATGACGACGTCTTGATGAGTGGCTGGTGCCGATGTCTGACAAAACGCGGAGCATCCCGCCAGAATCAAGGGAGTGCCGAGAGCAACTCTATGAGCCATTTTCATGCTATGAACCCCGAAGCGAAATCCAGATCATGAGACGAGGAATTGGGATTGTAGGATCGCGCGCCTGTGAGGGTGAATGCCCAGATTTCCCGCGTCCCGCCGGGTTAACCGTTTTCTGCGGCTACCCTTGTCCACGCGACGCCACTCATGGGACGATCTCAAGGTGAAAACATTAGCTCTGCTCCTATTGCTTTCTTTGCCCGGCTGGGCCGCCGACTGCAAGCATCAGCCCAAGACCGAAACGGCCCTGATAGAACTGGAGAATACCTGGGCCGCCGCGCTCAACCAAAAAGATGTCGCTGCCGTCGCCTGCCTCGTCGGTGACGAATTCGAAGAAGTGGACAGCGACGGACTGTTGAAAACCCGCAGCCAGATGCTTGGGCACATCCCGGAGCGCAAGCCGGGCACAAACCGCCTCTCCGAAATGCGTGCCCACATCGAAGGCAACTCCGGCTTCACCCGCGGACTGGCGGAACTGGTGGATGCCGATGGCAAGGTCGTTGCCCGCGTCCGCTTCACCGATGTCTTCACCTATCGCGACGGCCGATGGCAAGCAGTCGCCGGCCACGAAACATTGATCGGCGAGGCCAAGCGCTAGTGCGCGCTGTGGTTCAACGTGTCGGTCGCGCCCAAGTCACCGTAAGTGGGGAGATCGTCGGCGAGATTGGCCCCGGCCTGCTTGTGTTGTTGGGCGTCGGGAAGGCAGATACTACGACCGATGCCGACTACCTCGCTGAAAAGACCATCGGCCTCCGTATTTTCGAAGACGGCGACGGCAAGATGAATCTCTCCGTCCGCGAAATTAGTGGAGCGATTCTGGTTGTCTCACAGTTCACGCTCTACGGTGATGTGCGTCGCGGAAAGCGGCCATCCTTCGATGACGCAGCTCCCCCACAGCAGGCCAGAGAACTCTATGAATATTTTGTCGAAAGGATTCGATCCGCCGGCCTGCGTTGCGAAACCGGACGCTTCCAGGCAATGATGCAGGTGGAACTGGTCAACGAAGGTCCAGTGACCATCCTTCTGGATTCCACGAAAGCCTCTTAGCCCGCTTCATCGCGCCTTAACGCACGCTGGCCTTTTCCAATGCGGCGCGCAACTCCTCGTACGGCATCGCTCCCGGATGGTACATCGCCACCTCCCCCGCGCGATTGAGGATCACCAGCGTCGGAGTCGTGCTGGCCCCATAGGTATTGAAATTCCGCTTGCTCAGAGGCACGGGCATATCCGGCAAGCTGGCGTAAAACCGCTGCCGTATGGACTCGATGTAGGCCCGCTCCTGTGCAGGCGTGGCGTCATTGCCTTGGGCGGCATATCCATACAACTGCGTCGGCCCGATCACTTTTAGTCCTGAGGGAGCAAACTCCTGCCTCAACCTGACAATGATCGGAACTTCCGCCTTGCAGTC
>QIAJ01000239.1 GCA_003225495.1 Acidobacteriota bacterium
GTTCCAGCCGCTTCTTCAGAAGACCAGGACACTCATCGCAAGGCCCAGCGCTTTGCCCGCCTGCTGGTCGATGAAGTCAAACTTTATAATCAGGCGAAAGTTGCGGAAGGCCGTAAGCATAAAGACCTCTATGATCGACTCAAAGAGGCAATCGAAAAGAGCCGCAGCACGTACCAGAAACGTTACGGCAATACAGTTGCGGCTTCCGGCGGTTACTTTCAACATGAACTGGTGCGAAGTCTTGCTGAAGACGACGTTTCCATCATGGGAGCGAATTTCCGGCACTAGGTAGGGGTTCCATTGCGCAGTTTGTTGGTTACGTTGGTCGTTGGATCGCTTGTCCTCTTCCTTGCTTACCCTGATTGCGGCTTGGCCCAATCTACCTCGCCCGCGCCCAAGACTCCGGTCCCGAGCGCACAGAAGTCACCGACGGCAAAGAAATCTGCCAAGAAACCTGCCAAGAAACCTGTTAAGAGCGTAAAGAAGCGCAAATCTCCATCGCCACGTGTGCGGCGGGTGAAGCGAGCTTTTGTTGCCTCGGCCAGCTTACGTCCAATGGCGCAGCAGTTGCTGGCAGATCGCAATCCAGTGGCATATGCGGGAGTTGAGAAATATGCGCGCCTGCACGCAAAAGAAGATGCGGGAGCGCTGGCATGGCTGGTAGTCGGCTATGCTCACACGCTCGATCATGACTACGCGAAAGCAATCGAGCCGCTGAACCGTTCGAAATCTGGAGCCAGCGAACTCGGCGACTACGTTGCCTACTATCTTGGAGAAGCATACCTGGAGACCGGACACACAGCCGAGGCCCTGTCGACTTTGGTTGACTTCAGCAAGACCTTTCCGGATTCGCTGCTCAATCGCGACGTTCATTTGGCGTATGCCAATGCCTTGTTGAAAGACGGCCGGGCGCAGGAAGCTGCGGCGATCCTGGAAACGGACCGGCTGCCGGTGCGGAGCGATATTGAACTCGCCGTCGGACGCGCCTATCAGGCGACGGGTCAGGACGATAAAGCTTCGGCTGCCTTTCGCAACGTCTATTACAACCTGCCTGTAAGCCCTGAGGCGGACGCCGCCGGGGCCGAGTTGCGAAAACTCAAGATTTCGGGTGGGCTGGCGGAGCGCCGAACGCGCGCCGATTTGCTGTTAAAAGCGCGGCATTATAGCGATGCGGCCAACGAATACCGCGATCTGCTCGATCAAGTTAGTGCCGCGGATCGCCCAGCCGTGCAACTTGCGCTCGCCAGCGCGATGGTGAAGAGCGACCGTGGCCACGACGCCCGCCAGGTTCTGACATCGATGGGAACGCAGGAGGGCGACGCAGAGGCGCAACGGCTCTACCTGCTCAATGAGACTGCGCGTTCGAACAATGACGATGCGGCGGTGCAAGCAACGCTCGTCCAGTTGCGTCAGTTTGGTCCTGCCAGTCCGTGGCTGGAGCAGGCATTGCTTTCAGCTGCGAACATGTATCTGCTGAAAAAAGATTACGATCGCGCTATCGAGCACTTTCGCGAACTCCAGCAACGCTTCCCAAATGGCCCTCGCGCCAGTTACGCGCACTGGAAAACGGCGTGGCTGAGCTTCCGGCAGGGACGCACGGATGAAGCGCGAAAGGGTTTTGATGATCAGGTGGTGCTGTACCCGGAGTCCAACGAAGTTCCACCTGCGCTTTACTGGCGTGCGCGGATTGCTGAGGAAGAAAGTGCTTCCCTGATGGCGCGGGCCTATTATCAGAAACTCTCGTCGCGTTTCAAGAATTTCTACTACGCAGAGTTGGCGCGGCAAAGGCTGAAGAACATCAAGGCGGACGCCGAAGATACCACTCACTACGCCATCCTGGACAAGATTCCTCCACTTTCAATCAAGGACAAGATCGCCGAAAGCGAACCTCCTGAGGAAAGTTTGCGTCTGCAGAGAGCACGCTTGCTTTCGAATGGTGCGTTGGCTGATCTGGCGGTCCGAGAGCTTCTGGCTGCGGCGAGCGAAGAAGGCGGATCGTGGGCGCTCTCTGAAATGGTGCGCATCTATCACGATGGCGGTCAGTACGACCGCGCGATCCAGGCGTTGAAGCGTGCGAAACCGAATTATTTTGCTGTCGATCTTCCAGAACTGCCGCGCGCATATTGGGACGGATTGTTTCCCAAGCCGTATTGGACTGACTTGCGTAAATACTCACAACTGAATGGACTCGACCCCTACCTGGTGGCATCTCTGATCCGGCAGGAGTCGGAATTCAATCCGATGGCCGTGTCGCGCGCGAATGCCGTCGGACTTATGCAACTGCTGCCTTCGGTTGGGAAGCACGTTGCGAAAGAGATCAAGCTCAAAGGCTACAACCCAAGTCAGCTCTATACACCCGCCGTCAACATGCAACTGGGGACGCGATACTTCAAATCGATGGTGGACAAGTACGGCGGCCAACTCGAGTACGCTCTCGCCGCGTACAACGCGGGATCCGACCGCGTCGGGGACTGGCTGGAACAAGGACACTATCGTGACGCGCAAGAGTTCGTGGAATCGATTCCATTTACCGAGACCCGCGAATACGTGCAGGCCATCTTGCGGAATGAGACGGTATATCAGCGGTTGTACGGAACCCCGTAGCGCTCTGGTGAGCAAGAGGATAAGTCACACAACATCGAGATGGCAACTACCCGTCGAATTCTAGTCATCGACGTTGGCGGCACACATGTAAAGGTGCTCGTCACCGGCATGAGACAGGCCATTCGCATTCCTTCGGGTCCAACTCTGACTCCCAAGAGGATGATCCAACACGTGAAGGAAGCGGTGAAAGGCTTTTCGTACGACGTTGTGTCGATCGGATACCCGGGCCCGGTTGTGCATGGAAAGCCGCTACGGGAACCGCATAATCTCGGAAAGGGGTGGGTAGGCTTCGATTTTCGCAAGGCGCTGGGACGACCTGTAAAAGTGATTAATGATGCGGCTATGCAGGCGCTCGGCAGCTACAAGAAAGGCAGGCTACTTTTTCTCGGCCTAGGGACTGGATTAGGTTCGGCAATGATTGCTGACGGAGTCATCGAACCGATGGAACTTGCCCATCTCCCATACAAGTGTGGAAAGACCTATGAGGATTACCTTGGGATTCGCGGCTTGGAGCGGTTGGGTCGAAAAAAGTGGGAGCGGCAGGTTTCCAAGGTGGTATCGATCATGCGCGACGCACTGGAACCGGAGGAGATTGTGCTGGGTGGCGGAAATGTGAAGAAACTAAGGAAACTTCCGCCCGGTACTCGTCTTGGGAACAATGACAACGCCTTTCGGGGCGGTCGCGAGTTATGGAACGAGGGCAGGGATCATCGACGGTTCAGAGCTTAATCCGCGTCGCAGCGTAGCCGCGTGTAGAACGAAACAAATCGGGCAGCGAATCTGGCTAACCCGAAGTTCTTTGTCCCGTCTCATATCAAGGGCCGGTTTGACAACTTCTCACGCCCGCAAGTACCTTCGAATTTTAGGAATTTCCAGCCGTTGGAGGTGGAATGACGTTCCGAAGAGTCCTCTTTGTCGCACTCTTTTGTTGCTCATCCGTCGCATTCAGCCAGGATATGGCCTCGTTCGAAAAGCGAATCACCACCCGAAAACTTGCCAATGGACTAACCGTGATTATTTGCGAGCGTCCGGAAGCGCCAGTGTTCTCTTTCTTTACACATGTGGACGCCGGCTCCGTCCAGGACCCCATGGCTAAGACGGGTTTGGCACACATGTTCGAACACATGGCGTTCAAGGGCACGGACAAGATTGGTACTCGCGACTACGCGGGTGAGAAGGCTGCGCTTGCGAAAATTGAAATTGCTTATGCCGCCTATCTCGCGGAACGCGACAAGTTGGTGAACCGCGACGAGGCGAAGCTCAAGCAACTTGAGAAGGCATGGAAGGACGCGATCGCGGAGGCGGACAAATTTTCGGCGCCCTACAACAATGAGTTTGGCAAGATCGTGGAGAGTGAGGGTGGCGAGGGTATGAACGCCAACACCAATCACGACGAAACCAACTACTACTACTCATTTCCAATTAACCGGCTGGAGCTGTGGGCCTATCTCGAATCAGAGCGTTTCCTGCACCCAGTGATGCGCCAATTTTATAAGGAGCGCAACGTTGTCATCGAAGAGCGGCGCATGCGCACGGACAGTAATCCGATTGGGCGGCTGCTGGAGCAATTTACGTCGGCGTCCTTTGCGGCTCATCCTTATCATCGTCCAACGATAGGCTGGATGTGGGATCTGAATTCATTTTCGGCCACCGATGCGCAGAATTTCTTTGACCGCTATTACATCGCTCCGAATATTGTGCTGACGGTGGTGGGCGATGTGAAAGCGTCCCAGGCGATGCCGATTATCGAGAAATACTTTTCGCGACTGCCCGCAAGGGCCACCCCCGACGAAGCCACCACGACCGAGCCGCCGCAAAAATCCGAACGCCGTGTAGTTCTGCGTGAGCAGTCGCAGCCCATCTACATTGAGGGCTATCACCGGCCCGATTACCACAGCCCCGATGATGCCGTGTACGACGCAATCACCGACCTGATGTCGAATGGCAGGACATCACGTCTGTATCGCGCACTGGTACGCGACAAGCAGATCGCATCCGATTCGGCGGGATTTTCGGGATTGCCCGGAACCAAGTATCCGCACCTGTTTGCGTTCTACGCGGTGCCGATTCCGGGGCACAAGCCCGAGGAGATGGCGGACGCAATTCATGCTGAAATCGACCGCCTGAAAAAGGAAGACATCTCCGACGAAGAATTGAAGATGATCAAGACGCGCGCCAAAGCAGGACTGCTTCGTTCGCTCGGGTCCAACGAGGGATTGGCCTTCAACCTGGCAATATTTCAGGCTCGCTACGACGACTGGCGGGAATTGTTCCGCTCCGTGGATCGTATCGATAAGGTCACCAAGGCGGATGTCCGGCGGATTTCAAACCAGATCTTTGTGCCTGACAATCGCACGGTCGGGATGATCGAGTTCGCCGGCGGCCCGCCAGGACCCGGAGCACCACCACAAGGAGGTGCCCAGTGAAGCGCGTTCTCATCGCACTGGTCGGACTTCTCCTTATCGGAAGCAACATACAACTCTGGGCACAGGCTGCAAACTGGAAGGATATTCCGATTCCGCCCCTTCCTGTGTTTCATCCCGTCCAGCCGAAACGAATCGCGCTGCCGAACGGCATGGTGATCTTCCTTCAGGAGGATCACGAACTGCCTTTGATCGACGGCTTCGCCCGGATTCGCGGCGGTGGCCGTGCGGTTCCTGCCAGCAAAGAAGGATTAATCGATATTTACGGCGAGGTTTGGCGCACCGGCGGAACGAAAAGCCAGACTGGCGATCAGCTTGATGACTACCTGGAACAGCGCGCCGCTCATGTGGAGACTGGCGGCGGGATCGATTCGACCACTATTAGCTGGTCATGCCTGAAAGGCGATCTGGACGATGTTTTCAAAGTCTTCCAGGAACTGCTTCAGAATCCGGAATTTCGTGCCGACAAGATTCAGATCGCAAAGAAGGGTATGTACGACGGTATTTCCCGGCGCAATGATGATCCTGCCGGGATAGCCGCCCGTGAGGCCGCGAAACTGGCCTACGGCGCCAACAATCCGTACGCGCGTGTACCCGAATACGCAGCTGTAGCCGCAGTTACTCGCCAGGATCTGGCAGAGTGGCACCATACCTACGTTCATCCCAACAACATTATTCTCGGCGTGGTCGGCGACTTCGATTCAGCGGCGATGGAAGCGCGTTTGCGCCAGGCTTTCACAGCATGGGCCAAAGGTCCAATCGTGAAGGATCCGGAAATCGTGTTCACCACGAGTAAGCCCGGCAATTATTTGGTGGAAAAGACCGATGTCAATCAGAGCAACATCTACTTGGTCGGTCTGGGAACAACCCGCAAGGATCCGGACTATTACGCGATCTCGGTTTTCAATGAAGCCTTCGGCGGAGGTTTTTCGTCACGGCTCTTCAGCGATATCCGCACTACCAAAGGATTGGCCTATTCGGTAGGCGGCGGAATCGGTACAGGATGGGATCGGCGCGGGATGTTGCGTCTGGTAATGAGCACCAAGAGCGAGACCACCGGCGAGGCCATCCAGGCGCTGGACGAAGAAATTTCCGATCTGACCAAAAAGCCCATTACGGATGAGGAAATCAAACGAGCGAAAGATGCGATCCTGAATTCTTTCATTTTTCGCTTTGACTCCCCCGGCAAAGTGCTTCAGGAAAAGATGCTCTATGAGTTCTACGGCTATCCTCTCGGTTTCCTCGAGAACTATCAGAAAGAGATTGAGAAGGTGACCAAAGAAGATGTCGCCCGGGTCGCGGCAAAATATATGCATCGCGACCAGATGCCAGTGTTGGTGGTTGGCAATCCTGCCGAGTTCGACAAGACGTTCTTTTCTCTTGGCCCGGCGAACAAGATCGACATTACAATTCCTGCGCCACCCCCGGGGATGATGGGAGAACAGGGCGGACCGCAGTAGCCTGCTGTCGAAAAGAGTAATTGGTCAGGGCACGACTGGAGTTGTGCCCTTGGCTACTTCGACATCTATACTCGTTTCATGATCTGGGCCGGCAAGTCCCGTATGCTTTCCGGCTTCTTCTGTGTTCTTGCTGGACTCCTCGCCAATCAAGAATCTTCATTACAGAATTCACCCTTGCGAAGCGTCCACGTCTTTGTTGCCCTTGCTGACAATGAGCATCAAGGCATCGTTCCGATTCCTGCACGCCTGGGCAACGGCTTAGATCCGGCTCACAACCTCTATTGGGGTGCAGCAGCCGGCGTTAAGACTTTCTTCATCCGCAGCGCCGACTGGTCGCTGGTGAATTGTGGCGGACGGCCGAAACCCGAAATCATGGAGCGCTGCATCTTCAAGCATCGGCGGGCGAACGTTTATCTCGTAGCCGACGCTTATCGTGGCGATGAAATCCGGCAAACGCTTCTTGATTTTTTCAGTGCCGCGGCCGGAGCCAGTTCGGAGAGCATCGCCGTGCCATCCGACTCATCCACAGTGATATTGGCAATCCGCGGAGGTTCGAATTTAGTAGCTTACGTCGGGCACGACGGGCTGATGGACTTTCATTTGCCGGTGATTCGCTCCAAGAAAAATGCAACCTCTCGGGATGCAATCATACTGGCGTGCGCGAGCAAACAATACTTTTCCGAGGCGTTGCGGGCTTCGGGTGCGAACCCTCTGTTGTGGACAACCGGCCTGATGGCTCCGGAGGCCTACACCTTGAAAGCCGCACTTGACGGTTGGATTGGCGCGGAAACGAATGAACAGGTCCACGAGCGCGCCGCTGCCGCCTATGACAAGTACCAGAAATGTGGCATGCGAGGTGCACGTCGACTATTCGCCAGCGGTTGGTAGAGATTAAGTGTCAACCGCGAGGGTTGGCATCTGTTTTATTACTTCCGGATGCGTCCGATAATGCGCATACTCAGTCTGTGCCCTCTGACGCTAACTCGGCGACAGTTTCTGCGTTCCTGGACTATCTGCGCGTCGAGCGCGGATTAGCGAAGCTGACGATCTCGGCCTATACCAGCGATATCGTTCAGTTCGCGGAATTTCTGGAGAAGCGCAGGGCGGGCTTATGCGAAGCGCGCCGCCAGGATGTCCGGGATTTTATTCAGGATTTGTTTTCCAACCAACTAGACGGCCGTTCTGTGGGACGAAAACTTTCCGCCATTCGGCATCTTTATCGATATCTGCTTCTGGACGGAAAAATCCAAAAAGACCCTACGCTCAATATCGACTCGCCGAAGCAATGGAAGGTGCTGCCCAAATCGCTCAGCCGGGATGAGGTAGAGGCCACACTGAGTGGCTCCCAACCGCTAAACGGAAGTAAGCGGGCACTGGCTCTCGCGCTGCGTGACCGCGCCATGCTGGAGTTGCTTTATGCAGGAGGCGTGCGCGTTTCTGAGGTCGCTAACGCTCGCCTCGAAGATCTGAAACTGGAGATGGGTTACATCCTGGTGCGCGGGAAAGGCGACAAAGAACGCATGGTTCCGCTGGGGGTTCCGGCACAGCAGTCTTTACAGACTTACTTGAACAACAGCCGGGAAGTGATCGCCAAGCGAAGGAGTTCGCCGCTGCTCTTCCTGGGAGTTGGTGCGCGACGGTTGACGCGGCAGCGGGTTTGGCAACTGGTGGGAAAGGCATCTCTGGCCTCGGGACGTCATGCTAGCCCTCATATGCTGCGGCACTCCTGCGCCACCCACATGGTGGAGAACGGCGCTGATCTGCGGACTGTGCAGACCATCCTGGGCCACTCTGACATTTCTACTACCCAGATTTATACGCACGTTGCGCTCGACCGGCTGAAGAGCGTCTATACCAAACACCACCCGCGCGCCAAGACGAGAACTTGATGACGGTTGATCGAAAACAGCCCCGCACTCCTGTAGAACTCGCGACTGACTCGTTTCTGCGTCATTTGAGGGAGCGCAACGCTTCGGCACATACGATCAAGGCTTACGCCGGTGATCTGGACGCCTTTGCTCAATATGCAGGCGCAGGCGGGTGGAATGAGATTGATCACATCGCCATTCGCGGGTTTCTGTCGCGCCTCTATGACCAAGGCCTTGGGAAGGCTTCGGTCGCGCGGGCGCTTGCCGCGTTGCGATCGCTCTATCGATGGCTCGCACAGGAAGGTGTCGTGGAGCAGAATCCAGCGAAGCTGGTGTCCACGCCGAAGTTGCCCAAGAAACTGCCACGGGTTCCGACCATCGAAGAGATGAATTCTGTACTCGACGGGAAGATGCCGGAGGTCGCGTCTTTTCCGGAGCGGGACCGCTTAATGCTCGAATTGCTCTATGACTGCGGCATTCGAAATTCAGAACTGGTGGGCATCAACGTTGACGATATCCGGCTGAGTTCCGAAGCCATTCTGATTCGGGGAAAAGGGAAGAAGGAGCGCTACGTGCCATTTGGGAGCGCGGCGCGCGACGCCTTGGTAACTTATTTGCCATGGCGGCAGCAACTACTGGCGACGCTCAAGAGAACGAGCGCGGCACTGCTCATCAACCAGCGCGGCGGCCGACTGACAACCCGCAGCGTGGGACGCATCGTGAAGCGCATCGCCGTCGCCAAGGGTCTTTCACCCGACGTCCACCCGCACACCCTTCGCCATGCATTTGGGACGCACATGCTGGAAGAAGGGGCGGACCTGCGCGCGATCCAGGAACTGCTCGGCCATGAGCGTCTGGCGACCACGCAGCGCTATACACAGCTTTCAGTCAGGCACGTGATGAACGTGTACGATCAGACCCATCCGCGAGCGAAATGAGGGGGTTGAGGTACACTTCCTCTGTCTGCGCGGGCATCCTTGCATCTGTATGCTGCCGCATGAGATAGTTTTCCGTTTTCCAATCTTCTACACGAACCGGGAGTTATGTTCCGTCTTATTCCGCGCGAGACCAAGTTTTTCGAGCTATTCGCCGAGCTTTCGACCAGCCTGACGGCGGGCGCGAAGCATCTGCGCTCCATCCTCGAAGACCCACACGATCTGAAACAGCGGGTGGCGGAGATGCAAGCGATCGAGCATGAAGGTGATCGGGCCACACACGCGATTATCGCTAAGCTCAACACTTCGTTTATCACGCCTTTTGACCGCGAGGACATTCATCGGCTGGCTTCGTCGCTCGATGATGTGCTCGATTTTGTGAACGCGGCCGCGGTTCGGTTGGTAATGTACAAGATCTCGCAGCCTCCAGCTGCCGCAGCTGAACTTGCCGGACTGATCGTGCTGCAGGCGGAAGAATTGGCACAAGGCGTGTCGCTGCTCGAGAAAAATGGTGGAGTTCTCAAACACTGCGACGAAGTCAACCGGCTGGAAGATGAAGCCGATGACGTCAGCCGCAAAGCGATTGCTGTCCTATTTGAAAGCGAAAAAGATCCGATCCAGCTCATCAAGATGAAGGAGCTCTACGAGGTGCTTGAGTACGCGACCGACAAGGCCGAAGATGCTGCCAACGTACTGGAAGCGATCGTATTGAAGAGCGCCTAGCTTCAATTCTCACCGAATCCATGCCATTCAGGAGCCCGTTCAGGTGAATGTAGATCTTATTCTGGTAGCCATCACGGTCGTGGTGGCTTTGATCTTCGATTTCCTGAACGGCTTCCACGATGCTGCGAATAGCATCGCCACCGTCGTTTCGACGCGTGTGCTTTCTCCTAAACTGGCAGTGGTGTGGGCTGCGGTCTTCAATTTTCTCGCGGCATTTTTATTGGGGACAGCGGTCGCCAAGACGATTGGGCGGGGGATGATTCGGCTGGACGATGTGAATCAGTATGTCGTTCTGGCCGGCTTGTTCGGCGCGATTGTATGGGACGTTTTGACCTGGTGGTGGGGGTTGCCAACTTCTTCTTCGCACGCTCTTATCGGCGGCTACGCGGGCGCCGCCATGATGCATGCGGCAGTGCATACCGGTTGGCGAACTTCGTTCTCTGTGATTATCGCCGCCGGATGGTACAAGACCCTGATTTTCATCGTAATTGCGCCGGTGATGGGTATGACGCTTGGCCTGCTGTTCATGACGAGCGCGTACTGGTTGCTCCGCCGTCAGGCGCCGCAGCAAGTGGACGGGTGGTTTCGAAAGTTGCAACTGTTGTCCGCAGCCGCCTATAGCCTCGGGCACGGAGGCAATGATGCCCAGAAAACTATGGGCATCATCGCGGGCGCGATGTACACCGGTGGTTTCATGAGTAAGCAGGATATGCTTGCGAACTGGGGAAAGTATCACTGGCCGATTATTCTCGCGGCGCATGCCGCCATCGCCGCGGGAACCTATTTCGGTGGATGGCGCATCGTTCGCACCATGGGCCAGAGAATTACCAAGCTCAGACCACTCGGCGGTTTTTGTGCGGAAAGCGCTGGCGCCATCACTTTATTCGGGACCGCCCTTGCCGGCATACCGGTTTCGACCACGCATACCATTACCGGCGCCATTATCGGCGTGGGAGCTGTCCACCGCTTTTCGGCCGTGCGCTGGGGCGTGGCGAGGCAGATTGTGTGGGCTTGGATTGTCACGATACCCGCATCGGCACTCATGGCAGGCATCGGTTATTGGCTGATTCACATTTTTCAATCTCAAGCTTAATGCGGGCATGCACTACCGTCCATCAGAACCCTAAGAATCTGCTGTTGTACTCTAGCTGACCCCACCCACCTCATTACCTCGGTAATTTTGTCCAGACACCGACGTGCCTCACCATTCCAATTGGGGGAGAACGCATGTCTTCCTGAATCGGTTGAGGGATCTGTCCGCGCGAATGCGGATTGCGGCGTGAGGTTCATCATGAGCAAAACAATCAAGGAACTATTCTTACTACTGTCACTGTTCGTGATTGCGGCCACCCTGCAGTTCTTCGCTGACTCGCTGCCGATGGCGCTGTGCTTTTATTTTCTGCCGACGCTCTACTCTGCATATTTCTTCGGACGACGCCACGCGACATTGACTGCATTTGCATGCATATTCGTCGTCATACTACTGAATTTTTTGAACAATCTGATGCCCGCTCATCCCACTTTGACTCTGCCGGGAGAGCGGCTATTCAATTTTGCGATCTGGGCGGGAATTCTGGCAGTCACAAGTTATGTGATGGGCACGCTCTATGAGCGCAAGCAAACGATGACCAATGACATCCGGGAGAGCTTCAGTGGACTGTTGGTCGTTTTGCAGCACTTTCTCGAGAACGAGCAATACACGCAGGGTGAAAACCAAAAAGTCCTCGACCTTGCGACGCGCATGGCGAATGTGATGGGGATGGGCTCGGATCGTATTGAATTGCTACGTTCGGCCGTATTACTGCGCGACCTCAACGTGCTCGGGATCAGCCACGACATGCTCTACAAGGCAGCCGACATTACTCGTAAGGAAATCGTGGCCAGTTTCCGCAAGAATCGGGAGCCGGATCCGCGGGCGCAAGCCATGGGGGGCTCTTTGCGTCGTGTCATCCCGATTATTGTTGCGGAGCAGATCCTTGAGGAGCAGGGAGCGCGGGCGGTGAATGTGCCGATCGAGGCTCACATCCTGGCGGTGGCCGATATGTACATGCGGTTGACTACAGGGCCGCAGGGCAAAGCGATGTCGCCTGAAGAGGCCGAAGGCATGATTTCAGCGGCAGCGGGCGAAAAATTCCAGACAGGCGTGGTCGATGCATTCGTCAAGGTTAGCGAAGGCGCGCACGCAATCGGCGCTGGCGCATAGCATCTAAGAATATCTAAGAATGAAGAGATCGAGCCGGACCTGCTACAGGGACCGGCTCGATTGTTTTGCGACCAATCTTTGCTAGTTCACAGGGCCAATCCACATTGCTAATTCACTGCGAAGATCAGATCGTCGTGGTCATTGAATGATCCCGCCGTACAGGAAGATGCGGTTCCCTGATAGCGGAATTGCGCCCGTACGGCCTGCAAGCTGCCGGTGGGGAGCGTGAATGTCCGGGAAATAGTCTGAGCGCCGGCGACGGTTGGAGTAATCGTGCCGATCAGCGTCCACACCGGACTGTTCGCGTTGGGGGCGGAGTACAGGTCGAGATGATCCTGCGACGGAGTCGTCCAGGCCCAGATCGTCGCACTGACGGTTGCGGTCACACCGTGAGTTAAATTGCCGCTGGTGCTAGTGATGACCAGCCGGTCGTTGGACTCGTCGGAATGGAATGTTCCCGAGTTGCCGTCCGCGCAAGAAGCGTTAATCGTGTTGGGACGGTTCACTTCAACTCCGCCGCTCATCGTGCCGCGACCCAACAGCAGAGTCGGACCAGAGTCGCAGGACGTTCCCACCGCGGCACACTTCGGTGCCTTCAGCGTCGGATCGAACACCGCGTTCTGGGGTCCCCCGCCTCCGGACATATTCACTGTTAGAGCAATCGTCGTGTTGTGAACGAGCGATCCCGATGTTCCAGTAATGGTGATGTTCGATGTGCCGGTGGTGGCCGTACCAGAAGCAGTGAGTGTCAGTGTCGAACTGGCGCTACTGTTGGCAGGCGGTGTGACCGGGTTTGGAGAGAACGCCGCGGTCACGCCGCTCGGCAAGTTAGAGGCGCTGAGCGTAGTCGCGGAATTGAAGCCGTTCAGACTGGTAATGGTGATGGTGCTGGTCCCGTTTCCACCTTGCGTGACAGTGACGGATGATGGAGACGCGCCGATAGTGAAGTCGGGTGTCACCGCTCCGGCGCAGCCTGGGAATTTGAAATTCGCGATTCGAGTGTTCCAGTTGAAGCTACCGGTTGTCTTCATGTACTCGGTGGTAAACCAGAATGTGCAATCGTCCACCGGGTCGACCGTCATGGCGCTGTAATCGCCCCAGCGGCTCAGGCTGCCGGTCTGTGAGCCGCCGCCAGTGACTACGTTGACCTCGGCTTCCATGGTTCCGGCTGGATCGGTTGGAACACGGCCCGTATAGCGAACCGACGGACGGATAGTGCTGCTTGAGACGCTGTATCCGACGGCCATATCGCCAGCCTGATCCATCGCAATGCTGCCCATCCAGCGATAGCTCGCGTCCGGAGCAAAGGTGCCTTGCTGCGCAAGGAGGGGCGTACCGCTGGGGTTCTGAATTTCGTACCAGCGCACGCCGCCCCCGCCGGTGATGGCGACAGAATGGTTCGTGACCAGAGACTCGTGCGATCCAAGGTTGCGATAGGCGAGCCGGTACATCAGGCGGTCGGCCAGCGAATCCAATTTCTGGGTAGTGCTTGGCTGCACGACGCAGGTTCCGCCGCCGCATAGAGGAGAAAACGCAGCCACGTTGATCACGGACGGTCCAGGTTATTGGTTCCGAAATAGACCATGTAGTTGGGAGAGCCCGCCGGCGGAGGTGTTGTGCCATCGAGATCGGAAGGCAGCAGGCCGCCGATTGCGGAGCTTTGCTGAAAGCAGATCTGCGTCGCGGATTGTCCATTCAACATGGCGGTGCGGTTGTAGGAGCAGGCGTCGGCTCCAACAAATGTGTTGCCGTTAAACATGTTGAAGGTTTCGTAGTATCCGTCGGGCCAGACTCCCATCTTGGGATAGTCGTCAAAATTGTTGTACTGGAAGCTATAGCGGTTATAGCTGCCGGTAGCATCCGACGTTTTGGAAACGGCAATGCATTGCAGGAACGGAGTTGTCGAGACGGAAAACTGGCTGAAGACCCAACGTTGCGCAAGTTTGTCATAGAGAACAACCGGATCGCCATCATTGTTGGTCTGGCATCCGCCGCCGAAGCCTGCCCACAGCGTATTTCCCGCAGTGGGTCCAGCAACGAGTGCGCCGGTGTTTTTGTTAAAAACCGCGAAGGATTCATTTACCCACTGCACATACTGGGTTGCACCGACTGCGCCGTTGGTGTCCGGAGGAGCACTGTTCACCGTGAACCCGTATTGGCCCGCTCCGAGGCCCTCAAAACTCGTGCCAACGACTGGGGTAAACGGCACTACACTCTGCTGCCGGACCGCATCTTCGGCTTGTCCTTGGCCCTGTGTGCTCAAACCGGGAGGCAGGGGAATCCGTCGGACAGGTTCGGCTTCACGTCTCACTAATGAGCGGGGCGGCATGAGTTTGATCATCTCGCGCAATGGCGGCGAGACATCACGCTGCACTTCGCGGCGGACTGTCATGCGTGATTGTGCGAATCCGGATAAACAGAAGGTGGACAGCAGGCCTGCCAAAAGCACGGCAAGTCGGAGGGAGGGTGACTTTCTTCCAAACATTGCGATCTCCTTCGTGATTTGTGAAATCTACCGCAGGGCCCGAGGTACAGGGAGAGCTGGGAGTAGCTTGCAGAATCAGCACACTTCAATGTGACTACTAGGCACAATAGTAGAGAAACGAAGCTGTTGTCGAGTGTCTTGTTGGGAATTTGTAGCGGGAAATGGTGGAAAACTGCTCACCGACCGTTCGGATGGGAAAGTGAGGGGGGCAAGCGTCGCCGAACGCACTCTCGGGAAAAACAGCGAAGTTCGTTGCGTGCTAGTCGCCGTGCGAGGCAGGTACGACTCTGCGCATCTCTTCTTCAAGCTTCACAATGAGTTGTTCCGCCAGTTGGATCATCTTGTGAGGATCTTTTTCGCTTTGAACTTGGCGCGCCAAGTCACGCCAATCCGCGGGTGAAGGTACGTTTGCCATATTATGACTAAGAGTCTCATAATCAAAAACGCGTTTCAAGTAGAATTGCAATACAGGAAGTAGGGTACCCAACGATTGGAATTCCTGTAGTTAACGGTGACTCCAACCTCGTTCCCAACGCTCAAACGAGTACATCACCGTCTGAACGTCCCGGCCCCGATCCGAAGGCCCATCAACCTGACTGTTCAGAAAATCCACGCTTCTTACTCGCAGGACTACTTCGGGGGAATCAGCACCGTCACCGCAGCTACGCACTTCCACGTGCCATTCATTTTCACCCAGGTATCTACAAAGCGCTCGCGGTTCTTGTACGTCTTGCCTTTGTCCACTCCCTGGGACCGAAACACTCCTACGACCACCGCCGAATCGCCGTAGACATTGACTGTGCTGTGCTCGGTCACGGCCTTTGAGGGCTGGTAGGTCGGCGCTTTGATGTCGGCCATGAATTCGCTCTTGGTTTGCATGCTGCCGTCGATGTCGACGGACACGAAGTTGTCGGCAAGAAGGAGATTGAGAGCTGCGGTGTCTTTGGTTTCGAGGGCGCGGTTCCAGGAGTTGTCCAGGGCTTGAACGTGTGCGCCTTCGTCGGAGCGGGCGGATTGCCGGGCGAATCCTGTGGCCGTCAGGAGCAGTGCGATCGCTATCACAATGATCCGTTTCGTCAACATTATGGTCTCCTGGGACGACTCGGTTATTAAATGGAGAATTCAGGATAAGGGCGAGTGCCTCCGCGTGACGAGGGAAATCTAGGCGACCCTACTCTGCGTCAAAAGATAAAGAGTCTTGCTTCCATTCTCCGCATCTGATCACTATCAGGCTAAGTGTGATTTGCACCAATTTGGGCTGGACCCGTCGATAATCTCTGCGTTGCCACCTCACAGTAAAGCTAATCTTCTCAGCAGGAAATTCTCAAGAAACAAGGTATTACCGATATGGAACAAGGAACAGTGAAGTGGTTTAACGATGCGAAGGGCTACGGTTTTGTCAGCCGCGCCAATGGAGAGGACGTTTTTGTCCATTTCTCCGCGATTCAGTCTGCCGGATTCAAGAGCCTTCAGGAAGGGCAATCCGTGCAGTTTGACGTGGTGAAAGGCCCGAAAGGGATGCAAGCCGAGAACGTTCAGCTACTGTAAAATGAACTCAGAGACCGCCTTCGGCCAATGCCGGGGGCGGGACGTTTTGTGGCTCCGCGACCGGGGCCTGGAAAAGAGGGCTTCTGGCCAAGCGTTTATGTTTACACTGCGGCGGGGAATTGGGGTTATCGTTCAATCCGTCGCGAATTAATGACGCGAACGCTGCCCGGACTCCAATGACGGGATGGCGCTGCAGCACCTGCGGATCGACATTCAGTAGTGAACAGCTGCGTGAGGCGAAGGCGAAGCCGGCGCGCTCCACCGCATCAAAGCCGTAAACAGGCCCCGTCCATCATCTTGCTTGCGAACGGCTCTTTTTTCTTGGCGACCGGACAGATTGGTATATTCTAACGACATGGATCATCTCGGAGTTCTTCAGGAAAAAATCGTGAGCCTGCGGGCGGAAATTGCCCAGATTCACGAGCAGAATGAACAGTATCGGCGCCAAAAGGGCGGTGGCACGCTCGACCAGATTGCGCATGGACAGCGGCATGAACGGCTTCAGAATATCCAGAAGGAACTGGGGCAACTGGCTGCGCTCGGCCGGTCGGTAGTATCCATCAATCAGAGACGGGAAGAGAACCGTGCCCGTCTTCAGATGATCAAGCAGTCGCGAGCCTCGTAGCAGGCGCGCTCCACCTCTAGCAGCTTTCCAGAGAGCAATTAATAATCTCAACCTTCAACCCACGGCTTGCGCCGTGGGTTGCGTTCTTGCGCCGCTTTCCAGCTCAACCTCGGCCTACTGCCCGCCTTGTGTTACTGCCTGACCAATTGCATTCACATCGAAAAATTCACTTAGATCGGCGTGGCCCGCCAGGGTTTCGCGGGTGTTGCCGTCCACCAGGATTCGAACCCGAGTTATGCCGGGGACATTGGCGGCGAGCGTTTCCACCAGTGAATTAACCGTAAGTTGCTCGCCCAGAATGCTGGAACGGTGCTGGTCGGCGAATGCGGCATTGAGGTCAATCACGGCTACGCCGGGGTCAACGAGGTAAATGCTTCGAATTTCGGCGGTGGCGGCAAGCGGATGCGGAGAGTCCGGTTGCTGGTAGATGCGGAGGAGCGCGCGCAGCAGTTCTTCGGCGCGTTGCTGGCGTCCGCCGGGGAGCGGGATTTGGGCGGACTGGGAGCGAAGAGATCCGATAACGTCATCGGCGACATAGAGCGTGACGGTTTCGGTTGGGCCCGCTGCCGGAGCTGCGACCGGGCGAGTGTCGGCGGCGAGGCGCTGCATCTCATCGGCGGTTCGCCGCATGCGATTTAGATAGATCCCCATCGAGAGCACGATGACCAGCAGCACAGCGACTCCGAGCGTGAGGTGGCGGGGAATCATGGGTGCACTTCGAGGCTCGGGCGTTGTAAGGCGACGGCGTCGGCGATGGCCGCGGCCGCCTTCTGCTGATAGTTAGCAGAGGGGAGATCGGAGACGCCATTCGGTCCGGGAGCGAGTTCCACGGCGACGGCCGGAACCACAAGATTATTCAAAGGACGTAACGAGGCTGCAAGGCCTCGAGCTGAGAATTCGCGCTTCTGCAACTCGCTCACGATCGCGACCGCGATACTTTGGCTGAGAGGCAGAGAGTGAGTTTGCGCGGCATTCCAGGCGTGGAACGGGCCCCGATCCGGTCCTTCGCGCGGCAGGAGTGCGGTGTAGACGCGTACGCCGTTCCCTTCCGAGGTCGCGTGCAGACCGATGTAGATTAGCGCGCGAGCTGCGTTCGCGGCTCCAGCACGCTGGTCGAGCGTCAGGCTGTCATCGCCTTCGCGCAGGAGCATCACCGCGAAGCCTTGCCGTTCGAGTTCGTGCCGCAACAAGCGCCCGAATCCCAGAGTGACATTCTTTTCTGCGAGTACTTCCGATAATGCTGCGCCACGTTCGGTACCGCCATGGGCGGGGTCGACGATTGCGAGCGGCCGGCGGACTGGGGCTGACTCGGGCGGCGTCTCGCTGGAAGCAGGTGCCGGGGCTATCGGTGGCGCAGGCGGCGATTCTGAAGCTGGAAGCTCGCCCGCTACCGGCGGTGTCCCTGCGCTGGGCGCCGATGCTTGTCGTGTGGCGGCGACAGTGATGGTGCGGCCATTGTTGCTGAAGCTGGCCATTAGAGGAGCGGTCGCAGCAATCGTAAGTTCAGCGGTACCGTTGCTCTCGGAGAAGTTGGCCTGACTGATCGTCGTGCTTTCAAAAGCCAGAGGATTGTTGGCGGGAGGGATGAGAGCTTCGCGTCCGAAAACCATCTTCAGTTTTCCGGGTTCCGTAGAAATGGTCGGGTTCACGGGGGCGGTGAAGTTCAGCACGAGGCGTGGCGGGGTGCTGGAATCCAGTTGCGCGGTGACCTGAGTGGCGATGTCGCCGATGAAAAGCCGGCGCGCGGATTCGTGGAAATTTACCGGGTTTCCTAGAAAGCGCTGCAGTAGAGTACTCAACGAACTCAATGGAACGAGGCCGCGGGAATTTTCGATCAGGAATGCGCTGCTGAGATCGAGATCGCGACCGCGTACTTTGGCTCGCGTCTTTCCGGATACGAAATCTGCGTCGGTATTGTTGAAGCGCATCTTCCAGTGCTGCCCTTCGATACGAGCGGTGATGCGGCCGAGAGGTTCGAGGACTTCCAACAAGCCGACGTACTCCCGTCCCTGGCGATCGGTCACGAGCAGAGTGTAATTGGCGACCGAGGAGTAAATGGAAAGACGCTTCTGGTCGGTAGTGGTGGAGGCGCCAAGAAATACGAGAGCAGCCAATACCGCGGCGATTGTCCTCTGCGTTTTCGATGTGGTGGGGAGCACGAGTGATCATATTAAGTCACGGTGCGGGGGCGGGCGCAGATTTTGTCGGATCGGCAGCCGGTCAGTATCATGATCATGGGTTTCTAGAGCGGGGCGTCATGAGCTGTTTCAGATGTTTTCGGACGTTGATCAAGATGCTAAGCCAGGAGTCGCGCACATGATCCGGCGCTGTGATGACCGCGACTTCCAGCTGATCTGGGGCATTATTAATGATGGCGCTCAGGCTTATCGAGGGATTATCCCGGCAGATCGTTGGACTGAACCCTACATGTCGGAGACGAAATTGCGTCATGAGATCGCTGATGGCATCGTGTTTTGGGGCTTCGAGGAGAACGGAACGCTCACGGGTGTGATGGGTCTTCAACCAGTTCAGGACGTGACGCTCATCCGGCACGCCTATGTTCTCACCAGCCGTCAGAAGCAAGGGATTGGGGGGCAGTTGTTATCTCATTTGCGGGGGCTGACCGATGGTCCTGTGTTGATCGGTACTTGGGCGGATGCGTTCTGGGCAATCCATTTTTATGAAAGAAACGGCTTTCAAGTAGTCGGACCGCAGGAGAAGCCTCGACTGCTTAGAAAATATTGGTCAATTCCCGAACGCCAGATTGAAACCTCGGTGGTTCTGGTGGATGAGAAGTGGCGGGATGCGCACAGCGGTTAGTAATTAAAGAGGGGCGATGCCATTCAAGAGCAAGGCTCAGCGGCGCAAATTCGCGCAGCTTCTAGTCGAGGGAAAAATCTCGAACCAGACTTTTGAGGAATGGAATCGTGAGACTGGAGCCAAGAAACTGCCTGAACGAGTCGGCCGCACCCCGTCAGAAAAAAAGCCAAAACGAAACGTGCGAAGACTCAGAAGCGGCGGCGGTGAAAATTAAACGTCAAAAGGCGAGATACAAACCGCCTTCTGTCTTAAATCCCGATGTCACAACAGTTGCGCTCAGATGCCATGAGTGCGGAGCCACGTTCCCAACACCACGCCAGCTATCAGAATCGCCATACCGACAAAGTACAAGAATGTTGTGCGACGTGCCCACAGCTTGAGGCGCGGTCTAGTAGCGGTGCCGCGAAAGAATAGAACAGCCGCAATGAGCCCATCAATGCACCAAGCGACGAGGACAGCGTCGAAAATCCGATACCGCCATTCGGGCAAGATGTAAGCATCCTTGACCAGCGGCGACAGCACGTAGTCGAAAAACAGTCGCGGGACAGTCACGAGAAGCAGTGCGAGCGAAACAGTTCCGATAATTCCGGCAATCGCGGCAGTAGGCCGCGTCCCATCAGCCCAATGCTTGTGAAGAAACTCCATCATTGCTGTAAGTGTAAAGCATCACAGCTAGTTGTCTGCCTTACAGCTAACCCGGGGATTACACCAACTACCAAAGTGAGGCGCTTGCACCAAGTTCTGTGGCATCTATTCCATCGCGTAAATAGTAAGCCCACTGAGAAGCTTGGGGTAGAAGTCGGTGGATTTTTGGGGGAGCACTTCGCCGGCGAATGCGATGTCGCGGATCTGATCCATGCGGACGGGGTTCATCAGGAATGCGGCTTGCCCGTCGCCGCTGCGCACTTTTGTGAGAGCTTCGGGGGCGTCCCGATAATAGGAAATGTTCTGAAGTTTGCGGACGGCTTCCTCGGAAATGTTTAGAACACCTTCCAGAAGGCATTTGTGCAACTGCACAACGTCGAGTGACTGCTGACGAAGAGAGAGACCGGCCAGGCGAGAGCTTCCAATCGTTTTGGGCGAATGCATAAGGAAGACGCGATCGGCGGTGGCGACGATCAGGGCGGTGGAGTCGCTGCCAGTTTCGCGCATGAGGGCAGTGGCTCCGGGCGCATCGAGTGCGGAGTCTACTTCCTTTACTTCGAAAAACTTTTGGGCGCCCGCCAAGAGCTGATCCGCTGAAAATGACGCCAAGCCATGGACTACCCGATGGGTCGGCAGAATGACCAGGCCGGGGCTGTTCATGTTGAAGAAGGTCATCATCATTGAATTGTAGGGTGCGGTCGCGGAGCGGCCATCGCCGGTTCGGCGTTCGTCGCGGTAGGCTAGCGCGGTTTCGTAGCGATGATGGCCGTCGGCAATGATGAGTTTCTGCTCCCGCATTTGAGTTTGCAGGGCGGTAATCCTGGCCGGGTCGGAGACTTTCCAGACGCGGTGGAGCACGCCGTATTCGTCGATGACCTCGATGTCCGGCGATGTGGCGCACCGAAGTTGCGCTTCGATCTCTCCCGAATCGGCATACAACATGAAGATCTGTTCGAAATGGGTCTTGGTTGCGCGCAGCAGTTCCAGGCGATCGGCTTTGGGTCCGGAGTGGGTTAACTCGTGAGGGAAAACTACCTTTGTGGAGTAGTTTTCAAGACGGCCCAACGCGATGAAACCCTGCCGCTCGATCTGTTTGTCGCTGCCCGGAACTGTGAAATTTTGTAGATAACGGTAAATCGAAGGCTCGCTGTCCTGAAGCAGAATTCCAGTACTGCGCCAGTCCTTAAAACTAGCGGCCGCGCGCGAATAGACATTTTCTTGACAATCTTCGGGGCGGCGCTCACCTAAAATGATGCGAACCAGGTTTGACGGATTAGCCTGATAGTAGCGCTTCTGCATCTCAGGAGTGATTTTGTCGTAGGGCTGAGTCACCACCTGAGCGATGGGAACGCGGTCCGGTGCGTAGCGCCAAGCTTGGAAAGGATAAATCTGGGCCATGGTGAACGCAGAATTGTAGCAGGCGCTGCGTCGTGGACCTGTGGCAAGCGCGAGATGTTCCAATGGCCTTCGGATTGCCAGTCTCTAACTTGAGCGTGAGATACAGCAAGATGCGGCCTCATTCGGGACGGGATTTACAACGCCGGAATGGGAAATAGTTCCACCCCGGTGGTGCAGACTTTTTCAACAGCCGGCACCATCCGAAATCCGAGGGAACGATGCGGGTTGACGGCCGGCGATCGCCGAGGGGAATAGACGTTTCTTTAGACGCGTCTCAAAAACTCAGCCTGGCGTTTCGGGAGTGTGCTAGTATCCGGGTCAGAAGAGGCTTTACAGCCCGCCCTCGGGACGCGGGTCATCTCGCTCCTCAGCGCCAGCTCGCACTTCTCTCTTGTGTGTGGGGCCTATGCGGTACGTAAAAGGGTGTTCGTTTCAGTCGATGTGGATAGCGGTCCTAGTTGTAACGACCTTCAGCGCCCTTCCAGTTTTTGCTCAAAATTCTTCCGAAGACGTGCACATCCAGCCGCGTCCGCAGCCTGCCCCGAAGGCGCCGGAAGTTGATCCCGCGCTCAAGAACCATTCCAAACCTCTGAGTGTGAATGTTGAGATGGTGCTGGTTCCTGTGACCATCACGGATCCGATGAACCGGCTGGTGACGGGCCTTGACCGCGAGAATTTCAACCTGTTCGAGGGCAAGGAGCAGCAGGAAATCAAGACTTTTTCGAGTGAAGATGCTCCGGTTTCGCTGGGTGTGATCTTCGACATGAGCGGCAGCATGAGTAGCAAGATCGAGCGCGCCCGCGAAGCAGTGATTGAATTCTTCAAGACCGCGAATCCGCAGGATGAATTCTTTATGATCACCTTTGCTGACAAGCCGGAAGAGATTTCCGACTTTACGACTTCGGTAGAGGACATCCAGGGCAAGCTGGTTTATACGGTTCCAAAAGGACGCACGGCACTACTCGATGCCATTTATCTGGGCGTGAGCAAGATGCGGCAGGCGCGGTATCCGAAGAAGGCGATGCTGATCATCTCCGACGGCGGCGACAACCACAGCCGCTACACAGAAGGCGAAATAAAGTCGATGGTGAAGGAAGCCGACATCCTTATCTATGCTATCGGCATCTACGATCATTACTTCCCAACAGACGAGGAACGGCTCGGGCCCACTCTGCTGAGTGATGTCACGGAACTGACTGGTGGGCGGTCATTTACGATTGATAACCCAAACGACCTCGCGGATGTATCCACGAAAATAGGTATTGAGTTGCGCAACCAATACCTGCTCGGATACCGTCCAAAGAACCCAGTGCGAGATGGCAAATGGCGTAAGATAAAAGTGAAATTACTTCCGCCGAAGGGATTGCCGCCGCTCCGGGTTTACGCGAAAACGGGTTATTATGCGCCGACGGAATAGCTATCTACTGGTTGTAGTGTTTCTGGGCTTAACAGCCCATTTCCTTGCGCAATCCGGAAGTGCGCCTCCCGCTCAACCACCCCAATCGACGAACTCAGTTCCAGCGCCCGCCCAAACTCCACCGGCCCAAACGCCGTCGGCTCAAACTCCACCAACCGAACCAGCTGCTGGTAATCCACAAGCTCAAGCTCCGCAATCCGCACCTCAGGGAGCCCAACCAGCCCAAGCGGCGCCGCAGGGTGCTGGGCAGCCCGTAAATCAAGGAGCGGGGCAGGCTCCCGAAACCGGCGACAGCGGGGCTTTCGTCTTCAAGAAACAGGTTGAAGAAGTCGTCCTCCATGCCACCGTCTTCGACGATAAGCAGCACTTCGTGACCAACCTCGACAAGGCTGCATTCACGGTCTATGAGGACGGTCAGCCGCAGACGATTACGTCGTTTCGCCATGAGGACATTCCCGTTTCGATTGGCATTGTGGTGGACAACTCCGGTTCCATGCGGGAGAAGCGGCAGAAAGTGAATGCCGCTGCGCTGAATCTGGTGCGGGCTAGCAATCCGAATGACGAGGTATTTGTGGTGAACTTCAATGACGAGTATTACCTCGATCAGGATTTCACGGCCAATATCAACAAGCTTCGGGAAGCGATGGAAAAGATTGAAACACGGGGAGGGACAGCCCTTTATGACGCGGTGGTTGCGTCTGCGGACTGGCTGAAACGCGGCAAACTGGAGAAGAAAGTTATTTTCGTTGTGACCGACGGCGAAGACACGGCCAGCAGCCAGTCGCTGGAACAGGCTGTCCGGCACCTGCAGGCGGAAAACGGGCCGACGGTTTATTCGATTGCGATTCTGGGGGATGAAGAGCATCCGAAGCGCGCGAAGCGTGCACTGCAAGTAATGTCCGACCGGACGGGCGGAATTGCCTTTTTCCCAAAGACGCTCGATGAAGTCGACGCAATCAGCCGGGCGGTCGCGCACGATATCCGTAACCAGTACACAATCGGGTACAAACCCACCACGCCGATGAGTCGCGGCGGTTACCGCGCCGTGAAAGTGGATGCCAGGTCGCGCAATGGAAAACTCGTCGTACGCACCAAGAGCGGGTACTATGCGGGCAATCAGTCGGCGGCCGTGACGAAGTAACGACCTCCATTAGCCTCTCGTTCCCGAATTCGTGATTCCGCCAATTGACGCTGCGGACTTCCTTCCTTAACCTGTAGAGTGCCCTCGACCACCAACCCGCGCCTGCGCGTCAGTGATGACATCACCAAACTTGTAGGCGAAACCCCGATGTTGCAGTTAAAGAAACTGCCGCCGTCGGGATCGGCCGATATTTTCGTCAAGTTGGAATACCTGAATCCGGGCGGCAGCGTGAAAGACCGCGCCGCGATTGGCCTGATCGAGCGTGCCGAGCGGGAAGGGAAGTTGCGTCCCGGCGGGATGATTGTTGAAGCGACTGCCGGTAATACGGGTATCGGGTTGGCGCTGATTGGGGTGAATCGAGGATACAAAGTGCACATGTTCGTGCCGGAAAAGTTCTCCGAAGAAAAAGTTTTGATTATGCGGGCCCTCGGCGCCGAAGTGACACGCACGCCTGAGGATGAAGGCATGCGCGGCGCAATCGAGCGCGCTAATAAAGTTGTGGCAGGCGATCCCTCGGCCTTCATGGCCGCGCAGTTCGAAAATCCTGCGAATCCTGACTTTCACTACAAGACTACCGCGCCCGAAATCTTTGAACAGATGGAAGGACGGATCGACGCTGTAACCGTCGGCTCGGGAACGGCAGGAACGTTCACGGGCGTTGCTCGATTTTTGAAGGAACGGCTACCGCACGTCTATACCATTGCAGTGGAAACGCAGGGTTCGGTGCTGGGCGGTGGTCAGCCGGGACCGCATAAAGTGGAGGGGATCGGCGCCAGCTTCATCCCAAAGAATTTTGATCGATCGGTGTGCGACGAAATCATGATGGTCACCGACGATCAGGCGTTCGACATGGTGAAACAACTCGCCGCGCGCGAAGGCGTGTTGGGCGGCTCGAGCTCAGGCGCAAATGTGTTCGCAGCTTTGAGCATTGCAAAGAAGCTCGGGTCGGGAAAGCGAGTCGTGACTCTGATTCCGGACTCGGCGGAGCGGTATTTGTCGAAGAAGATTTTTGAGGGTGGGATTTAGCAGGCAGTAATTAGCCTTTAGCATTTAGCACAACGCCTTTAGCAGTGCCAATGCTAAGTGCTGCATCTCCGGAGTTCCTTTGACGAACAAGCAACAAGGTTTCGCCACCACTGCAATTCACGTCGGACAGGAAGCTGATCCCGCCACTGGCGCGGTCACTGTGCCGATCTATGCGACCTCGACTTATCTTCAGGAAGAAATTGGCAAGCACAAGGGATATGAGTATGCGCGAGTTTCGAATCCGACGCGCGACCGGCTGGAGATCAATCTCGCCGCGCTCGAAGGTGGGACCTCGTCGAAGGTTTTCGCGAGCGGTATGGCGGCGATTAATGCCATCGTCAGCATGCTCAAGTCAGGCGACCATGTGGTGGCGGGACATAACCTGTACGGAGGAACGCCGCGGTTATTCAACAATGTGTTCGCGAATTTCGGGATGACATTCAGCTACGTCGATACTTCGGACGTGAAGAATGTTGAACGCGCGCTGCAGAAGAACACCCGCATCGTTTACCTCGAGACGCCGACCAATCCGCTGATGGAACTGTGCGATCTTCGCGCGATCAGCGATCTGGCGCATCAGCGCGGGATCGACGTGGTGGTGGACAACACCTTCATGTCACCTTACTTTCAACGTCCGATCGAGTTCGGGGCGGATATGGTTGTGCATTCGACTACCAAATTTTTGAACGGGCACAGCGATGGACTTGGTGGAGTTGTCGTTTGTACCAAGCCCGAGCAAAATGAAAAGCTGGCGTTTCTGCAAAAAGCAGCGGGCGCTATTTTGTCTCCATTTGAGTGCTGGCTGATTTTGCGTGGTGTGAAAACTCTGGCGGTACGGATGTTGCAGCATGACTGCAATGGGCAAAGGGTCGCCGAATTTCTATCCAGGCACAGGAAGGTACAGAAGGTCTTTTATCCGGGACTGCCGGATCATCCGCAACATGAGTTAGCGAAACGGCAGATGACGGGCTTTGGGTCAATGATCGCGTTTGAAACCGGTTCACTCGACAATGCCAACAAAATGCTGCGCAAGGTGCGGGTGTGTGCGCTGGCCGAGTCTCTGGGCGGAGTTGAGTCTCTGATTTCGCATCCCGCCACAATGACCCACGCCGCGGTTGGCGAGGAAGGCCGGCGCAAGATTGGCATCACCGACGGCATGGTCCGCATCTCGGTCGGGATCGAAGACGCGGACGATATTCTCGCCGACCTTGACCAGGGACTGGCCGCGATCTAGCCGTTGTCTTCGCTCTTCATTTCTTGATGTCTCAATCCCCTCCCAATTCCCGCGAGTGGAATGCAGCGGAATATCACCGCCTCTCGACGCCTCAGTTTGAGTGGGGACAGCGCGTGTTGGCCGAGCTTCGACTGCGAGGCAATGAGCGGGTGCTGGATGCCGGGTGCGGAACGGGCAGACTTACTGAATTGCTCTTGAAGAATTTGCCCCGCGGGCAGGTGATAGGACTGGATCTGTCGCAGAACATGGCAATACACGCGCGTTCCAGGCTGAAGCCGGAATTCGGAGACCGGGTGGAGTTTGTGGTGGCGGACCTCGCCGCCTTGCCGTTCCGGGATGCGTTTGATGGAATTTTCAGCACGGCTTCATTTCATTGGGTTCGCGACCATGATGTGCTGTTCCAAAATCTGTATGAATCGTTACGTTCGGGAGGATGGCTGCACGCGCAATGCGGCGGCGGTCCGAACATCGCGCGATTGCGGGAGCGTGTGCGGGCGCTCTCCCAGACCGCAAGGTTTTCAACGTGGCTTGGTGACTTCGATGAGCCCTGGTTTTTCTCTGACGCAGAGGGCGCGGCCGCTCGTCTGCGACGGGCCGGATTTGAGGAAGTCCATGCCCGGCTTGAGGACGCGGCGGTTAGAGTCAACACAGACGAAGAATTTCGCGGATACTTGCGCACGTTTGTTCTGCACCGGCATCTGGAACATTTCCCGACGGAGTCCCTGCGCGAAGGCTTCCTGGAAGAGTTAACCCAAGCGGCTGCCGAGGATAACCCGCCATTTACCCTTGATTACTCACGCCTTAACTTACTCGCCCGTAAGCCGGGGTTACCTAAGTAACAGTCGGTGTTCTCTCCTGGTTCGGGGCGAAACTTTCCCGAGTAAGGAGTGTTCAAGCAGACGTAGGCGGGAAGCCTCAGGAGAGAGACAGATGCGAAGACACGCAGTGAGTGTTGGATTTGTTTTACTGGCCGGCGCGATGGCCTTTGGCCAAAGCACGCAGTCCACCGATGTTTCACAGGATAAAAAAGATATCCGGCACGATCGCCGTGATTTGCGCGGAGATCGGCGCGACCGCAACCAGGACGTCCGTGATGTTCGTCACGACCAGAAAGATATCAATCACGACCGTCATGACCTGAACAAGGATCGCGCGGACATCGCGCGCGATAAGCGAACTGGGAATACCGCCGATCTTGCGAAAGATCGGGCTGACGCGCGTCATGACAAGCGGGACATTCGCCACGACCGGGCCGACCGGCATGCTGATTTGAAGGATGTACGTCACGATCAGCGCGACATCCGGCACGACAAGAAAGACGTCCATCACGACCGGCGGGATCTGCATCGCGATAAGAACGGGAAGTAACTCACCCTGGGTTCAGGACGAGGCGGCGAGCTTGACTCGCCGCCTTTTTTTTGTGTTGTGAAAACGATACGGAAATCTTCAAGGTAGGCCCCACAGTTTATCTGTGACTTTTGAAACGATAGACAGTCACAGTGCGCGACGAAACTTATTTTCACGCGTCGTTGGGTGGCACGAATGCAGAGATTCTGTCGAACCGCGAGTGTATCTCTCATTCTTGTGTCTGCGTTGCGGCGCAGACCAGAATTTACAGAATCTGCCCGCTAGGAATTGCGTTGATTCTCCGAGACCGAGCTGCCGATCCAGTCCAGGTAAGCGGCGCTGCCGTCTTCGATCGTTATTACGATACATTCGGGCACGTCGTAGGAATGGAGCTTGCCCAGGCTGTCCCGTAGCGTCTCGAACGCGTCAGCGGTCGTCTTGATAATCAAGAGCCACTCGGTTGCGGTTTCGACTTCGCCTTGCCAGCGGTATATCGATTCAATCTGCGGAACGATGTTCACGCACGCCGCCAGCCGGCGCCCTATCAGTTCCTGAGCGATGCGACGAGCCTCTTCGAGGGAGCCGCAGGTTGTTAAAACAAGTCGTTTGTCAGTCATATAAAATCAGGCCTTACATTTTCCACTCGAAGCATACGAGGCGAGCGATGGCGACGCAAATCAAGTTTGGAACTTCGGGCTGGCGCGCGGTGGTCGCGGAAGAGTTCACATTCGAGAATGTACGCAGGGCGGTGCACGGGATTTCGCGCTATGTAGTTTCGCAGAAATCGAAATCACCGAAGGTAATCGTGGGCCGAGATCCGCGTTTTTTGGGCGAGACGTTTGTGGCGATGGCGGCGGAAATTCTCTCCGGTTATCAGGTTACGCCCTTGGTGATCGCTGAGGCGGCACCTACTCCGGCCATCTCCTATGCTGTGACGCAGGCGAAAGCCGACGGCGCCATTAACTTTACTGCTTCGCATAATCCGCCGGAGTACAACGGAATCAAGTTTTCGACACCTGATGGGGCTCCTGCCCTGCCGGAAACGACTAAGGCGATCGAAGCCGAAATTGCTGCTTACGACCAAGGCCTGAGGAGTCAAAGACCCGTGTCTACCGGACCAGGTTCGCAGGCGATTGATCCGCGGCGGATGTATCTTTCGCGGCTGCGGGAGATTGTCGATCTTGATGTGATCAAAAAGGCCGGGTTGAAAGTGGCGTTTGATCCGCTATGGGGAGCGGCGCGCGGGTATTCGGATACGCTGCTGCACGAGGCAGGCGTCGAGGTTGCCACGGTGCACGATTATCGCGATGTTCTTTTTGGCGGACATGCGCCGGAACCGGACGATCATCTGCTCGATGACCTCCGTCAGAAGATGCGCGACATAGGAGCGGGAATCGGAATCGCTACCGATGGCGATGCCGACCGGTTCGGCATCGTCGACCAGGACGGCACTTTCGTGCAGCCCAACTACATTGTCGCGCTGCTTTTCGATTACCTGGTAGAAAGTCGTGGCTGGAAGAATGGCGTTGGGAAATCGGTAGCCACCACCAATTTGATCAATGCTCTTGCCCAGAAGCACAAGATTCAGCTTTACGAGACTCCGGTGGGTTTCAAATACATTGGAGAACTCATCAAAGAAGACAAGATCGTCATCGGCGGAGAAGAGAGCGCGGGGCTTTCGATCCGCAAGCACGTTCCCGAAAAGGATGGGGTGCTCGCCGGACTGCTTTGCTGCGAGATGGTGGCCCGGCGCGGAGCTTCGCTGGGCACGCAACTGGAAAAAATATTTGCCGAAGTTGGTTCCTTCTATCCCTTGCGCGAGAACTTCCGCTTGACGCCTGAGGTGCAGGCGAAGTTTACTGAAAAGTTACGCCGCGATCCGACAGAGTTTAGCGGCAGCAAAGTTGCAAGCGTGGTCCGTACCGACGGGCTCAAGCTACTGCTCGCCGACGGATCGTGGGTTTGCTATCGGCTGTCCGGAACGGAGCCGGTGGTGCGAGTGTACTCGGAAGCGCGCAGCAGGGAAGGGCTCCAGAAGTTGAGTGCGGCAGCCAAAGCATGGATCTTCGACTAGGACCACCATCAAGACCGCGAATTTTTCCACGGCAGTATTCCAGCGTGGGGCTTCGCGCGGTCTTCGAGGAGCAGGCTCCCAGGGCAGAAGAGATGGCTGCGCGGTATGTCGAGCAGACACGTCCCGTCTGGTCGTGGATCGCGTTGGAATGGCGCCGGGTGGCTACGGTGGCGGTTCTGCTTCTCACTGTGGGAGTGGTATTGCACGCCATGTTCGGGGCGAATGGCATGGTCGTTTATCAGCAGAAGCGTGCTGAGAGGCAGACGCTCCAGAGCGAAGTCATGCGTCTCCAAAAGGAAAATGACGAATACGTAGAACGGATCAAGGCGCTGAAGACCGATCATCGCGCGATTGAAAAAGAGGCACGCGAACAGCTGCACTACACAAGACCCGGGGAGTTTGTTTATGTTGCCCCAGAGGCGCCTGCGAAACCGCCGGTCGGCCGGGCGAAAAACGACGAGTAGGACCGGCCCTGCTGCAGGTGCGGCGGGGACCAGGTTTGTGATAGAGTCCGAATTACCTTGGGCGTCAAAAATTTCTACATCTGAAAGTTTCAAGGAGGGTGGCATGCGGAAGTTTCTACTTGTAGTGGCTGCATTGGCGTTGGTTTCGCTGTTGGCTACAACCTCATTCGCGGGCGACGCAGCGACGGTCAATGGTTGGATTAGCGATTCCAAGTGCGGCGTTAAAGGCGCGCACGAAGGCGCTGCGGAATGCACCAAGAAATGTCTCGATGCCGGCGCCAAGATGGTGGTTGTCACCGACAAGGATCAGAAGGTGCTGACGGTGAGCAATCCGGAAGCGCTAAAGGGACATGAAGGACACCATGTGGCAGTCACGGGTAAGGTCGAGGGTGACAGCATCAAGGTGGATAGCGCGAAGATGCTCTGAGGCGCGACAATCGACAATCTAAGATAGATCGAATAGATAGAATCGATAAAAGGGCGGCCCATGTGGCCGCCCTTTTGATTTGCTGCGTTATGCGGGAATCCCGGGGCGTCTAGCGAACTACTCTTTCCGCCGGCGAACTAGCTGTGGCGTAGAGTTTGCGGGGCATGCGTCCAGCCAGATAGGCCTGGCGCCCGGCGAGCACGGCGTTCTTCATCGCCTCCGCCATCAGGACTGGCTCCTGAGCCGCGGCAATTCCGGTGTTCATCAGAACTGCGTCGTAACCGAGTTCCATCGCGATGGCGGCGTCGGACGCTGTGCCGACTCCTGCGTCCACGATCAGGGGTACGCCGGTGATCATCTCGCGCAGGATACGCAGGTTGGCGGCGTTCTGAATTCCGAGACCGCTGCCGATTGGAGCTCCGAGCGGCATGACGGCGGAAGCTCCGGCATCGACCAGGCGTTTGGCAAAGACGATGTCGTCGGAAGTATATGCAAGGACGGTGAATCCTTCTTTGACGAGCACTCTCGTGGCTTCAAGCGTGGCCTGCACGTCGGGGAACAGGGTTGCCTGATCACCGATCACTTCGAGCTTGACCCAATCAGAGAGTCCGACTTCGCGGGCCAGGCGCGCGGTACGGATGGTTTCGTCGGCGGTATAGCATCCGGCGGTGTTGGGCAAGAGAAAGTATTTGCTCGGATCGATGTAATCGAGCAAGGATTCCTTGCTGCGGTCGAGATTCACGCGGCGAACGGCGACCGTCACCATGTCGGCGCCGCTGGCTTCGAGGGCGCGGGCATTTTCCTGGAAAGATCGGTATTTTCCCGTGCCCACAATTAGCCGGGAGCGGAATGCGCGTCCTGCAATCACCAGAGGGTCAGACATGTATTTATTGTAATTGCAGGAGTGTGGGTCTGCTCTACGGGATCGTTCGGTAGATGAAGAGCCGGTCGATCGAAGCCAACCCATGCCGTTCCAAGATCATCCATGACACAGTGAATTCAAAACTCCCGTGAAACAGAAAGGAAGCGAATATGTTGGGAGAGAAAAATGCCATACCTACGATTGCAGTGAAAAATCTCACGACTGCGAAAGAATTCTATGCAGACACACTGGGGCTGAAGGCGGTGGGGGGCGACGGACAGGAAGTGGTCGTGTTCACGAGTGGGAAATCGACCGTGCATGTATATCGTTCGCAGTACGCAGGAACCAATAAGGCTACGGCCGCCACGTGGGCGGTGGGCGAGGACGTGGACAGGATGGTGGGCGAGCTCAAGGCGAAAGGCGTTAAGTTCGAACATTACGATTTTCCGGGAACGAAGCGCGAAGGAGATGTTCACGTCTTCGGGAAGATCAGGAATGCGTGGTTCAAGGATCCGGACGGGAACATTCTTAGCATTGTGAATGGGTAAGGCAGATCGCCCGGTTTTAGCAGAACTACGGACTTGCGATGGGCGCGCGGCGTGTAAAATGCCCGTATGCCGTCGCAGGGTAGTTCTAATTTTGGCAAGAAGCGTACGCCGCCGCCGGATGAGACTTTCGAGGAGTCCACTTATCTGAAAGCGCTCGGCGAAAAGCAGAAGACTGTGAGCCTGAAGCTCGCCGACGGGGAAGTGGTCCGCGGATGGATTGAGTATTACGACAAGAATATGGTCCGGCTCACCCGCGAAGATGGCCCCAATCTCTTTATCTTCAAGCACGAAATTATGTACATCGCGGAAGACGGAAAGAAGAAGTAAGCGCTTGCGCGAGGCTTGCGGTTCGCTGCTATGAATCCCAATCAAATTGAGGATCTTGTTCCTTCGATGGAGTCAATTGCCCGCGAAGCGGGCTCGCTGCTGATGGACTATTTCCGTCAGCGTGTGAAGATCGAATACAAGGGAGATGCAGACCTTGTGACGGTGGCGGACCGCAAGTCCGAGGCTCTGATTCTGGAGCGAGTTCGCAAGCAGTTTCCTAGCCATGACGTCATGGGCGAGGAAGGGGCGCGCATCGAGTCGGGGAGTGACTACAAGTGGTATGTGGATCCCCTCGATGGGACGACGAATTTTGCGCACGGCTTTCCCGTGTTTTGCGTTTCACTGGGGGTGCAATATCGGGGACGTGGCGCGGCAGGCGTGATCTACGATCCGACGCGCGATGAGATGTTTGCGGCGGCAGAAGGCAAGGGCGCGTTTCTGAACGGCAAACCAATTCGCGTTTCAGCGACTGCCCGATTGAACGATTGTCTCGTGGGCACTGGATTTCCCAGCCACAAACGCCACAAGAATCCGAATATCCATTTTTATCACCAAATCACATTGAAGACTCACGGAGTGCGGCGTGCGGGTTCGGCGGCGCTCGACTTATGCAATGTAGCCTGCGGACGCTTCGATGGTTTCTGGGAGTTCAACCTTAATCCGTGGGACACAGCGGCGGGAGTTCTGATCGTAGAAGAGGCCGGAGGCCGCTTGACGAACTTTGCGGGCGGGCCATTTGAGCTTGATAGGCGTGAAACGCTCGCTTCCAATGGGTTGGTGCACGACGCCCTTGTACGTGAGTTTCAGGAAATCTTCGCCGGACGCGGTCTGGAAGAGCTGCCCAGCCCGGTTCCTTACGCGAAAGAGGGCAAGCGGTAGGCAGTACAATAGAGGCGTGGGGCAAAGCTTTTCCCCACCAGGCTTCCGTGAGTGATTCTCTTTTAGACCGACAGATTCAGAAGCGTCCCGCTAAGGTCCGTCTTCGGGGACGCATCCTCTTTCTTACCGAAGATCCAGAACTCATCAAGAAGCAGCTCTCGGGCTGGGATCTGCCTTGGGATACGAAAAATCCGGCCGATAATCCCAAGCTTCGCGACGACATTTCTACCGACGAGATTACCCCCGCGCATTATTGCTTTTACTTCGATCAGACGCTGGGTGAGATTCCCTATCTCGGGTTGAAGTGCGGAAGCGTTCTGCCAATCGGGCGCTCGGATGTGAAGAAGGGCGGCTTTGTCTGTTCGGTGAGCGGCAAGCGGCGCGGCAAAGGGTCTAGCCGGGAGCAGTCGCCTTATGCCGAGATGTGTGCGGGAATCCAGGTGGCGATCTCCGAAAATATCGAGCGTATTTACAAGCAGAATTGCCAGAACCTCGGCTTGCTGACGTCGACGAACTTTTCGCTGATCGAGCGGATTCGCGCTGGGGAGGAGATTCCGCTCAGCGAGTTCACGACTGGTGAGGACGAAATCACGAAGCAGGTGATCGAGTATGGCGGATTGTTTCCGTTCAATGTGGCGCGTTTGCAGAAGAGAGTGTTCCTGCCGCCGATGAAGGTCGCGGGCGCCCTCCCGCGAAGGTCTATGACGCTGGCGGAGAAAATATTCGCAAAGCACATGACGACGCCGGAAGGCTCAGTTGGAGTCGCGGCCGTTGAGCCGGGCGACACGGGATTCACGCGTGTGGACCTGCGGTTCAGTCATGAATATGTGACGCCGATGGCTGCTATTTTTTATGAGCAGAACGTCGGCAAGAATGTTCCAGTGAATGACGCTTCGAGCATTCGCTTCTTTCGCGATCACCTCACTTTCCTCGACGAAGTCATTTCCGAAGAGAAAAAGAAGCTCGGACTGCTCGACCTTGCCACTCAGTTGAAGTTTAAGCAGGAAGACTTCTCGAAGCAGCAGGGGATCAAGTTACATGGGGAACTTACCGACCGGAAAGGCTCCGAAGGCATCTGCCACTCTGTGATGTTGGAAACTTATGCCCTGCCGGGACAAGTCAATGTCGGTTCGGACTCGCATACCCCGCACGTGGGCGCGATCGGGTGCATCGCGTTCGGCATCGGCACGACCGACGTCTTCAATTCATGGATCACGAAGGACGTGCGGGTCAAGATCCCGGAATCGGTGAAGATCGTGATCCGCGGTAAAAAACATCCCAACGTCACCGCCAAAGATTTCATCCTGAAGATTCTCTCGCTCGACTACGTGCGCAGTGGCAAGGCGCTGGCAAAGGTCATGGAGTATGCAGGCGAAGCGGTCGAGGCGCTCTCTGTGGACGAACGCGCCACCATGACCAATATGGCGGCTGAAATTGGCGGCTTCACCGGCATTGTCGCGCCCGATGAAAAAGTAATCGAGTTCCTGATGGAGCGTCGCGGCATGAAGCGCGCGGATGTGGAAAAGATGATCGAGGGGCTAAAAAGCGATCCTGACGCGTCCTACGCGCAGATCATCGAGCTTGATGCGGCTGAGATTACGCCCATGGTGGCGACGCCGGGCGATCCCGGCAACGGCAAGTACATCCGCGAACTTAACACGCCGGTGCCGGTTGAGATTGCTTACGGCGGCACGTGCACGGCCGGCAAGAATGAAGACATGGACATGTATGCTGCGGTCCTCGCGGATGCGCTCAAGCAAGGCAAGCGGGTGGCGCCAAGCGTAAATTTCTGGATCCAGTTCGGCTCGCAGGAGACACGCGAATACTGCAAGCGTAAAGGCTATGTCGAAATTTTCGAAAAAGCGGGCGCCCACGTGATTGAACCCAGTTGCGGGGCGTGCATCAATGCGGGACCTGGAGTCTCAACCCGTGCCGATCAAATTGTGATCAGCGCGCAAAACCGCAACTTTCCAGGACGCAGCGGACCCGGACAGATGTACCTGGCCTCTCCGCTCACGGTTGCTGCCAGCGCGGTGGCAGGGTACATCAGTGAATACGAGCCAAAGGGTCAACGCGAGTTAGTCACAGCATAGCTTTCCCCGTACAGCATCAGAGGTATAGACAAGAGTAGTTGCCTTCTGGGGATAATTAATCTCCATCTCGTACTCGGCCCTGAGTCTTTCGCCATGGCTATCGCGTAGCCATCAACCCGTAGCCATCAACCCAACCAACCCGGGAGTCTGGAAATGAAGGTATCGAGCACCACTCCAGCTTTCCTCTTTGATCTCGACGGTACCCTGGTCGACAGCGTCTACCAACATGTTCTTGCTTGGCGGGAGGCCTTGGAACGGGTCGGCATTGAGCTGGCGGTTTGGCGCATCCATCGTCGCATAGGGATGAGCGGTGGCCTGCTCGTCAACGCCCTTCTCCGCGAGACTGGACGCGAGGTGACCGCCGAACAAGCGGAGCAGCTTCCACGATTCCACGGTGAAGCCTATGCCCGCTATGTCGCGCAAGTGAGGCCGCTACCGGGAGCAAGCGATCTGCTCGCGACGCTGACCAGGCAGGGTGTTCCCTGGGCAATCGCGACCAGCGGCCAGGTCGAAAGCGCCCGGAGAACTATCAAAGCCCTTGGAATCGGTCCAGGCGTGCCGGTCATCACTCGGGAGGAGGTAGAACGTACCAAGCCCGATCCGGATCTTTTCCTGGCGGCGGCACTGCGTTTAGGTGGCGACATTACCACGTCGGTTGTGGTGGGGGACAGTGTTTGGGACTTGCTCGCCGCGCGGAGAGCTCGTGCGCTTGGCGTGGGTCTGCTTTCCGGTGGCTATGGAGCCGAAGAATTGGAGCAGGCCGGCGCCTATCGCGTGTACCAGGATCCGCTTGATTTGTTGCGGCACCTGGACGAAGTCGGTGTTCGCCTCGCCGCTTGATCTAGGTCGAACCCGGCGCCTCCAGCTGCCCGTCGGCATGAACGGTTAAGAATGAACCTAAGGAGGTTCTATGACAGCGACTCTGGTAATTGCAGATGGGGACAGCCTGCGGCACAAGTGGGGATGGTTTTTGGGCTTGGGAATCGTTCTCATTCTTCTGGGGACAATTGCGCTAGTCATAATGCCGGTCACCACCATCGCGACGGTAATGGTGCTGGGCTGGTTGATGGTGTTTAGCGGTGTGATTGAGGCAATCCATGCCTTTCAGGTCCGCGGATGGCGCGGCGAACTCCTGCATCTGGTGGCCGGACTCCTGGGAATAGTCTTGGGGCTTCTAGTCGTCACTCATCCACTTGCGGGCGCGATTGTCTGGACGATGTTGATTGCTTCATTTTTCCTGGTAGTTGGCACTTTCCGGCTGGTGGCAGCCATTCGGATGCGGTTCCTTAACTGGGGTTGGACGGCCTTCGACGGAGCTGTCACGTTACTGCTGGGCATTATTTTATGGACCAACTGGCCGTG
>QIAJ01000240.1 GCA_003225495.1 Acidobacteriota bacterium
CTAGGCTCGGAACTGTCTGTATGACGTTGGCCACGCCCAACACGGGCTTGCTGAGCCGTGGAACGCGCGTGATCAGGATCCCCAGCGGAATCCCTACGAGCACCGCAAACAGGATTGAAAGTCCGACCAGGGTGATGTGCTCGCCGGTCAGATCGAGCAGCTGCTGACGATTTGTAAACAGGAAATTCCAGAAGTTCATGCTGTCACCTCGGCTCGGCTCCGGAAAATGCTGCGACGTAAGTCTTCACCAGCGGTTCTTGCGAATGAGGAAAATCGGCTACCGGAAGCTTCGCGACCAGACGGCCGTCTTCCATGAGCGCAACACGGTCGGCAAGCAAGAGCGCCTCGCGCAAGTCGTGTGTCACAAAGATCACAGCTTTTTTCATGCGTTGCTGCAGATCGCGGAATTCCTTCTGCATTTCCGAACGCGTAATCGGATCAAGTGCACCGAACGGTTCATCCAGAAGCAAAATCGGCGGATCGGCCGCCAACGCCCGCGCCACGCCCACTCTTTGCCGTTGCCCCCCGGAAAGCTGCTCCGGATAGCGGTCGGCAAGATCCGGACTCAGTCCGACGAGGGTTAGCAATTCCCGGACCCGCGCGTCTATCTTTTCGCGAGCCCAGTTTTCGATCTTCGGCACAAGCGCGATATTCCGCGCAACAGTGAAGTGCGGGAACAGACCTCCATCCTGAATCACGTAACCGATGCTGCGCCGTAAACGTATGGGATCCCAATCAGTGGTCGATTTGCCATCGACACGCACAGCGCCGGAACTCGGCAGAAGAAGACGATTGATGAGTTTCAGCGAAGTCGTCTTGCCCGAACCGCTTCGCCCCAGCAGGACCAGCGTCTCGCCGCGATTGACGGAAAGAGAAAGATCCTCAACAAGCACGCGCCCGTTCAGGCGGAACGATACATGATCGAAAGTGATCGCCGGTACGGGGCTGGCGGGGGATGTCATTCGGGGGTTTGGGGAGCTTAATGCCAATCGTAATCAATCTACTGCGAAGATCGCTCGGACTTATATGCCGCTTCCGGCAACCCGGTGATGCGCACACCACCGTGTCCCTTATGCCGGATGTTGAGGCCGATCAGCAGCGCCGTGATCTGCTCGACGATGCGTGCATTTTCAAGCTTGCCTCCGTCAATCGCACGGATGTTCGGGATCTTGGCCGCGAGTTCCATCGCGGCTTGCATAGCCGCGGGGTCGTCACTACACACAATCACATCGCAATCCACGTCGTCGTCTCCGTTGAGAATGTCAGCCGACACGTTGTGAAACGCCCCAACCACCGCCACACCTTTCGGCACGAGTTCGGCAGTCTGCTGTGCAGCAGATCCTTGCCATACTCCGAGGGTGCGGGTGGCGCGCCCGCCGATGCTCGCAGCCAGCGGCACCGTCGCATCAATCAAAATGCTACCCGGACGAATCGCTGGCTTCAGTTGTTTCAGCAGTTCCGCCTGGCCTGCGAACGGAACCGTGAGCATAAGGAGATCGCTGGCCGCGCAAGCTGCGGAATTCTCCATCCCGGAAACCTGCGTCCGCGGCCCAACGCGCTGCCGGATCTTTTCAGCGACCTGCTCAGCTCGCGCGGCATCCCGCGATCCGATGATGACTTTTTCTCCTGCGCGTGCCCAGCGCAATGCCAGGCCCGTGCCCGCAGGCCCGGTACCGCCGACCACGGCAATCGTGCGGCTCATGCAAACTCCGCAACCAGCGCCTGTTCTGAGGTCAGGCTCTCTACCGGCAACTTGATCTTCATCCGCGAATAAGTCGTGTTGCGTTCAGCTGGGATGCGTCCGATTTCCAGAATCAGCGACTGAAAATCTTCCGGACTCGTATATTGCCCAGCGGTAGCCCCCGCTTCGCGCGAGATATTTTCTTCCATCAGAGTGCCGCCGTAATCGTTTGCTCCAGCGTGCAAACAAAGCTGCGAAAGTTTGCGATTCAGCTTGACCCACGAGACTTGTATGTTATGAATCGATCCCGCAAGCAGAACTCGCGCGAGCGCATGAATCTTCAGATGCTCGGCGAGCGTTGGCCCCGAGCGAGCCAGCCCTTGCTGAAACAGCAGTGTGTTCTGGTGAACGAAACCAAGCGGGACAAACTCGGTGAAGCCTCCTGTCTCATCTTGAATTTGCCGGAGTCACAGCAACTGCCGTACCCAGTGGTCCGGAGTTTCCATGTGACCATACATCAATGTGGACGTGCTCGGGATCCCACATGAATGCGCCGTGCGGATCACCTCCTGCCACTGGGCGGTCGAAAGCTTGTTGCGGGAGAGCACGTGCCGGACCTCATCATCCAGAATCTCTGCCGCTGTGCCGGGTAAAGTGTCGAGCCCGTTGTCGCGTAGCATCATCAGATAGTCGCGCAAAGGCATGCCCGTGAGTTCCACGCCGTACACCATTTCCATGGGAGAAAAGGCGTGAATGTGCATGTCCGGAGCGGCGTTTTTCACGGCACGCAAAATATCGCGATAGTAAAACTGCGGCAGACCGTGCGGCAGTCCGCCCTGGATGCAGACTTCGGTCGCGCCCACGTCCCATGCCTCTTTGGCTTTGCGTCCCATGTCTTCGAGCGAATGAAAATAGGCATCGGCTTCGCGAGGCCCGCGGCTGAACGCGCAGAACTTGCATCCGACAAAACAGATGTTCGTGAAATTGATGTTGCGGTTCACAACGTAGCTGACAATGTTTCCGACCAGTTCCCGACGAAGTTCGTTCGCGGCGACGAGCAGCGCCAGCAGATCAACCCCTTCGCAGCGAGCCAGACCATACCGCTCGTCATCGGTGAGGCAAATGCCATCTTGACGATCGAGCACGCGCTCCAACGCACCACGAACTTCCGGCGCGGCGTTGAGAGCGACATCGTCCCATACGAGCGTCGGGAACTGTTCCAACTCGAACTTCGCTGACGGCAACGTCACAACCATCTCCTATCGAAACAAATCATTCGCAGCGGGCCGGATCAATTCCCGCGCGGTTCCCTGTCCCGCGCGATACGAATACCCTCGAATGATACAAGCCGGCGTGCCGGCAAGCTTGCCGCAAACCAAACCGGCGGCGCAAGCAAGTTCGTCGGCGATCGCGTCCACACTGGCGTGCAGTTTATAGCCATGCGAATCGCGCTTGCCGCGATAGTCAACCAGCGGCCGCATTCCCGCCACACCGATTGCCACTTCCGTTAGTCCTTCACGCCACGGACGCCCAAAACTATCGCTGACGATCACCGCTACATCCAGCCGCAACCTTTTCTTCAAGTCCGCACGCAATCGCGACGCCGATCGATCCGGATCCTGCGGCAGCAGAACCGCATGCTTGCCGCCATCCACGTTGGACACATCTATACCGGTGTTTGCGCAAATAAATCCGTGACGCGTCTCCGTGATCATTACGCCCCGCTTGCGCCGAACCACACGACGGCTTTCGCGCAACGCCAGTTCCGTAACACGCGCATCCAATCCGAAGCGCCGCGCCCAAGACCGCGAAGCATTTGATGGCACGATCTCATGCAGCACGACCACCGCTCCCTCCGCCTTTGAGACAACTTTGTGCTTCACCACCAGGATGTCCCCAGCCTGAAAGCGGATGCCTTGTTTTTTTGCGGCGGCCAGAAACTGCTCGATCAACGAGTCACCCGGCCGAATCTCTCCTGCCATCGGCAGTGGAAGAATGCGGACTTCTCCAGCCGTGCCAGGACTAGCCACGACAAACCTGCGCATCCAAATTCCAGCTCCGGACCAGCTTCTGCGACCGTCGCTCGCCGTCCGTCGCCGCCAGTTCCTGCAAATCCTCGGGGCGATCGACGTCAAGCGCAATTCCCGGCAATTTCAAAACGACGCACGGCACTCCGGTCGCCTTGGCTGCCGCTAGATGCGGGAGAAAACTATCGTTGCCGAACCGCAACGGGAACAAATCAGCGGGCGCCCGCAGTGCCGCGTTCGTCCCGCGACCAGCCCCATCCGGCACCAGCACCGCACCTGACGGAGGCGCGGACTCCGCAATTTTTACGAGTTCGCTCACTTCGATCAAGGGAATATCCGCAGGAATAACCAGAGTATGCAGCGCACCACGATCTCGACAAAACGCAGTGGCCATCTCGATCGCGCCGGTCTCCCCTGGATTAACATCATCGGCAATAACTTCAAAACCGAAACGTGCCGCCAAATCAGAAGCAAATCGGTCGCTCGTCACTACCGCGACCGCGGGCCGCTGCCGCCAGCGCGCAAGAGTTCCTAGCACGTCGGCACACATCGCCTGTGCCAATTCTCGGCGCGCCTCAGGACCGAGCACCGGCGAAAGCCGCTGCTTCGCATTCGCGAGATTCTTGACAGGAACGAGAATCATAGACGCTCCGAAGCGGCGTGAGTCTCTGGAGGCTGCAACGCAAGACTCAGTACCGCCTTCGCCAGGGCGACTCTGTCATCCTGCGTTCGCATCAATGTCTGCGCGCAGTGTACGCGCGTGCCCGACTTCTGAAGTTCGTTTGCCACCGGACGGTCCTTCAAATCGACGACCAGCAGGTCGAGAAAATCGTGATAGAACTCGGCAACGCCCGCGATGGAAACGGGAAAGCCCTGCGACTGCATCAGAATCCCCGCAGGCCCTGAGACAGCGGCGCCGGCCACAATGGGACTGACTGCCACGATACGCGCGCGGCTCTCGCGCAACG